>NZ_JBHSHY010000002.1:0-327243 GCF_042653205.1 Paenibacillus sp. GCM10023250 | reverse complement strand
TTTGTACGTCTGATTGCTTAAACTTCATAGTAGGAGCGCCTCCTTGATGTGTTGTCGACAAACCCATCATACTGAGGCGCTCCCTTTTTTACAAAGCCCATTTCTTAGGCTCAACAGGAATGTTTAGCGTAATGCCTTACACCATCTAAGGACTGCCTCGTCAACTTCATCGATATAACCTACATTATCGGTAAAATTCCAAAATAAAATTTTGTCTGTTTCATCATTTTCTTTAAACGGAACTACCTTATCTAATTCTGCATAATAAATTGGGTTATACTTCATTGTTCCATCTGGTTTTCTAACTTTCAGTAAGCCCCTAAGCTCCATATCCTTAACGACCTGCCCTGTTTCCTCATAAAGCTCCCGAATCGCACATTCCTTCGTCGTTTCATTGCCATCTCTTCCTCCAGCAGGTACTTCCCACTGTTTTCTCAGTGTATTAAAACAAATCAGATACTTACTATCGAATCGAACTACGGCGTATGAACCTGCCAGCGGTGAGTAATGATTTAGTTCGTGTTCATTCAATGAGATGCACTCTACAAACTCGTAGCCATCTTTATTAATAATAGCTGTCAATTCGAGCCCTCCTTCCCTCAAATTGTACCATAATGTTACAGGAGACTATTAAGCAAATCTGCCCGTTAGTTTAATGCCACCCTTTAATTTTACAATATTCCCACCTATCCAGGCAGAGTAATTTTTGAAGAACGAATTACACATATCTTATATTTTGTGAAATTCGCGGCATATCGCCAAACGCTTGGGAATACTGGGTTTGAGCCGATTTCAGAAAATGAATTTCACCTATCCTGCAAATGAGTAATTGAGCGAATGAGACGTAAGTTCCACTCGTTCAATTACTCCATTTTCTAGGAGATTGGGTTGGCCATACCGGACATTCTGTTCAACTCGCTCGACTTCGCAAACGCTTAGGAATATTGATCTTTTCCTTTTTTTTTAGAACGAGTTGCACATACCCGCAATATGTTCAACTAGAGATTAAGAACTCAAAATTTCCTGTGACCTTCGCCGCGATTATCAGTTCTGTAATTCCAGTTATTATTCGCCTATCAATGGTTGAGTCAGAATACATGCCCGCAAAATGTAAAACAGTAATTTTGTGAGGCTGCCCTTTAAGATACCTGAAAGCTATGATTTTCTTAATCTCTTCATCTCCGATCAAATCGATTAAGCTTTCAATCATTTGAACTTTCTTATTAAGTTTCTCGTATTCAGCAGAATTGTTCTCACAATGCGCTTCAAAAAAACCTAATAAGGATTTGTTTTTCCGATACTGCTCCAAAGTTATTTTCATTTGGCGATATTCTGCCTTCGAAACTTCAAGCGTTTTAGTCATGCTAATTCACCCCACATTTTAAACGATCTTGCTATATCGTTAATACCTTCAGTTATCTTGCGAAGCAATGTTCTCTCGGTGTAAGCAAGCCCACTAAAGAACAACATGGTCTGAGCATAAGATTGGCCTTTTAAGTACCTATGGGTTAGTAGCCGTTTGATGTCCTCGTCCAGTATCAATTCAATTGCTCTTTCAACCAATTCAAGTAAGCGACTCATTTCAACATAAGCGGGTATTGTTTGAAGATTCTCAGGAAGTTCATGTTTTTCGAAATCTTTAACAAAGGCCTTCGTTTTCGGGATAGTCTCCAAAATAGATTTCATTTTGTTGTATTCAACTTTAGTTACCTCGTAAGTCATCATTCCGTTTCGATTCCCCTCTTCCAGATATAATCACGATCAATGGAACGCCGCCGATCCGGCCCAACCATTTCAATAAATTCGGATTGACCGGTGATACGGCTAGAAATCTTCCCGCCATTGAATGGCAGCCGGCTTTTAATCCTACCTACAGCGTAATTGCTCGAAAAAATGGTTATTCGCTTCTTCCTCCACCGCTCATCCAAAATGCCAAACAATTTACCTTCGGCCCATTCTGTGTATTGAGCCGAAAAAATATCATCGATCATAAGGATAGGCACCTGATAATAACGATGTAAAACTTCCCTTTCACTTTCAACGTTCTTTCGTTCATATGTAGCTTTAATGTCCCCGAACAACCGCTCTTCGTTCACGAAAATTCCAGGTTGTTTTCGATGTGCCAGAGCATTGGCTATACACTGCATGAGAAATGTTTTACCTGTACCGAATGCGGACATCTCTTTTACTTGCTTGTTCAAGGATTCCGCCCTTTGTGCTTCTTTGACTTGCTTGCTTAAATAATCAGCTCTGAGTTCGTCACCGAAAACGTAAAGCCATGTGCCGTTATTGATATGAGCATCCAGATTCCGAATGAATGAAATTGCCGCTTCGAATTGCTTCATGTTGTCATCATCAATCAATGCGTTTTTGAAAGTGTGGCGCAATTCCTTATTAGTAAAATCCTCTGAAGGATTAAACTCTTTAAATCGTCTTTCTTTAACGCAGCTACATGGCTCCATGCTTGAGATATAAGTTTTGGTTTCATCAGTAAATTGATAAATCACTTCATTGTCCGAGCATATCGAACATTTATATAAGCTTTGCTCTTTAGTTGTAGAGGTCTGCGTATGGATCTTCATCTGCTCGATACGGTTCGCCAGCATTCTTGCTATCTTTTCTCCTTCGTTCGGCCATTCGATTTTCTTCATGGTGCTTGGCTCCCTTCAACTCATCTTGACGTACACGATCTATGACCCAATTGAGAACGGCCCGGTAATCGCTCTTATACACTCTGCCTGAAGCTCCCTTATAGTTATCCAGTGTGCTAATACACCGCTTAGTAAAATCTTCTCCTTCCGCTTCACAAAGCTTCTGATATTCTGCTTCAGTTAATGAGACGAATTCAGAAAAATACTTCTTTATCTCTTTTTTCTTACCATTCTTTTCATTCTTATCATTCTTTACATTCTTGTTTGTGCTCACTAGCTGCTCATTTGTTGATCGTTTGTTGCTCATCGATTGCTCAAATGACTGCTCATTCTGTTGCTCGTCATTTTGGTAAAAAGACCAATTAACCACGGTAACAATGGAGAATTTGTTGCTCGAATTGATGCTCACTAAACCATGCCTTTCTAAGGTCTGTAACCATCTCCACACCGTATACTCCGCAACTTGGTCGCTTCGCTTTAATCCTCTGTTATACATGCCATGAAGGTCGAATCTACCTGTTACAAATTGTCCTGGACTGAGTGAAACTGTTTGTCTTCCGACTGGTTGTTGATGCTTTTTATGACTCGCTTCAAGTAAACAAATGCTCCACAATCTATATAGCTGAAGATCATTAAAAATTGGATTTTCCCTAATTTTTCTATGAAGCTTAATCCAACCTTCCATCCTCACTTCCTCATTTCAAGTCGTTGAATAATTGATATACTTCAACTACAATTAAGGTTGAACAATAATGATTTACTTTGCAGGTTGCCTCTATTCGCAGTAGGGGCAACCCAACTTTTTTCGATTTCCTCAACTATGTCGTAAAAGAATTTCCCACGCATGATCCTCACACCACAACAAGAACCTGATTTCGTGCATATTGGAAACACGTAAGTCCGTTCTCCAAGAGTTTGAATCATCCTCTCAGAGCAAATTTCTGCAACGTATGTCATCATGCCAAATATCACTTCCAGCTTTTCGACAGATTTCATTTCTGAATCTGTCCGAGCTAAGTTTACAAATGTCTTTATTGCGGTACGAACTCCAACTTTTTGGATGACGATCTTAACGTTACTTTTAATTTCATTATTTGAGCATCGGTTCATTTTGTACCGCTCCCTCTCCCCATCCGATACAATTTTCTTTTTCTTGTTCATGCATCCACTTATCCAAACTTCCAGCTCGGAAAAATATTTTTGGTTTTTTTGAATTTGCAGCCCCACCCCTGTAATGGGGTATTTGCTTTTGTTTACAGAGAGTATAAATCGTATCTTCAGAGAGGCCAGTATAGCGTGCAGCATCTGGAACCGTTAGACAATGATGGTACACTTCGGTGTAAATGATCGGCAGAAGCTCCCCTCGAATTTCTTCGATCAGCTTCTGTTTAATTGATTTAAAAAAATCAGATGTTTCTTTTTCAAATTGCATGAATCTTTCTCCCTTCCTGATACCTTTTGGCAATTATTTATTTAAATGAAACAACTTCTTTAGACTTGTACTTTTAAAAACGCTGATTAGGCCTGCAATAAACTCATTACCAGGCGCTCTTTGACCACGAAAGACACGGTATACTTGCGTCCGCGAGACACCAATTTCGGCTGCTAATTTCTTTTCATCCCAGCCTTTCTGCTCCATAATTTGCCTAATGGTTTCTATGTTTAAATTTAGCCTCATACCCCTTAACCTCCTCTCCACTTTGTTACCATAAGGCAACATTACCTTATGGCAATAATATAAATCCGATTAGCCAAAAGGTAAAATTGACTAATAGATGATTTTCTTGATAAAAACATATGTTCTCTCACATATACTTGCTATTGCTATCTCATTCATCATTTTTCATTTTGCCAAATGGCAACAAAAATGATATTATGCCTTTAGGTAAAGATATAACGGGAGGAGTACAAAATAATGGAGAACAGTTTCGGGGATTACCTTAAAGAACTACGGTTATCAAGAAACATGAGTATCAATCAATTGGCAGAAGAATCGGGGATCAGCAATTCGCAAATTTCAAGGATAGAAAACGGGTTGCGTGGAATTCCAAAACCTGAAACGATCCGGAAAATTGCAGATGCTTTAAAGGTTGAATACGAAGTGCTTATGAATGAAGCTGGTTATTTGCCTGATAAAAAGGACATAAATACAATAATTGAAACTGGTAAGCAATATATAGATAAAGCCAGAAGCGACGCATTAATATCATCGGAGTTTTTAGATGAAACAGAAAATATGTTAAAGCGCGTTATAGAAATTGATAGTTTTATTGAAAACAACCCAAACATTGATGTAGAAACAAAATTTAATAAATACCTGGAATTGCAAGGATATATTGAGAATGCAATTTATGGTATGGAACGTATCAATAAACGAGTTTTGATTTCGATGAACCGATCACAAGGAAATGGGCAAGTACCTGAAAACTTGAGGACTATTTCTCTAAAATATTTGAACTTAGCCAATGTACAATTAAATAAGATTCGTCCGTTTAGAAACAATACCAAAAGTGAGAATGATGAAGCTGATTATGACATCATTGTTGATTTGTGGTTAGACGATATCATCCCCTATATCTCGTTTGATGAATCTAGATTCTTCCCAGTCGTAAAGGAAGAAATTGACGATATCCTTTTTGAAGTAGCTCCAGAGATTCGAGATCAGATCGAAATTACGCCTCAAGGCTTACCTAGATCCTTAAAATCGATAGTAAAAAGTGACAGTAAGATAGTCGACAAAATCCTAAATCCTCTCAGGTTAATTGGATTCAGATATAAAGCAAATGCAATCGACAATCCAAGTTCAAAAAAATATACTCTCGATCTTGAAAAATGGTTAAAAGAAGGTTCAATTATGTATCACAATATAATTCTAAATGAAGATCAGAAGCAGCATTTATTACGGACACTAAGCTTTATGGTACAAGATGACACAAGATAAGGGGGAGTCTAGGTGGCATCGTTTCAGAAACGCGGGAAAAATTCGTGGTATATGTACGTTGAGGTAGGTACAGACTCTTCTGGCAAGCGAATTCGAAGAACACAAACTGTAAAAGTAGATGATTCACAATTATTGAAGTCGCCAAAGAAATTAAATGCATATTTGAATGAAGAATTATTAAAGTTCAAAATGCTTATAGAGTCTGGTCAGTATATAACCCCTGAAAAAATGAGTGTATCAAAATTTATTGATATATGGATTGATAAATTTGTAAACAAAAATCTTGAAGAGACAACAGCCTTCAATTATTCTTATCATGCAAATAAACGTATAAAGCCTTATTTCGGGGAAAAATCAATTGAAAAGATAAAGACTATGCATATAGTCGATTTTCTAAATGAACTTGCTGAAAACAATGTTGGAGCAGCTACACGTGTGTATATTTTCCGCGTCCTTAGAAGCATTTTTATAAAAGCTCAAGAGTGGAAGGTTATTCCTCAAAATCCGATGGAAGGTGTTTCCAAACCAAAAGAAACGCCTCAAGAGATGTCTGTATATAACGAAGATGAGGTTTTATCTTTACTAACCTCTCTCCAAACAGAAAGTATTCGTTTGAGAGTAATTATTACTTTAGCTCTTACAACTGGAATGAGAAGAGCGGAAATTCTTGGATTAGAATGGAAGCATATTGATTTAGAAAATGGAACTATCGATATTAAGCAAACTATACCTATGTTTAAAAATGGTCTCCCTATAATAAAGGGCCCAAAAAGAAAAAGCTCATTCAGAAGAATCGTTATCCCCACTTCCCTAGTATCTGAACTTAAAGCTTATCAAGCCCATATGATGAAAGTCAGATCAAACTCAGAAGTGCCTTGGAAAGGTGGGGAATACTATTTCTTATTTGCGAGTGAAAACGGTGTACCACTCTACCCGAAAACAATTAGCGATAACTGGAGAGAATATATTAAGCGCATTCCAGGAATGAAATATATACGATTTCATGATTTAAGACATACATCTGCAACTTTACTAATCAATCAAGGAATTCACGCGAAAATCATTTCGAATCGACTTGGGCACTCAAAAATCTCCACTACTATGAATGTTTATGGTCATGTTATTGAGTCTGCTGATAGGGCTGCAGCAGATACTTTTGATGCCTTATTATCAGCAAAATCAAAAAAAGCAAAACAAGAATTTCGATGACTAGGTTGATGACAAATTGATGACTTAATACACAATACATATGCCGACAACACCCAAATATACAGACTCAGTTACTTCAGAAACCCATATTTATCAAGGTTCTAAAGAATATATCGGCAATCAACAGAAATGAAAACACACATCTCCCATGAAAGGGGCCCTTCGAAAGAAGGGCCCCGGATTTTTTTTACCCCTTTATGCGAATAAGCGAAGGAATCAAAAGCCCGTTGCCTTTGACGGCCTTTTTTTGTTGGCAGAAGATCCTTCTGCCGCGGCCGCCATTCGATAAGAATGGGCTGCCGTACGTTCCGCGGAGATATCTTCGATATGCTCGGGACATGCTATTAACAATGCGAACATAAGGAGTGGGTAAGCGGTGGAACTGGAATCCGCCATCCTGACCGCGTTGGAAGCAGTCAAGGATCCCGAAGTAGGAGCGAATATCGTGGATTTGGGGCTGGTGTACGGCATCGAAGCGGAGGCGAACGGCAGCGCTAGCATTCGACTGACGCTGACCATCCCGGAATGTCCGCTCGCCGATGAGATTGTCCGCGACGTGAAGCATGCGGCTTTGTCCGTGAACGGCGTGAACGACGTGCAGGTGCATTTGGTATGGGAACCGAAATGGACGCCGGCGATGATGAACGACAATGCCCGCGAAGAGATTCGGGCGCTGCGCCAGTCCGCGCACTGACGAACTTGCCTCTGCCCTGCGCGCTGACCGCGGTCTGCGGCAGCGCGCAAAACGAAAGCCGCCTTCCGGTCGAGCCCGGTATGGCGGCTTTATCGTTTCGCGTTCAATTCGCTTCGGAGAAAAGCCAGGAACCGCAGCGCTTCTTCGCGCGTCAACTCCCGTTCGCCCAGTGCAAAATTGAATTGCTTCAGAATGATGTCATCGTCCAAATGAAGCGCGTCGACTAAGTCTCGCACATGCTTGTCGATGTCAACCACGGCCATTTTCCCTCCTCATCCGGCAGCTGGCTGGCATTGAAGCCCCTATAGCTTTGCGTCACCACTTTTCAGTGGTTTTGCCTCGTCTTGCATACGTTTGATCGGGAAGCGATGAATGCTTAAGGAAAACGAAGTCGTTGCCCTAACGAACGGCCTGGATCCGCGGGATGCTCCTCCGGAATCTGTTCGACCTCGCCCTCGCTAGTCTCTTCGTCCATGACGATCGCAAACGCCCGGCCCTGTGTCTCTGTACGGGCTGCTTCGCCATCCAGCACGGCATCTTTCCATGCGTTGAATTTAACTGAACTAATTCCGAGCTGCTGTATTATATCACTTAAATCCAACTTCATCAATTTCCCTTCCCCCCATCTGCCAAAGGCATTCATGACAACCGACATCATTAACCATAGCAAGAATCGGACGAGGAAGTTGTCGAACGAGGTCGGCGATTTTTGTCGAAATCAACTTCATTTAGTACATCGAATTTTTCTTGACAAGGTAACGTTCCTGTGCTCCTAGAATTTTCCGGCTGTACCGGGCTGTCCCGCTTCTCGCGGCGCTGGCTTTAGCAGCGATATTGCCGATTCGACAAAACAAATGATGGCTCGCCCCTGCGGTTCGACGTACTTTTTAGCCAAGATTTAATAAAATGCTGTTATTCCGAAAACATTCATGATCCATGATACGATCAAAGGAGAATGCAACCCGTCCTATGAAAACGAGAGAATGCTCCTCCCAAGCGACGTTCGAAGCACTTATTTCGCGCATGGTCATTTCGAGAACGAAAAAGGAAGCCGTCCGGAAAGCAGCCTACGAATTGAACGCCGACAACGCCGATGCCAACCGGATCACGCTGCGCGGCGAACAAGGCCAGCCGCTGGTCTTCTTCATCGAAAGGGTCGAATTGTTGGATTGGCATGACGCGGAAATGACGGATTGCTGCCATCAATTCAAGGTGTTCGGACGGATGCGTCTCGCGATTCGGCCGCTTCAGACCTCGTTCGATCCAAGCGGCGAACCGGAGCGCGGCGGCTTCCGCCTGCCGGGCACGTCCTTCGGCGAGAATCCCGTATTCGTATTGCCGAACGGATCGGAGCCTTGTTTCTTGACGGTCCTGCAGCAAACCATGACCTGGGAATCTTCGCGCATCATCGGCATCGCCCACTTAAGCAAGCTTGCTTGACCCCGAAATCATTCATCGAGGAGATGGTAACATGCGGACGATCTACGAAAACTACAGAGGCTTTACGATTATTAAGCATTCAAACAATTATAACGCGGTCAAGAAAAAGACGGACGACAATCAAAACGACATCGTGTTCTGCCATCGGCAGCTGGGCGAAGTCCTGGACACGGTCGATAAGTATATCGAAGAATAACCGGCGCGGCCGGATCGAACCGCCTCGCCCCACGACGATATAATAAATCAAGCAGCAAGCACAAAGCAATTCGCGTCCGGCCGACGTAAACCGGACACGGGTTGCTTTGTCTTATATCCGCCGCCGCGGAGACGATATCGTGACGCCGTCAGGCGGTGCGCTGGTCCGGCATCACGGCCAGAATGTGCGCAATACGAAAAACGCGGGGCGCCCGCTTCTCCAGATCGAACGCTTTGACGCGTTCCCCTTGAACCGCATCCACCCGAATCCGACGCTGCGTAATCCGGCCGGATCGATCGCAGTAGATGATCGTCACGACCATACCCACATATTTATCGGGCATCTCCGTTCCCTCCGTTATCAACTTTTCTATAAGTATAAAACAGAACGCTTGTTCCCATCAAGCGTCAAAATGGTTCGGGAGACAGGGAAATAGCGGAAATCCAAAAAAGTGATTCATTTACCATTTTTTCAATACTAATTTCTGGAAGTTATAGAAGGGAAACGCAGCTTGGGAAGGAATTCATGTGAAGTCATCGTAATTCATGACCAGAAAGGGATGTTCGACATTGAAAGCCTTCCACCTAGACCGGACGGGCTCGATTCGGCCGCATGCGGAAGTCGGGCTGCTGAAGGTACATGGATTGACGGATCCGGTCATGACGGAGGCGATGCGCGCGTACTACCCGCACGGCCTGCCGTTGAACCAGGCGGTCGCCTCCGTCACACTGGCCGTGACCGGCGCCATCACCGGCCTGGACGGCTCCGGCTTCTCCGGCATTTCGCTCGCCGGTTCCGTTGCGCAATTGTTCGCGTCGGCCATCGGCTCGGGTGCGGCTACGCTGACGGCGCTAGGCCAAGTCGCGGCGATATGGGTCGGCGGCGGCACGCTCATACCGTGGGCGCTCATACCGGCCGCCGCGATATGCGGCGTCAGCCCGTTCGAGCTGGCGCGCCGCAATTTGAAGCCCGTTCTGATCGGCTTGGCCGCGACGACGGTCGTCGCCATGTTTCTCGTATAACCTATTGACTAATATTTTTTTCTATGGTATAATAGAAATTCTATATATTGACTAACCCTATCCCTTCGATTAAGATGGTCCTCGAGACTTTCTATACGGAGGGATTTTTTGATGATCATCGCAAATGGCATCGCCATGCTCGAACTTCGCGCCGTCGTCATGGGACGAATGACTTCGGTCTATCCGGCCTTGCTCTGGCGGGACGGCCGCGTCCTGCTCGTCGATACCGGCTACCCGGGCTAGCTGCCACTGCTGCGGGAAGCCATGGCGGAAGCGGGGCGCCCGCTCGAATCGCTGACCGATATCCTGCTCACCCACCAGGACATCGATCACATCGGCGGGCTTCCGGCACTGCGCGACAGCTTGCCGGCGCGTCCCGTCACGTGGGCGTCGGCCATCGAACGGCCCTACGTTCAAGGCGAGCGGCTGCTCCTCAAAATCACGCCGGCTGCCGTCGAAGCGGCCGTTGCCGCCCTGCCGCCGGAAATGCCGGACGACAAGCGCGCCGCCTTCCGCCATGCGCTGCTGCATCCGCCGCACGGACCGGTCGACCGCCTGATCGGCTATGGCGAAGCCAATGCGCCGCTCGAGGACGTCGACGTACTGGATACGCCCGGTCATACGCCCGGGCATGTCAGCCTGTATCACCGGCCGAGCCGGACGTTGATCGCCGGCGACGCGCTCATGCTCGAGGATGGCCGCCTGCGGCTGCCGGACGCTCCGCTGAACATCCACCACGAGCAGGCACGCCGTTCGCTTCAGCAGCTGGCCGGGCTCGATATCGCAGGCGTCGTCTGCTACCACGGCGGTTATTTCAAGGGCGACGCGCAGGCGCAGCTTCGCGAGCTGCTTGCCTAAACCACGCGCGGCAGCAGACCGATCGTCCCGGCCGCCGCCGTCCCGTCAAGCCGCTCCTTAACGCGTAACGCAAACAGCGCCGCGGTCCCTTCCATGAGAAGGGATCCGCGGCGCTGTTTTGTCGTGCGCAGCCGCTTAAGGATTCGCGCTCAAGACCGGGCGCCCGCACTTCCGAATCCGCCCGCCGCCGCGCGCCTACTCTTTCCGGCACGCCTCGCAGACGCCGAACACCTCGAAGCGGTGATTGATGATCTTGAAATTGCCGGGCAGGTCGAGCTGCTGCTCCATCGGGCAGTACTCGAACGTCAGCGTTTTCTCGCAGTTGATGCAAATCAGATGGTGGTGGTGGTGATCGAGACAGCTGGCCCGGAATTTCAGCCCGCCGTCCATGAAATAAAACTGCTCGAGCGCTCCCATCTCGCTCAGCAGCCGCAAATTGCGGTAAACCGTATCGAAGCTTACGCCGGGGTAGGCGACCGCCATTTGATCGTAGACGTCCTTCGGGGATAAATATCCTTCCGCCCGAGAGAAGATTTCCGCCAGCTCCCGCCGCTGCTCCGTGATCCGCCAGCCGTTGGCGGTCATGATCCCGATCATCTGCTTCACGGGATCTTGGTGCTGGTGCTGTGCTTCGGCCATGTTCCTCGCCCTTCCTGTACGGACCGCCGGATCGCCGGCGACCGCGTCATGAGATGATAGTGATAGTGTAGCATATTTCCCCGACGATTCATCATTTTTGGACCAAATTGCGCATCGCACCCAATAAAAGCCCTTCCGGCCTCCCCGGAAAGCGCGATTGCACTGCTTGGCCCGCGGCACGGCGCGTACATCGCGCACCCGCGCGCGGCACGGCGCGCAGGCTCAAGACAACCCGTAGAACGCCAGCGCGTTGGCTAGCAGACGATTCTCCGTCTCCGGCACAGGCAAGCTCTTGATCGCCGCGATCTCTTCCGCGACCCGGCGCACCATCTCCGGCGCGGTGCGCCGTCCCGCGAACGGACCTTCGAACGGCCACGGCCCGTCCGTCTCCGTCATCAACAGCCCGAGAGGGTAGATCCGGACCAGTTCGCGGATCTCCGCTTCGTAGAGCACGTCCGGCGTGACGGATACCGCGTACCCGCTTGCGATCATGCGCCGCACCGTCGCTTCCGGTCCCTTGAACCAGTGGAAATGCGCGCGCCGGACCCCATAGCGTTCCAGCAGCTCGCAGGCCTTCGCCGCATCCTCGTACACCGCGTGCAGCACGATCGGCCGATCCAGCTCGGCAGCCAGCCGGACGAACCGTTCAAGCAGCGCGGCATATGGCGCTTCGTCGAAACGGCGGCCCGCCGCCTCGGCTTCCGTGCGCGCATAATACGGCAGGCCGACCTCGCCGACCGCGAACGCTTCGCCCTCCGCCGCGCGCGCCGCGATCCAGGCGACCAGCGCGTCCAGCTCGGCCTCCAGCGGCAGCGGCTGCTCCGGATGGAAACCGTACGCGGGATGGACTCGCCCCGGATACAGCCGTGCCAGCCGGCGGTTCGTCTCGCAGGAGCGCAGATGCATCGAGACGGCGACGACGGCCGCGACGCCGCCTTCGCCGAACGCGCGACGCAGAAGCGGCTCTCGCTCATGCTCCTCGTACATATCCAGATGAATGTGGGCATCCGCCCATCGGCCGTCATGCCGCATATGACTCATGATGCCGCCTCCTTTCCGACGCTTCCAATGAGGGATTCAACCGCGGGCCGATTCGGGCCGCAGCATGTCGTACAGCTCCTGCTTCAGCCGGATGAATGCCGGATCGCTCCACAGCGCTTCCGAGCGCGGCCGCGGGAAAGGCACGGCCACCTCGCGGACGATCGATGCCGGTGCCGCCGACAGCACCAGGATCCGGTCGGACAGCAGCAGCGCCTCCTCGATGCTGTGCGTGACGAACAGCACGGAGCGGCGATTACTCTCCCATAGGGAGAGCAGCCAGGCTTGCATATGCTGCCGGGTGAGCGCATCGAGCGCGCTGAACGGCTCGTCCAGGCACATGAGACGCTGCGGGGACAGCAGCGCCCTCAGGAAGGAGACCCGCTGCTGCATGCCGCCGGAGAGCACGTCCGGATATTGGTCCGCGGCTGCCTCCAGCCCGATCCGGGCCAGCCAGTCGCGGGCGAGCCCGCGCGCTTCGCGCTTGCCGAGGCCGGCGATCGTCAGCGAAAGCTCGATGTTCGCGGACACGGTGAGCCACGGCATGAGGGACGCCTGCTGCGGCATGTACGCGATCCGGCCGCGCGTGCCGACCGTACTGCGGCCGTGCAGCAGAATATCGCCCGACGTCGGCATTTCCAAACCGCCGATTAAGTGAAACAACGTCGTCTTGCCGCTGCCGGACGGACCGATCAGCGTGACGAACTCGCCTTCGTCCACGCGGAACGACACGCCGCCTAGCACCGCCTTCTCCGGCGTTCCCCGCTTCCCGGGGAACCGCTTGGACAACGCCCGAACTTCCAATACGGCGCTCACGATGGCCGTCCCTCCCTTCGCCTATGCGCCGCGCCGCGCGCGAGAAGCCGCTCTGCTAGCGCGATGGCGCCGAACAACGCCAGGCTGAGCAGTACGATCACGCCGATGGCGGCGAATACTTTCGCGGTCTCGAAGCCGTGCTGCGCGATCAGCATGAAATAGCCGAGGCCGCTGTCCGCGCCGATCGCCTCCGCGTAGATGGCGCTGATGACGGCGTAGGACGCGGCGATCTTGAGGCCCGAGAACAGATGCGGCACGGCGCCCGGCAGCTCCAGCCGCCAGAACAGCTGGCTGCGGGAGGCGCCGATCATGCGCATGTAGTCGTACAGCTTGCCGTCGCTCTTCGACAGCCCCGTCATCGTCGCCACCGCGATGGGAAAAAACGTGACAAGCGCGATCAGGATGACGCGCGGCAAGGCGCCGAAGCCGAACCAGAGCACGAGCAGTTGGCCGATCGCCATGACCGGCACGTTCTGGCTCAGCACCAGCAGCGGGTAGAATCCCGCGCGCACCCAGGGCAGCACGTGCAGCAGCGCGGCGATCAGAAATCCTGCCGCCGCACCGATGCCGAAGCCGAGCAGCGTGATGCCGAGCGTCGCCCGCATATGATGCGCCAGCAGCGGCGCGGAGTCCATCGCCTGCTTGGCGATGGCGGACGGCGCAGGCAGGACGTACGCCTCCGTCCCGAAGAGCCAGACCGCCCCCTGCCAAAGCAGCAGAAGAGCCGCCATGACAATCGCTGGCGGCAGCAGGAGGGCTCGTTTATTGCCCATCCGGATATTTCTCCAGCAGGGCGTCCATCGACGCAGTGCCTGCCGGCACATAATACACTTTGATCTGCGAGATGATCGACGGGCAGCCCATCTCCGCCATGGCGCCGTTCATCTCCTGCACGATGGCGAGCAGCTTGTCCAGCTCCCCCTCCATCGTCGTCTCGAGCGGCGCGACGCGGTACGGCACCCCTGACGCCTTGATGACATCGATGGCGCGGTCGACGTACGGAATGACGCTTTCCCCGTTCGGGGTGCGCGGCAAAATTTGAATGCTCAGCAGTGCGTTGGCCATAGATCAGTTCTCCTTTTCCGGCAGGAAGTCGTTGGTGAAGGCTTTCTCGGCGTCGAGCGGCTTGTCGAGCAGCTTATGGTCGTACATCCATTCGGCGTAATTTTTCCACACCGTCAGCTTCTGCTCGCCCCAGCGCGGCGCGTCCGACTGATAGCGCGGGCTGAGCCATTTCTGGCTGGCGCGGACGAGATCCGCGTTCAGCTCGGGCACGGCCTTGATCAGCACGTCCGCGGCTTCGTCCGGATGATCGATCGCGAATTGATAGCCTTCGGACGCGGCCGCCATGAACGCTTCGACGGTGTCCTTATGCTCGGCGATCATCTTCTCGTTCGTCGCCAGCACCGGCGTGTAGTAGTCCAGCTTGTCGCTGTAGTCGGTCAAGTAGACCATGTTGATCTTCTCGCCCTTCAACTCGGCCGCGACCCCGTCCCAGCCGTAGAAAATCCATGCGAAGTCGATGTTCTTCTTCGTCGCCGTGAAGAAATCGGCGTCGCCGATGTTGGCGATCTTAACCTTCTTGAAGTCGCCCTTGTCTTCCTGCATCAGCGACTCGATGACCGCCGGCTCCGCGGGCGAGCCCCAGCCGCCGTACGTCTTGCCCTCGAACGCCTTCGGCGACGTGATGTTCTTGTCCGCCGGCGACGCGAAGCCCGAGGTGTTATGCTGAATGACCGCCGCGAGCGAGACGAGCGGCACGCCTTGGATCCGCGCCTGCGTGACGCCTTCCTGGTAGCTGACGCCGAAGTCGGCGGCGCCCGTCGCGATCATGGTGTCCGCGCCCGCTTCGCCGGGCTGGATGATATCGACCTTCAAGCCGTGCTGCTCGAAAAAGCCTTTGTCGCGGGCCACGTACAGACCCGTATGATTCGTGTTCGGCGTCCAGTCGAGCACGACCTTGATCTCCTTCAGCGCGTCTCCCGCCGAAGCGTTGCCGCCGCTCGCGGACGCGTTCGAGCCAGCGTTCCCCGCGCCGTTCGCGGCATTTCCCGCGTTCCCCTCATCGTTCTTGGCGCCGCAGCCGGCCAATGCCAATGCCGCGATCAGCACCGTCGTCAGCGCGGCCGTCCAGCCGCCCCGTCTAGCTTTGTGTCTCATCTTGTTTCTCCCCCTCGCCTGCCCTCGTACCGGGCTGCGGATAATCGTGCGAATCCATGCTGCTCCGAATCGTGATCTGCGCCACTCGGATTCCCGTCGTTTGCTATCTATCGTGTCCCGAACGCCGCAGCGGCATCAGGCCGCGCCTGGCGTCGCGCGCCGGTTCTCCCCGAATGAACCGAACAAGAACCAAAAAAGCATCCCCCGTCCGGAGGATGCCTCTATCAGCTGCTTACGGCTTGCCACGACGCCGTGCCACGGCGTGCGCCAAGCAATTGTACGCGGTTCCTACGCTGGCATTATCCAGATCAGGTCTAGGGTCGAGATCGTACGGAATCTCCTCTCAGCCGGCCTTGCCCAGCTCCCCGTCGCTATTCGATTGGTTGCAACGTGCTAATTATAGCAGACCCTCCGCCAAATTGGCACCCCCTCCGGGAAAAAAGCCCGTACGGCGGGAATGAGCCCGGAGCTGCTCCGTTCAACGCAAAAAAAACCGGGGGTCAAGACCCCCGGCCGTTACGAAATTTCTGCGTATGCGCCTTGGCCTCGTCGGTATTCGTGACGCGGTTGCGGCTCCACTCGATCAAGATCCGGTCGATGTACCGGAAATGCAGCTTGCCGGCGAATACCGCCTCCTTGAGCGCAAACCGGATCAGCTCGTCCGGATACCGGTCCTGGTCGACCCAAGCGCTGATCGTCTCGCATTCCATCGGCGACAGCGGCCGGCCGAATTCCTGCTCGAACGCCGTGTACAAATCCGCCGGCTTCGTCCACTCCGCCGCATCCGGCTGCGCTGCGGACGACCGTCCGGATTGCGCCTCCCGCTCGGCGCCGACCGAGCGGCGCGCTTCGTCCGCCAGCCATTCGGCGCCTCGAATCAGGAAGCCTGTCCAATTGTACCGCTCGATGACGATGCCGCTGACGGGATCGGCCTCTTCGTCGATCGCGAGCAGCCCTTCCTTGATCAAGCGGCCAAGCTGCCCGTGCGCCGCCTTCGGCGCGATGCCGAGCCGCTCCGCCAGCTGCTCGGGCGTCGGGAAATCAACGCCCTCCACCTGCCGGAACAGCATCAGCTGCAGCATCAGCATCATATCCGCGTCGGACAGGCCGACGCCGCGGTAAGCGCGCAGCAGACCGGCGGGAACGACGACGCTGCCGCCGTTCATGGCCGCCGCCATCCCGCGCGCGTACGCTTTCCACATGTCTTGTTTCACCGGCCGTATTCCTCCCCCTTGCCTGGCCTAACCGATGCCCGGTGCGTCCGGCGATTACGGATACAGGCGGTACAGCATCCGCGGGAACGGGATCGTCTCGCGTACGTGGTCGAGCCCGCAAATCCACGCGACGGTCCGCTCGAGGCCGAGGCCGAAGCCGGAATGCGGCACCGTGCCGTATTTGCGCAGGTCGAGGTACCATTGGTACGCCTCCGTGGACAGTTCATGCTCCGCGAAGCGCTCCGCCAGCAGCTCGGGATCGTCGATCCGCTGCGAGCCCCCGATGATTTCGCCGTACCCTTCCGGTGCGATCATGTCCGCGCACAGCACGACTTCCGGCCGGTTCGGATCCGGCTTCATGTAGAACGCCTTGAACGACGTCGGATAGTGCGTGATGAACACCGGACGGTCGTACATCTCGGCGATGGCCGTCTCGTGCGGCGCGCCGAAATCCTCGCCCCATTGGATCTCGTGGCCCTGCTTCTGCAGATACGCGATCGCTTCGTCGTACGTGATACGCGGGAACGGCGCCTGAACGGCCTCCAGCTTGCTCACATCGCGGCCGATCATCTCCAGCTCCTTGCGGCAGTTCTTCAGGACGTTCTGCACGACGAAGGAGACGAACTGCTCCTGTACGCGCAGGTTCTCTTCGTGGTCGACGAACGCCATCTCCGGCTCGATCATCCAAAATTCGATCAGGTGGCGGCGCGTCTTCGATTTCTCCGCCCGGAACGTCGGCCCGAACGAGTACACCTTGCCGAGCGCCATCGCCGCCGCTTCCATGTATAGCTGGCCGCTTTGCGTCAAATACGCGTCTTCGTCGAAGTATTTGGTATGGAACAAGTTCGTCGTCCCTTCGCACGAGGACGGCGTCAGCACCGGCGGGTCCACCAGCGTGAAGCTGCGCTCGTCGAAGAATTGCTGGATCGAGCGGATGATCTCCGCGCGGATGACGAGAATGGCGCGCTGCTTCGGCGCGCGCAGCCACAGGTGGCGGCGGTCCATCAGGAAGTCGACGCCATGCTCCTTCGGCGTGATCGGGTAGTCGTGCGAAATCTGGATGACCTCGATCCCCTCCACCGTCAGCTCGTAACCGGATTGGCTCCGCGGCTCTTCCCGCACGATGCCTTTCACGTACAGCGAGCTCTCCTGCGTCAGCTCCTTCGCGGCGTCCCAGACGCCCTCCGCCACTTCGCTCTTCACGACGACGCCCTGCACGTAGCCCGTGCCGTCCCGCAGCTGCAGAAATTGGATTTTGCCGCTCGAGCGCTTGCCGTTCAGCCAGCAGCCGATCCAGACGGACTGGCCGACCGCGTCTTTCAATTGTCCGATCGTCGTTAAGGTTTTCATCGTTTATCGTCCTCCGTTAAATGTCTTCAATGTCACGCTATTCTTTGATTATTTTCGCGAGCCGGTACGTGTCTCGGGCGATGAGCAGCTCCTCGTTCGTCGGCACGACCAGCGCCTTGACGCGGGAGTCGTCGGTCGTGATGAACCGCGCTTCCTTCGAGCGGACCGCGTTGCGCGCCTCGTCGAGCTCGATGCCGAGGAACGACAGGTTCTCGCACACCGCCTTGCGCACCGCGACGGAGTTCTCGCCCACGCCCGCGGTGAACACGATCGCGTCAAGGCCGTTCATGCCGGCGGCATAGGCGCCGATGTACTTGCGCAGCCGGTACGTGTACATGTCGAACGCCAGCTTCGCTTGCTTGTCGCCGTCTTCCATCGCTTCAACGATCTCGCGCATGTCGCTGCCGATCCCGCTGATCGCGAGCAGCCCGCTGTGCTTGTTCAGCATGGAGTTGACCTCGTTCAGCGTCAGCTCTTCCTTGTTCATCGTGAACGGCACGATGGCGGGATCGAGATCGCCGCTGCGCGTGCCCATCATGAGCCCTTCGAGCGGCGTCAGCCCCATGCTCGTATCGAACGACTTGCCGTGCAGGATCGCAGCGCAGCTCGCGCCGTTGCCGATGTGGCAGGTCACGAGCTTGAGCGACTCGAGCGGCTGGCCGAGCGTCTCCGCCGCCGCCTTGCTGACGTAGTCGTGGGACGTGCCGTGGAAGCCGTAGCGACGGATCTTATGACGGCGGTAGAGCACCATCGGGATGGGATACAGGAACGTCTCCTGCGGCATCGACTGGTGGAACGCCGTGTCGAAGACGACGGCCTGCGGCACGCTCGGCAGGTTGTATTCCACCGCGGCGATGCCCATCATCGCCGGCGGGTTGTGCAGCGGCGCCAGGTCGAACAGGCGGCGGATCTCCTTCTTCACGTCTTCCGTGACGAGCGTCGACGCCTTGAAGCTTTCGCCGCCGTGCACGACGCGATGGCCGACGGCGTCGATCTCCTTCATGGACAGCAGCACGCCGTGCTCCTTATGCGTCAGCATGTCGATCACCCGGCGCACCGCCGTATTATGATCCAGGATTTCGCTCACTTCGTTCACTTCCGGCCGCCCCGCCGGCTCGTGCACGAGAATCGACGCGTCCATGCCGATCCGTTCCACGCGCCCCTGGGCCAGCACCGCTTCTTCTTCCATATTATACAGCTGGTACTTCAGCGAAGAACTGCCGGCGTTCATGACCAGGATGATCATACCCGTCCACCGTCCTTGTCGTATTCGAAGAAGCCGCGCCCGCTCTTGACGCCGAGCTGGCCGCCGCGCACCATTTTTTTCAAAATGAACGACGGCCGGTACTTGAGCTCGCCGTACTCGCGGAACATCCGCTCCAGCGCGGCCAGCACGGCATCGAGCCCGAACCGGTCGGCCATCTCGAACGGCCCGTGCTGGAACGCGTAGCCGATCCGCATCGCGCTGTCGATGTCTTCCGCCGACGCGACGCCCTCCTCCAGGACATGAAGCGCCTCGTTGATGAACAGGCAGATCAGCCGGGTCGTGACGAAGCCCGGCGATTCGAACACCATGACGCCCTTCTTATGTATCGTCGATTCCACGAACCGCTTCGTCCGTTCGAACACGTCGTCGCTCGTCTTGAGCCCGCGCACGATCTCCACGAGATCCGCCCGGTTGACGGGATAGACGAAATGCATGCCGATGACGCGGTCCGGATTGGACGTCACGCTCGCGAGCTCCGTCAAGCTGAGCGTCGACGTGTTGCTCGCCAGGATGACGTCGGGCGGGCAGACGGCGTCCAGTTCGTTGAAGATCGCCAATTTGCTGTCCAAGTCTTCCGTGATCGTCTCGATGACCAGCTCGCAAGACTGCAGCTCGTTCAGCGTCGTCTTCGGATGAATGCGGCTTAGGACGAGCTTCTTCTCCGCCGCCGTCACCGCCCACCGTTCCATCTGCTTGTCCAAGCTTAATTCGATCATGTTCAGGGCATGCGCGAGCCGTTCTTCGTTCAGCTCGGCCATATACACGTCAAGCCCATTGGCGGCGAGCATCTCGCAGATGCTCTGCCCCATCGTTCCGGCGCCTACTACGCCGACTTTTCGTACTGCAGTCAATCAAGCACACCTCCAAATTTCATCTTCTAGTATACCGTTTTTGCGCGCAAATAAGAAGGCGGATCCGCATCCGCCTTCTTAAGCGATACCTATCATTGCGCGAGCGCCTCGGGACGCTCCGCGGTCAGCTGCCGCAGCAGCGCGCGGAACCGGTCGCCGCTCAGCGTTTCTTCCTTGATCAGCACGTCGAGCGCCGAGAGGAACACGTTCCGGTGCGCCTCGAGCAGCCCTTTGACGCGATGCATCAGCTCGTTCAGCACGCTGCCCGTCACGGCCGCCCATTTGTCCGGCGTCATCATGGAACCGTCGACGATGCCGAGCTCCGTCAACCCCGACTCCACCATCGAGCGGACGATGTTCATCGCCTGCTCGAAGTCGCCGCGCGAACCCGTGCTCCGTTCGCCGTAAAACATCTCTTCGGCCGCGGCGCCGCCGAGCGCGATCATGATCTGGCCCTCGAGGAACTGCTTCGTGTACAAATATTTGTCCTGCTGCGGATTGTGGCGGACGTAGCCGAGAGCCCCGCCCCGCGGCAGCAGCGCGACTTGCGAAACGCTGCCGGGACGGACGAGCTCCGCCGCGATCGCGTGGCCGAGCTCGTGGAGCGCGACGCGCTCCCGCTCCTCGTTCGTAGCTTCGCGGTCCGTCCGCTCGCCCATCATGACTTTGTCGATCGCCATGGACAAGTGCCGCTGGCAGATTACCTCGCCATCCTCGCGCATCGCGTAGATGGCCGCTTCGTTCATGACGCTCTCGAGCTGCGCGCCGGAGAAGCCGAACGACTCCTCCGCGATTTTCCCGAGGTTCACGCTGTCCGGATCGATCGGCTTGTTGCGGGCATGCAGATTCAGAATGTGCTCGCGGCCTTTCTTATCCGGCAGGTCGACGGCGATATGCCGGTCGAATCGTCCCGGACGAAGCAGCGCCGCGTCGAGCATCTCCTTGCGGTTCGTCGCGCCGATGAGCAAGATGCGCGGCGTGTCCGTCGTGTGAATGCCGTCGAGCTCAGTCAGCAGCTGGTTGAGCGTCTGGTCGTATTCGCGCTGCTGCCCGCCGTCCCGCTTGCCGCCGATGACGTCGATCTCATCGATGAAGATGACGGCGCTGGATTTGCCCTGCTTGGCGGCCTTCTGGCGCGCCTCCTTGAACAAATCGCGGATCCGGCTCGCGCCGACGCCGACGTACATCTCCACGAACTCCGAGCCCGACGCGCCGATATAGACGGAATCCGTGTAACTGGCGGCGGCTTTCGCCATCAGCGTCTTACCCGTGCCCGGAGGTCCCGTCAGCAGAATGCCTTTCAGCGGGCGAATGCCGAATTTCGAAATTTGGTCGACATGCACGAGAAAATCGAGCGCTTCGATCAGCTCCTGCTTCGCCCGATCCTGTCCGCCGATTTCATCGAACGACATCGGTTTAAGCGGACGCGGCTTGCTTTTGCGCTCGCCGCCGACCGTCGCCAGATTGCCGCGCGAACGGGCCATGTAGATCAGCCCGCCGGCGATGACCGCCAGCAGGACGAGCGGCATGATGTTGATGCCTGCCGCGAACTGAAGAAACAAAATCAAGACCGGGACGAACCCGATCAGCATTTCCTTGCCGTATCTAAGCATTTGGCCACGCTCCAATCGTATTGGCTTCGCGCGGAAGCACGACGTATTTGACCGACTGGCCGTCTTTCAGCGTAATGTAGACGTTCGCGTCGTCCATCTCGGACACGGCTTGAATGCCGGGATGTTCGGCCTGCGCCTCTGTCATGGCGGCCGGGATCGCCGCGTATTCGCGATGATCCATCGCCTGGGCGACCTTGAAGAGCATGGAAGACCACACGTCGTCCAGCTTCGCGGACGAGCCCGAAGGCTTGATGTTCAGCTTCAGCGTCTTGGAACCGATGATGGCATCGCCTTTCGTGGCGATCGCATCGTATATTTGCCGGAGATTCGCATCCCGGTCGAGCGTCAGATTCACGGTGATGGCATCGCGGCCGATGACGGGCTTGGCGTTCATGACGCCCGGCGTGCCGGTTGCGATCCGGTCGAGCGGCTTCAGGTTGGCTTCGTTGCGGTACATGAACCACCCGCCAGTCAGCAGGGCGGCGGATATGACAGCCGTCAGCACGATCGGCAACGGACGTATTTTCATGGCAAAAAAGCTCCCTTCATCCTTGGATATGCTATACTTTCGTCTATCAACGTTGCTATACGAAAGTATATCATAATCCACGGAGTTCAGGAGCCGGGGAATGCTGGCAGGCCTGCCTGTCGGCTATTGGGCCGGCAGCTTGTACATGACGATCAGCGACCCGTCGCGAAACCGGTAGAAGTCGTAGAAATGATACACGACGCCGCTTTGCTTGCGCGAATAAAACACTTCCCACACCGGCTCGCCGCCGAACAGGCCGAGGCGGATGTGGGCGATGTCGGCGTCCGGCTTCTGCAGCAGGAACGCCGCTTTGATGTCATCCTTCGTTTGGCCTTCGCTCGCCTTGAGCGTGATGGCTTCATCCTTCTTGAGCCAAGCGTATGCGGCCGCGCCGCTCTCGTCCTTGCCCTTGACGACCCATACCGGCTCGTCCCAGACGTACGAATACGAACCGGTAATGTCTTTCAATCCGCTGCGCTTCTTCGCGTCGGCCTCTGCGGCGTCCTCCGCCTTCCACACCGGCGCCTGCACGTAACGATAGTAGGCGTTGAAGGCGACGAGCAGCAGCGCGAGCACGACGACGAGCAGCGCGATCCAGCGGCCCGTCGTCATGAACGGCGCTCTCTTGAACCGGTTGACGCGCATCAGCTCGTTAACAGCCTTTCGAAGCAGCGCTGCGCCTCAGCCCTGATCCGCGCCTCATCGAGGAAGACGCAAGCGCCGTCCTTGACGACCCGAACGCCGTCGACCCAGACATGGCGCACGTCCCGTCCCGTTCCCGCGTATACCAGATGGGAGACGAGATCGGTCCGCGGGTAGAAATGCGGCTGTTCGATATCGAGCGCGATGAAGTCGGCTTTCATGCCTTCCTTCAGTTGGCCGATCCGTCCCTCCTGCCAGATCGCGCGGGCGCCGGAGACGGTGCCGAGCTTCAGCGCTTCCCAAGCGGGAACGGCGGTCGGGTCGCCGGAGACGCCTTTATGGATCAGCGCCGCCAAGCGGATCTCGTCGAACAGGTCGAGGTTGTTGTTGCTCGCCGCGCTGTCCGTGCCGAGACCGACGGTCACGCCCAAGCGCAGCATATCCGGCACGCGCGCCACGCCGCTCGCCAGCTTCAGGTTGCTCGCTGGATTGTGTGAGACGCTGACGCCGCGCTCCGCGAGCAGGGCGATCTCGTCGTCCGTCAGATGCACCGCGTGCGCCACCAGCGCCGGCCGCGAGAAGAAGCCGAGCTTGTCCAGATGCTCGACGGGACGGCAGCCGTAATCGAGGACATTGCGCTGCACCTCGGCGGCCGTCTCCGACATGTGGGTGTGGAGCGGGAGATCCAGCTCATGCGCCGCTTCCACGATGCGCGCGATATAATCGGGCGGGCACGTATAAGGCGCATGCGGGGACAGCATCGTCCGAATGCGGCCGTTCGCCCGGCCATTCCATTCCTGCGCGAACCGCGTCGCTTCGTTCAGCTTGGCGGTCTGCACGTCGGGCGGGCACAAGCCGATGACACCGCGCGTCAGCAGCGCGCGGATGCCGGACTGCTCCGCCACTTCGGCGACCAGATGCATCCGGTCGTACATGTCAACGAATGTCGTCGTGCCGGAGCGGAGCATCTCGCTGACGGCCAGCGCTGTCCCCCATCGGGCGTCTTCGTCCGTATACTTGCCTTCCATCGGCCACATCTTCTGCTCCAGCCATACCTGCAGCGTTTCATCGTCCGAATAGCCGCGCAGCAGCGACATGGCGGCATGGCCGTGCGTATTGACGAGGCCGGGCATGAAGACATAGCCGCGTCCGTCGATAATTTCGGCGCCTTCCGGCGCGGGGTCCGGCGTCTCTTCGCTTAAGTATAGGATGGTATCGCCTTCTACGACCATATGGCCGTAGACCACGGGACGAACGTCGTCCATCGTGACGAAGGCGCCGTCTTTAATCCAGATCCGCTTCATTTTCGTTCTCTTCTCCTTCTTCGTCCAAATAATACGCGAGGCTCATTAGTTCGGTCGTGAAATTCGCATAGTGGATCCGCACGCCGTCCTGCACGCGGAGAATGGTCGGCGCGAAATTCAGGATGCCGTCGACGCCGGCGTCGACGAACCGGTCTGCGACGTTCTGCGCTTCGACGGCCGGTACCGTGATAATACCGATCCGGATATGTCGCTCGACGATCGTCTCCTTCAACTTCTCCATCGGCAATACGGTCAGCCCGTTGATGGACGTGCCGATCATCGACGGATGCACGTCGAACACCGCCGTGATCTTCATATTATCCTTTAAATACGTGTTGTAATTGCATAGCGCCCGGCCGAGGTTGCCGGCGCCGACGAGCGCGACGTTGAGCGGTTGGTCGAGCTTCAGGATTTGCCGGATCTTCTCGATCAGGTACGTCACGTCGTAGCCGATTCCTTTGCGGCCGAAATCGCCGAAGTATGCCAGATCCTTGCGGATTTGAGCAGGATTGAGATCGAGCCGGTTGCCGAGCTCCTGCGATGAAACCGTCTGGACATCCCGTGCGCTCAAGTCGTTCAATACCTGCAAGTACACGGGAAGTCTGCGAACGACGGCCTCGGAAATTTTCATCGGTTTCATGTTTCCACTCCTTCTTCGCGCGAGGCCAGCCACTCGTGCATCCGCGGCACGATTTGGTCAACGTGCATCGTTTCGATCTTCGGGCCCGGAAGCGAGTACAGAAAATATTTGCCGTAATAGGTATCGATGACGCGAGTATCGTAAATAAGGACGATGCCGCGGTCCTTCGCCGTCCGGACCAGCCGGCCGAAGCCCTGCTTGAAGCGGATGACCGCCTGCGGGATAGACAGCTTCATGAACGGGTTCTGCTTCTGCTCCTGCAGCAGCTCCGACTTGGCTTCGACGAGCGGATGGTTCGGCGGCTGGAAGGGCAGCCGGACGATGGCGAGGCACGTCAGCGCGTCGCCGGGAATGTCGACGCCTTCCCAGAAGCTGCTCGTCCCGAGGAGGATCGAAGCGGCCTGCTGCTGGAAGCGGCGCGTCAGCTTGCTGCGGTTGCTGCTGTCGATCCCCTGCCCCAAGACCTGAATGCCATGTTCCGACAGCGCTTCTTTCAGCGGCTCGTACGCCTGCTTCAGCATTTTGTACGACGTGAACAGGACGAGCATCCGGCCATGTGTGCCGACGGCCGTCTCCGTCAGCGACGCGACGAGCTTCTCCATGAACATCGGGTCTCCGGACGCGCCTTTCAACACCGGGAAATTGCGCGGGATGATGACGAGCGCCTGCTCCCGGTAATTGAACGGCGACGGGAGCTGAACGGTCTTCAGCCGCCCCGCCTCTTCCTCGCCGGCCAGGCCGAGCTGCTCGCATGCGTATTGAAACGATTTCTGCACGGACAGCGTGGCCGACGTCAAGATGACGCTGCGCTTCGTGTCGAAGAAATAGGTGCGCAGCTGGCTGCTGACGTCCGCGGGCACGGCGTACAGCTGCACCGATTTCGCCCGGGAATTGGCGTTCGCCTCCAGCCAGTACACCGTATCCGCCTTATCCGCCTTGATGAACTGGCGCAGATCGTCTCTCGCCCGGGCCAAATCCTTCACGGTGCCGCTAAGGTCGGTGACGAGCGCCGCGATGGCGGGATCGTCGATCTCCTCTTTGATGGCGGCGAACACCTTATCGAGCGGCCGGATGATTTGGCTCAAGTAGCCGTGCACCGCTTCCTCGATCAGCTGGGCTTCCTTCCACAGCTCCGGCAGCTTGCCGCCCCGAAGCCGCAGCACGTATTGCCCGCCCTCGCCGCCGGCCGCGTCGGCAGCCGCGCTCTTCGCCCCGCCGCCCGCGCTCGTGAGCGCGTACAGCAGCTCGAACAGCCGGTCCCATTCGTCGCGCAGCTCGCCGAATACCGGCACCACCTCGTCGATTTCCTCGCGCCACTTCTGAGTCTGTTCGACGTTCTCATGCGCCAGCCGGCTGTTCAGCACGATCAGCTGGCCGTTCCGCGCATCCTTGCAGAGCCGGAACACCGGCTGCTGAATCGCGTAGTACGACAGCTGCGTTCCGAGATGCTTGCCCGCGACGTCTTCCAGGTGATGTGCCTCGTCCAGGATGAGGTGCTCGTAGCCCGGCAGCAAGCGGTGATCCGCGCGGATATCCGTGAACAGCATGGAATGGTTCGTGATGACGACGTCCGCGAGGTTCGCTTCCTGCTTCGCGCGGTGATAATAGCAGCGCTTGAACCACGGGCAGCTTCGGTTCAAGCAGGAGTCCGCATCGCTCGCGACCGCGCTCCAGAAATCCGCGCCGCGATTGCCGAAGTTCAGCTCTTCTTGGTCGCCGTGCTCCGTTTCGCTGAGCCAGACGACCATTTGCGAAGCCGTTATCCGGTCCTCGGCCGGCGCGACGAAGTCGCGCATGTTCACTTTGCCCTCGAACTTGCGCAGACATAAGTAATTACCGCGCCCTTTGAAGACGGCTGCTTTAAACGGATACGGCATGACGGCGAGCAGCAGGGGCAAATCCCGCGACCGCAGCTGTTCCTGCAAATTGATTGTATGCGTGCTCACGACTATCTTCTTGTTGTGCTGGACACCATAGTAGAGAGCCGGAATGAGATAGCCGAGCGACTTGCCCGTGCCCGTGCCGGCTTCAATGAGCAGATGCCGTTCTTCCTCGAGCGCGTCGATGACTTCCTGGAACATCATGTTCTGCGGTTCCCGTTCTTCGTAGCCCGGAATGACGGCGGCGATGCCTTGCTTGAGATGGTTGAGAAATGCGGAGAACGTCCAATCGGCGGCTGCGGCGGCCGCGTCCTCGTCGCTGCGCGGATGCTGCTCCTCCGTCCAGTCGCCGGCCTTCATCGCGAACTGCCGGAAGTACGCGAACGCGTCCATGTCGATCGCCGAGGCCATCTCCTTGCGAGTCGCGAATCGCGAGACGAACCAGCCGAGATCGTCGGTCTCGTCGCCGAGCAGCTGAGCCACCCGCTGCAGCGTCAGCAACGGAAGGCCTTCCAGTTTGCGGCAGCACGCAGCGAACAGCTCCGCCGTAGCCATGGCGTCGCTGTCCGCGCGATGATGCTGATCGTGTTCAATGCCGAATAGCTCCGTCACCGCGCCTAGTTGATAGGTCGTCAGCGTCGGATACAAGATGCGCAGCAGGTCGATCGTGTCGAGCCGCCGTCCGTCGAACGCCACGTACCCGCAGCGGTCGAGCGCCGCGTTCAGAAATCCGGCGTCGAAGCCGACGTTATGCGCGACGAGCACGGCGTCGGAGAGCAGCGGCACGACCTCGAGCAGCACTTCCTCCAGCTCCGGGGCATCCGCTACCGTCGCGTCATCGATACCGGTCAAGCCCGTAATGAAGGCCGGGATCGAAATGGCCGGCTTGACGAACGAGCTGTACGTCCGCACGACCTTCATGTCCTCGTCCATCAGGACGAGCCCAACCTGTATAATATCGTCTCCGGCGCCGTGGCCGGTCGTTTCCAAATCCAATACGGCGTAATTCATCCGGTACGTATCCTCCCCAAACAAGCAAAAACGGCTGCTCCCGGCAAGCGCGGCGCGTGACCGGGCAGCCCGGCCGGCGCCGGCCGGGCGCAGCGCGTTTCGTTTATAGAACGTTCAGCGAGGACCGATAGTTTCCCCTGCTCACATGACCGTTCGATTTTACAGCTGGCCGCTCCCGAAATAAAGCGACAGTTGGCCCGCGTGCTTCGCGCATGATTGCATGTTCGCGAGCGGGTCGGTGAAATTCGGATCGGCCTGATGCGCCTTCTCGAAATAAACGGCCGCCTGCTCCAAATTCATGCGCACCGCTTGAATGCAGCCGAGTGCGTTCAGCCCGAGCGCCCGCCATCTCGGATGCTCCGTGATTTCGACCAGCAGCTGGAAGTGCCGCTGGGCTTCGTGCCATTCCTGCAGATGCATGAAACTCATGCCGAGGAACAGGCGAGCCTGGTTATTCTCGGGCGAGCGGTGCACAGCGTCTTCGAAATGCGCGGCCGCTTCGCGGAACATCAGCAGCTTGAAGTAGCCCTGCCCCTTGGACATGGACCGGTGGAACCCGGCCGCGGCTTCCCATTCGCCGTCGTCCGCTTCCGCCAAGCCGATACCGGCCGGGGAAAGTCCGGCCTGCTGGGCCGCTAGCGGCACCTCGGAGACGATTTTCGGGTACGCCTGTTCTTTGGGGCTTGCCCCGGCCGGCTGGCTGTCGCCGGCTGCCGGGCCATACCCGAATTCCTGCTTCAATTCGCGGAAATCGGCCATCTTCTCCTCGAACTGCAGCCATTCTTCGATAAACTGATCGCTGAACTGCTTCAGCTTGGCTAACTGCTCATCCAATCGTTGGCGCTCTGTGTCGTTGGCATGCGGATAATGAATGATGATGTCTTGAAGGATGTCCTGCATCGTGGCAAAAACATGCTTGAACATGATACGCCCCCCACCTTCACGCCGTAATGTAGAGAATGAAGCGAGTGTTATGCTCATTCTTTGCCCGGGCATCGGTTTTCATACTCCAACCCAGACGTTTCACAGCGTTGGCATCGGGTTTTCGACGCTCTCGTTACAGAACGGTCGCGTGCAGCTCTTCATTCGTCAATTGGACGGGCTTGTTAGCAGCGTCCAGGATAACGACCTTCGGCTTATAAGCGCGCGCTTCTTCCTCCGTCATGACGCCGTACGAAATAATGATCACGTTGTCGCCGGGCTGCACGAGCCGCGCCGCCGCGCCGTTCAGGCAGATGACACCGCTCCCCCGCGGGCCGGTGATGACGTACGTCTCCAGACGCGCACCGTTCGAGTTGTTGACGATTTGCACTTTCTCGTTGGGCCATATGTCAGCCATCTCCATCAAGTCTTCGTCGATGGTGATGCTGCCGACGTAATTCAGGTTCGCTTCAGTGACTGTGGCTCGGTGAAGCTTCGATTTCATCATCGTTCTGAACATGGCGGCCACCTCCAGTCGGTTGAAATAAACGGTTATCAATTAATCGCGTGCCGCCGAATTTGACGGCAAGCGCGAGAATCAGCTGCGTGTCGGCATCGGCAAGCGGCTGATCCGGATCGAGCGGCTGCAGCGACGGATACGTCAGCAGCTCCACGTAGTCGATCTCGGCCAGCGGCGCCGTGCGGATGCGCGCGGACGCTTCGGCGGCCAGACGTCCTGCGGTCATGCCTGGCTCGGTCAACCGCTTCTCCGCGGCCTCGAGCGTTTGCGACAGAACGAGCGCCTGCCGGCGCTGCTCCTCGCTCAGGTAGACGTTGCGGGAGCTCATCGCGAGGCCGTCCGGCTCGCGTACCGTCTCGCACGGCACGATGTCGACCGGCATGTTGAGGTCATTCACCATTTGCTGGATGACCGCCACCTGCTGGGCGTCCTTCATGCCGAAGTAGGCGCGGTCCGGCTGAACCAAATTGAACAGCTTGCTCACCACGGTGCCGACGCCGTCGAAATGCCCGGGCCGGGAAGCACCGCACAGTTTCTCCGTCACCTCGCTGATCAGCACCCGGGTGAGCGGCTTCGTCGGATACATCTCGGCGACCGAAGGCGCGAAGAGCAGCCCGGCGCCGTTCCGCTCCGCAAGCGCGGCATCCCGCTCCAAGTCGCGGGGATAGCGCTCGAAATCCTCGTTCGGCCCGAACTGCAGCGGGTTGACGAACACGGACACGACCGTGAACGCGCCGTCGTCGGCCGCGCGCCGCATCAGGCTCGCATGGCCTTCATGCAGGTAGCCCATCGTCGGCACCAACCCGATCAGCCCGTTCGGCGACTCGCTGCGCCGGCGCGCGAGCTCGGCTTTCAATTCGGCGATCGTCGCGCAGATGATCATGACTGTCCGCCTCCTTTGGACGCGCCCGTCTGGTCGCCCTGCGCCTTGTTCTCTTCGGCGGCATCGGCGCCGCCGCCATACAGCCGGCGAAGCACTTCCTGCTCCATCGGGAAGGCATGCGCCTGCTCCGGAAACGCGCGCGACTTCACGTCAGCGACATACGCCCCGATCGCACCGCGGATCGTCGAGCCGAGGTCCGCGTACGTCTTCACGAACCGTTTCTCGTAGTACGGCGAGGCGTACTGTAAAATATCGTGATACACGAGCACTTGCCCGTCGCAGCCGCGGCCCGCGCCGATGCCGATCGTCGGGATGGACAGCGCGGAGGAGATCGCTTCCGCGAGCGGCTCCGTCACGAGCTCCAGCACGACGCTGAACGCGCCTGCCGCTTCAAGCGCTTTGGCATCGTCGATGAGCTGCTGCGCTTCCTTCTCCAGCTTGCCCTGCACCTTGTAGCCGCCGAGCTGGTGGACCGACTGCGGCGTCAAGCCGATGTGTCCCATGACCGGAATACCGGCCTTCACGAGAGCCTCGACTTCGTCCGCGACCTCCGCGCCGCCTTCTAGCTTAACGGCATGGGCATAGCCCTCTTGAAGCAGCCGAGCCGCGTTGCGCAGCGTCGTTTCCCGGCCGAGCCGGTACGTCATGAACGGCAGATCGGCCACGATGAACGTATGTTGAGCGGCGCGGGCGACCGCGCGCGCGTGGTACACCATATCGTCTAACGTCACGGGAATCGTCGTGTCGTACCCCAGTACGACGTTGCCGAGCGAGTCCCCGACGAGGAGTATGTCGATGCCCGCTTCCTCCGCGAGCTTGGCGGATGGATAGTCGTAGGCGGTGAGCATCGAGATCGGCTCTCCGTTTTGCTTCATTTTTTTCATCTTCGTAATCGTAAGCGGTTGGGTCATGGGTTTCGTCCTCCTTAGAATGGATGGGCGTCCGCGAGGTTCGTCATGCCTAAGTTAAGCTTTCACGATCGGCGTTCGTCCTATGTGATCAACACAAAAAAACCTTCTAGCCGCCGCTAAAAAGGTTCCAATCCAAAAAGGAACATCCTGGCTAAAGCGAGCTTCCTTCTGTCTCGGTCCCTGACGGCTCAGAGCAGAAATGCGCACTGCCTTACATACGAAGCGGATGAATATCAGTCCGGTCCGCCGCATTGTCCCGGGTGCGGTTCGCGTCCCAACGCGATACCGCCCCGTCCATGAGCATGACTGGTAAGGCGAGTATATCATTAAATCGGCATGCCGTCTATGAACGGTTACCCCTGCTGCGGCACCTGTTCGGCGGAGAACAGCGGCACGACGGCGCCGTCGTCCATCCGCACGAGCAGTGCGCCCTGGTCATTCAGGCCGATCGGCGTGCCCGTCGTTTCCTTGCCGCCGACGATCAGCCGCGCCGGCTTATGCAGCGTAACGGACAGCGCCTCCCAGAGCGTCCGAATCGGAGCGAACCCCTCCCGCTGGTAGACGGCGTACAGCTGCTCGAATTGCGCGAAAAACGCCGCGACGGTCTCGGCCCGGTCGAGCTCCCGGCCCAGCTGGATGCGAAGCGACGTCGCAATGTCGAGCAGCTCCGGCGGGTAATCGTCCTCCGTCAAGTTGACGCTGATGCCGATACCGGCGATTACGTGGCGCAGCCGCTCTTCTTCGGCCGTCGTTTCCAGCAGGATGCCGCTGATTTTGCGGCCGCCGACGAGCAGGTCGTTCGGCCACTTGATGCCGATGTCGAGCGGTGCGGTGGCCGCGCGCAGGGCGCGGCACAGCGCGACGGCCGTCAGCAGCGTCAGCTGCGGCGCGAAATGAAGCGGCATGCCGGGACGGAGGATGAAGCTCATCCAGATGCCCTTACCCGAAGGCGACACCCATTTGCGGCCCAATCGGCCCCGCCCGTTCGTCTGCCGCTCGGCGATGACGAGCGTTCCTTCGGGCGCGCCTTCTTCGGCCAGCCGCTGCGCGATATTCTGAGTCGAATCGACCTCGTCGAACAGCCGGATGCCGCCGATCATCTTGACGCCTTTCTCCCCGAGCTTCGCGCCGAGCTCGAGCGCCGTCAGCTTGGAGGGACGGCCGACCAGCCGATAGCCGAGCCTGCGCGACGCTTCGATCCGGTACCCCGCGGTCTCCAGCTTCTTGATTTGCTTCCAGATCGCAGTCCGGCTGACCCGAAGCTCCTGGCTCAGCTGTTCGCCGGATATGTAATGTTCGCTTCCCTGCTGTTCGAGCAGCTCGAGCAGGCGATTGTTCATGAATGGTCACCTCGTGTTTCGTGCGGCCTGTCTTCCTGCGCCAGACGGGCCGCCGCTTCGGCGAGCAGCGCCGCTTTCTCGTTCGGCACGGCGCCGAGCGCCGCAGCCTCCAGCAAGCTATGAAGCAGCCGGCCCAGCCACGGCCCCGACGGCCTGTCCGCGAGCGCTAGCAGCTCCTTGCCCTTCACGGCCAAATCGCGCACTGCGCCAGCGGGCATCCCGCGAACCGCCGCCTCCAGCGCCTGAAGGTACGGACCTAGCACGGCATGTTGTCGTTCCGCGGCATGAATGTCCGCCGCGATCAAGTCCGGGACGCGCCCGACGATGCCCGCCCAGGCCAGCGCGGCGGTTTGTCCATGCCGCAGCGCAGCGAGAATCCAGCTTCGCCGCGTATCCTCCCGCAGCCGTGCGGCCAACGCAGCGTTCTCCGCCGCCACCGGCTGATCGGCGAGAGCAGTCAAGTCCCGTCCGGCCTGCTCCGCCATTGCGCCGTGAACGCCAAGCACAACCGACAGCCGCTCGCCGCGGGCCGTCGCGTAGCGCAGCGTTCCGAACAGCTTCGCGGCTTCGTCCGCGCCAAGCCCGAGCAGCGCGCAGAGCGCCGCCCACCGGTCCTCGGCGTCCGCAAGGCCGGCAAGACCGCGGATACCGCGGGCGAGCGGCTCCCCTGCTTCTGAGCTCCGGCCGGCGTTTAGCGCCGCGTAGGCTGCCGCCGCGGACGAAATAGCTTCCGGAAGCAGCTCCTTCGTGTGGGCCAAGAGGCCGCTCGACGCGAGCAGCGCGCCGGCCCGTTCCGGATGGCGGCCGCCGATCATTTTGTCGAACTCGAGCCCGATCCGTTCCATGGCGATATGCGCGAGCAGCGCGCGATGCCGCCGGATCGCGCGCCACGTGCCGGGCGCGATCCGAAGGTCGTACGCCGCGGCGAACCGGACGGCCCGGACGATGCGCAGCGCGTCCTCCTGCAGCCGCGCGTCGGCGTCGCCGACGCAGCGCAGGATGCCGCGCCCGAGGTCCCGCCGTCCGCCGAAGGGGTCGACCATCGTCCCGTCGCTGCGCATCGCCATGGCGTTGATTGTGAAGTCCCTGCGCAGCAGGTCTTCCTTCAGCTCGGTCACGAACCGCACCTCGGACGGCCGGCGGAACCCTTCATAGGCCGATTCCGTGCGGAACGTCGTGATTTCGTACGTATCGCCATCATGCACGACCGTGACGGTACCGTGCTGCAGCCCTGTCGGAATCGTATGCGGAAACGCCGCGATGACGTCTTCGGGCGAAGCGGACGTCGCGATGTCGACGTCCTTTAGCGGCCGTCCGAGCAGCGTGTCCCGGACGCAGCCGCCAACGAATACGGCTTCGAATCCGCGGCTTTCCAGCGCGGCTAGCAAAGGGAGCGCCTTCGTCAGCGCTTCGCTCATCGACATGGCCCTCCCTCCTTTTCCGCTATGGTTGATTGATGGCTTACTCGCAAACCGGCTCCGGAATGTCCGCTTCGATGCCGAGCGTTTTATAGTAGATTCGTTCGTATTCGGTCGTGATCAGATCGTTGCAGAAGCGGGTTCTGGCCCGGTGCAGGCACGCTTCGCGCACCTTCCGGTAGAGCGCTTCGTCGCGCAGCAGCTGAATCGCGTTGTACGCCATATCGTCCGTATCGCCGATCGGCGACAGGTAACCCGTCTCGCCGTGCGACACCAATTCGGGAATCCCGCCAGCCGTTGAGCCGATCGTCGGCACGCCGCAGGCCATCGCTTCCAGAGCGACGAGCCCGAAGCTTTCCTTCTCCGACGGCAGCAGCATGACGTCTGCGATCGAGATGACCTGCGCGACGTCATCCTGCTTCCCGAGGAAGTGCACGCGGTCCTGCAGGCCGAGCTGGCGCGTCCACGCCTGCACCTTCGGCAAATCCGGTCCTTCCCCGACGAGCAGCAGCCGGCTCGGCACTTCCCGGACGACCTTGGCGAACACCTCGACGACGTCCTGGAGCCGCTTCACCGGCCGGAAATTCGAGATGTGCATGAGGATTTTCTCGTCGCTCGAGGCGAAATCGCCGCGCAGCGAGCTGCATTCCCGCGGAAAGTAGACGCGTTTATCGACGAAGTTATATGTCAGCTCGATCGGTTTGTCGATATCGAGCAGTTCCCGCGTTTCCCGGATCAGGTCCTGGGAGACCGCCGTGACGGCGTCGCTGTTGTTGATCCCCATGCGAATCAGGTCCTTGAGCGATTCGTCCTGCGCCAGCACCGTAATGTCGGTCCCGTGCAGCGTCGTCACCGTGCGGAGGCCGTCGCCGACCATTTCCTTGGCCAAGTAGGCGCATACCGCATGCGGCACCGCATAATGGACATGCAGGATGTCGAGCTCCTGCATTTTCGCGACCTGCGCCATTTTGCTCGCGAGCGACAGATCGTATGGGGGATAGCGGAAGACGTAATAATCGTTAACTTCGACTTCGTGATAGAAGATGTTTTTCTGGAATTGGCCCAGCCGGAACGGGACGCTGTGCGTAATAAAATGAATTTCATGCCCCTTCTCGGCCAGCAGCTTGCCGAGCTCCGTCGCGACGACGCCGGAGCCTCCGAGCGTCGGGTAGCAGGTGATGCCGATCTTCAAGTGTCTAGCCATGCGCTGCACCTCCAGTTCTTTCAATACCTATGCGTATGCCGAGTGAACAAATCCGCTTGACAACGGTTAAAACAACGTTACCGCATGTGGCTTCCGGATTGCAAATCCTTCGGCGTACGCCCAGCCGCGGGACTGCCCGAGCAGCATGTCCCGTGCCTCCACCCGCTGGATGTAGCGGTCGGTCAGCGGGGTCCGCACCCGGTCTTCCCCTTCGGCCGGCGGCGCGAATTGCGAGCGGTACGCCTGCAGCGCCGCGAGCTTCGTGTCGATATACTCGCTGATATCGGTGACGAGGCTAACGTCCCCGCTGTCATTGATATAGTAGAAATACGTCTGCTCTACCTGCACGGCGGGCAGTTCCGGCATATAATTGCGCAGCTTCGCGTTGAAGACCGCTTCTTCGATCAATCTGCTGCAATTGACATGGTCCGGATGGCGGTCGTTCCAATACGGCGCGAAAACGATCCGCGGCCGGAGCCGGCGAATTTCGCCCACGATCGTCCGGATTTGTTCGTCCGAGCCGGTCAACCCCCGGTCGGGCAGGCGCAGTACGGAGCGATGCGCTAAACCAAGCACCGCGGAAGCGTCGGCGGCTTCCTGCCGCCTTGTTTCCACGGTGCCGTTGGAGGACATCTCGGCTTCGGTTAGGTCGCAGATCGCGACACGGTATCCTTGCGCGACGTGCTTCGCGATCGTGCCGCCCATGCCGATCTCGACGTCGTCCGGATGCGCGCCGAAAGCCAATAAATCGACGGCCGGCATCACGCTTCACCCGGCTTGTACTTATGCACAAGCTCCCGCCAGGCGAAATCGCCGCGCTGCAGCGCGCGGACGAGCAGCTCGCCTGTCGCGACGTTGGTCGCGACCGGAATTCCCTGCACGTCGCAAAGACGCAGAAGCGCGATGATGTCCGGCTCGTGCGGCTGCGCCATGAGCGGGTCGCGCAGGAAGATGATCAAGTCCATTTCGTTCTGCGCCACGAGCGCGCCGATCTGCTGATCGCCTCCGAGCGGACCCGACATGAACCGGTGGATCTTCAGCTGCGTCTGCTCCATGATTCTGGCGCCCGTGGTTCCCGTCGAATACAAGGCGTGGCCTTGAAAAACCTGTTCGTACGCGGTGACGAAATTGACCATTTCGTCTTTCTTTCGGTCGTGCGCGATAAACGCGATGTTCACCCTTGCTGCACTCCTCTCCTGTGTCCTCAAGCTCTCTTTCGCTGTGAGCGGCCGGCTTGTCCGGACTGCCAGCTAGTCCATCAAATGTTCGAATCCGTATATAAGTCCGGTATACATCATGATTTTCTTGCACGCGACGTTCACGCCGGGCATATACCCCGCGCGCTCGTAGGAATCGTGCCGGATTTTCAAAGTTTGGCCATAACCGCCGAAGACGACTTCCTGCTGGGCGAATACGCCCGGCAGCCGTACGCTATGTATGCGGAATCCGTTATAATACCCGCCGCGGGCACCCTCAATGATTTCCTTCTCGTTGGGATTGCCCTGCCTAAATTCCTGCCGCGCCTCCGAGATGAGCTCTGCGGTCTTGATCGACGTGCCCGACGGGGCGTCCAGCTTCTGATCGCCATGATATTCGATAATTTCGACGTGCGGCATATACTTGGCCGCCTGCGCGGCAAATTTCATCATCAGGATCGCGCCGATGGAGAAGTTCGGCGCAACCAACGCGCCGAGCCCTTTTGCCCTGCACAGCTCGTCCAGCTCGGCCATCTGCTCCGGCGTCAGCCCGGTCGTGCCGATGATCGGGCGTACGCCGTAGGCGATGGCGAGGTTCGTATTGCCGTATGCCGCGTGCGGCACGGTGAAATCGACCAATACGTCCGCTTCGGCGCTCTTAAGAGCGGTTTCCAGATCGGCTTGCACGATTACGCCGCAGGGCGCCAGACCGACAAGCGTTCCCGCGTCGACGGGACCGGCGGATGGACTTACCGCCGACGCCAGCGTCAGTCCTTCGTCCTGAAGTACCATTTTGACGACCTCGCGCCCCATCCGCCCGTTTGCTCCCGTTACTGCCACTCGAATTTGTTCCGCTGCCATTGGGTCACCTGTTCCTTTTCCGTTTACTTCGCTGGCTGTACGCGCGGAGGGCCCTGCCCTTTCGCCTCAGCTCGGCATACAGCGTTCGCGCCGCGGCATGTTCGGGATCAAGCCGTACGGCTTCCCGCGCGTAGGTCACGCCTTCGTCGTAGTGCCGCAGCGAAGCGTAGGCCGAGCCGAGCAGCAGCAGCGCCTCCAAGTTCAGCGGATCCATCCGCGAAGCTTCGATCAGCATCGAGAGCGCACGGTCCGTCTCCGCGGGCGACTGCGTCAGCAGCTGCCCCGCTTCGCTGACCAGCGCTTTCGCTTTCACCGTCTGCAGGTGATAGCCGTACTCCTCATGCGCGGCATCCAGCTGCACGGCCGTCTCCGCGTACTGCAGCGCCTTTTGCCATTTCCCGCTGCGCGCGCATGTAATCGAGCATTTATAATAAACCGCGCCGTTGTCCGGCTCCAGCTCGATCGCTTGCTCGAACCGTTGAATCGCCAATTCGTAATCCCCGTTCAAAATGGCTTCGTAAGCCTTCTTCACGCAGCTCTCTACATCCATCCGCCCACCCTCCTTGTACACAGGTTGATGGTACAGCATATGTAGGAAGCCGGTTTACGGTTCGACGTTTTTTCTCGTCCAACGGTCGGCGTCGCGCGTATTGAATTTATGCATGACACGGTCATGGGCTTCCGTCAAGTCGATGCCGAGCGAATTGGCGAAGCAGACGACGATGAACAAAATATCGCCTAATTCCATCTCGATAGAATTGTCCGCCTCGTCCGCTTTCTTCGGCTTCTCCCCGAAACGGTGATTGACTTCCCGCGCCAGCTCTCCAACTTCCTCGCTCATCCGGGCGAGCATCGAGAGCGGACTGAAATAGCCCTCTTTAAACTGCGCTATGTATGCGTCAACCTCTTTTTGTATATCCGCCAGCGACTTTTGATGCGACACCGTCCAAGCTCCTCTCTGTGCATGAGGTTTCCCTACATATGTTATATCAAACCGTTTCCGAACACAATGCTTTTGACTTTCGCACGAAAGAGACATACTATGTTATAGCCTTCATCTTTGCACCCATTATCGAGAGGAGCCGTTTTCCCGTTGAAAACGAACGTTACGCAGCTGCTTCGCAATTTGATTCCGGTCATGCTGGGAACCGCGATTTATGCATTCGGCCTGCATTATTTCCTGCTTCCCAATCAACTGATGGAAGGGGGCGTCACCGGGATCGCGATATTGCTCAACTACGCGCTCGGCTGGCCGCTGTCGATCTCGACCTTCGTGCTGAATATCCCGCTCTTCATTATAGGCTGGCGCATTCTCGGCCGCTCCCATACGGGCTACACGGTATTCGGCGCCATCTCGCTCTCGGTGTTCCTGGCGATCATGGAGAAGTTCATCGCGCTCGGCTGGATCGTGCCGTTCCGAACGTCGAACGATTACATACTGGCGGTACTCTATGCCGGCGTCACGCTGGGCGTCGGCCTCGGCATCGTGTTCCGCTTCGGCGGAACGACCGGCGGCGTCGACATCGTCGCCCGCATCGCCGTCAAACTGAAAGGCTGGAGCATGGGACAAGTCATTCTGACGCTCGACGCGGTCATCATCGCCTTGTCGCTGCTTTATATTCCGAAGGAAAAGGTGCTCTATACGCTCGTCGCCGTCTTCATCGCCTCCAAGATGATCGACTTTATCCAGGAAGGCGCCTACGCGGCCAAAGAATTCACCATCATCACGGAAGCCGGCGAAGAGATCGGCCGGAAAATCACCCAAGAGATGGAACGCGGCGTTACACTGTTCCCGGCTAAAGGCGCCTATTCGGGCAAGCCGAAGCAGGTCGTCTACTGCATCGTGGCGCGGCATGAAATCCGCATGTTGCGTGCGATCGTACGAGGTGTCGATCCGCGTGCGTTCATCGTCATCAACGACGTGCACGACGTGCTCGGCGAAGGCTTCAAAGAAGAATAACCGGCCCAAAAGGACCGGTTATTTTTTCGTTCTCCTCTATGAAGACATACCGTTTATAATTTGTTGCGCGATATCGGAACACTGCCGTTTCGATCGTCCCGGTATTTGCGCCAGCCGATAAAGCCGAGCACGCCCATGACGAAGGCGGCGATGAACATTTCCCCGATCAGCATGGAGCCGTGCCGCTGTTGACCGACCGTCACGCCCGGCGGAAACACTTCTGCAGCGGTCGCTTCGCCGGCTAGATTCGGGTCGCGGAACAGTGCGTTCGCGGCCGACGTCAAGCTGTCGAGCGCCGATAGGACGGAATCCGGCCGCATCTGGCCTTTCTCCACGGCCGCCACGACCCCTCTCATGTATCCGATACGTTCCTTGACCGCTTCGATCGAGCCGGCATCCCGCTGCATGAGCGCCGCTACCTCCAGCCGATCGACATGCTCGCCGTAAATATTGATTGCCGCTTTGGCCGCCATGGCCCGATCCTCGGATTGCGATTGCCAGCTCGTCCGGATACGCTGCGCATCATCCTTCAAAATATCTTGGTATTGGAGCCATAAAGGCGACTTCGGGCGAAAAACGGCATCGCTGGCCAGCTTCAGCCGGGCGGCTTCCGTATACCATAGCGTGGTCGTTCCTTTTTGGGGCATTGCCTTTTTGGCCGCCTGCAGGCTGAGATCGAACGCCTGCCAGCCGACCGGCGTGCCGGAGCCGCGCACCTCGGGCGCGGAGGCCAAGCCTTCGATGCGCTGCAGCAGCATATAGGCTTCCTGCCGGTTCGAGCGATTCGCCGCCGAATAAAAGGCATCCGACCAAGCGCTTAGCTGCTCCAGCGATGAATTGTTGTTCACATCCGCTTGTTCCGGAATCGCGTCGACAGCCGACGCTGCGTATTGCGCGGGTTTCAGGCTGCAGCCCGACGCGAGAATCAAACAAAACCCGGCGCAAACCAGCGCAAAGAACGTTGATGCCTTCATGACCATCCCCCCTATTACCATCGTATGGGGGGATGTCCCATCTTATACCTTGCGGTAGGCGATTAATAGCCAAGTGACTAGCAGACTGATCACCGATAACCCCATCGTGAACGTCTGGATGGCGGACAAATCATCGTCGAGCACGTCCGGCAGCCAGGGAAATACGAAAAACGTATAATCGATCGTATCGTTAAGCAGCAGCCACAGCAAGGCAAGGAAGGCCATGAACCGTCCGAACACCATATAACGGACGAACAGCATCGCCTCGAACGCCATGCCGAGATGGGAGGCGATGAGCATATAATGCTCCCACTCCAAATGGTCGCCCTGCGCGCTGCCTGCCAAGATCATCGTGACCGCCCATATGCCGTATTTGATCGACGTGACGACCCCGAGCGCTTCGATGATCGAACGAATCGTCAAGCCTGCGGTACCCGAACCCGCGAGCCGCGGGAATAAGAGAAACAGCAAGGACAGCGTAAAAAACAGGCTGGCGGTCGGGCTGTCCGGCACGAAGACGACTTGCCACGCGGATTGCGTCTCCACCGTATACACCATCTGATTGCCATACCAGTAATAACCGTACAAGGTCCCTAACGCGTTTACGATCAAGAGAAGCCATAGCATCGCGCGATTGATCAAAAAATCGCGGCTCCACGGCAAAACGGCTGCTTTCACGTCAAACCTCCTCGTCTTCGGAATAGTTGGGCATTGCTGCAAAAAAACCTGATCGATGAACGATCAGGTTTTTGGATCTTTGCCTTCAACGCCTTATTTTGCGGGCGCTTTTTGTTTCGCGAGCCAAGTGGCCAGTTGATCGATCTCGTCGGCGGTCAACTTGTCCTTGAAGGGCGGCATGTTGTTTTTGCCGTTCGTTACGATATCGACCAAGTCTTCTTTGCTGAACTTGTCGCCGATGCCGTGGAACGACGGAATGCCCGAGCTTTCATTGCCTTTCAGGTCCGCGCCGTGACACATGACGCACTGCGCTTTCTGTTCGATCAGCGAGCTAACAACCGGATCCTTGGCGTCGACGAGCGGAATTTCCGGTGCGGGTTCGCCTGCCGGACGGCCTGCTTTCGCCGCTTCTTCCGCGGCTTCGCGCGCTTTCTCTTCCCGGAGGATTTGCTCCGGAATCGTGTTTGTGATCTTCAGCTCGTGCTGGTAATGATCCCACGATTGCTTCGTCAGATAGAAGCAGGAGATGAGCGACATGAACATCAACAGGGACGCGACCGGACGTCTGTAGAACCGGCGTTCTTTGCCTGTGTCCAGGAACGGCGCAAGCAAGAGTGAGCCGAAGGCAATGCCCGGAATGCCGACCGTACCGAGCACGACGTAGCTGCCCGACACATATTGCAATTTCAAGAATTGATACAGGAACAGGAAGTACCAGTCCGGCATCGGAATAAAAGACGCGTTCGTCGGGTCGGCCGGATAGCCGAGCGGGGCCGCTTCGGAGATCGTCAGCACGAGGAAACCGACGAGCACCACGACGCCGACCATCCATTCCTTCAACAGGAAGTTCGGGATAAACGCTTCCGATTTTCCTGGATAGGCTGAATAGTCCGGTGGTGTCACGGGGCCGGGAGCCGACTTTTTACGAACCCGGGAGTCACCGACGAAAACGACTTTCTCGTTCGATTTATGACCGTGTGCCATTCGCGAAATGCCTCCTTTCGGCTTAAAGTGGTCCCGAAATCCCTTGCTTTCGGATCATAAAGAAGTGTGCCGCGAGGAGCGCGAGCAGCGCGCCAGGCAGGAAGAAGACGTGAATCGCGAAGAATCGCGTAAGCGTTTCGGCGCCGACGATCTCGCCGCCTTGCATCAGCTCTTTAATGTATGTACCGATCCACGGCACCGATTCGGCGATCTGAATGCCGACCTTCGTCGCGAAGTAGGCTTTGTTATCCCAAGGAAGCAGGTAGCCCGTGAACCCGAGACCCAGCATGATGAAGAAGATCAGCATGCCGACCACCCAGTTCATTTCGCGCGGCGCTTTGTAGGAGCCCGTGAAGAATACGCGCAGCGTGTGAAGGAACATCATGACGATTACGAGGCTCGCGCCCCAGTGATGCATACCGCGCACGATGCCGCCGAAGGCGACCTTGTGCTGCAGGAAGTCAACGCTCTTGTAGGCATTGATGATATCCGGCACGAAGTACATCGTCAGGAACATCCCGGACAAGATTTGAATAACCGTAATGAAAAACGTCAGGCCGCCGAAGCAATACACGAATGCGGAGAAGTGATGAGCAGGGTTGACGTGCTCCGGTACTTCGTGGTCGGCAACGTCCCTCCACATCGGCGTAATATCAAGACGTTCGTCGATCCAGTTGTAAATACCTTTCATCATCTGATTGTTACGCCTCCTTATACCCGTGTATTGGCTTTGATCGGACCGAGGTAAATCCAGCCGTTATCGACCTTCAAATCGTATTCGTCCAAAGGCTTAGGCGCGACGACCAAATTCTTGCCGTCCTTGGTGTAGTGGGCGCCGTGGCATGGGCAAACATATTCCTCGTTCTTCTCCGTGTTCCAGGCAATCGTACAACCAAGATGCTTGCAAACCGGCGAAAGCGCGAACGGCTTGCCGTCCTGCCCTTTGGAAATCCAGGCCGTCAGCTCAGGGTCGCTGACATACCAGCCGTCCACCTGGTGGATTTTGAACTTGAATTCTTGAGGTTCGTTCGTAATTTTTGTTTCTTCTACGACTTTAATCCACGTACCGCCCGCTTTTTTCTGCAAGATCGGATCTACCGCAAAGCGGATCATCGGAAGCGTCATACCCGCTGCCATGAAAGCGCCTGCGCCGCCGAGCGTATACGACAAAAATTGACGCCGCGACATCCCGCTGCGTTTCACCGCGCTGTGCGTGTTATCGTGTTCATGGTTACTCATCTTCTGTTCTACCCCCTTTGCTGAGCCATATCTTGTGTTCTGCCGGAGAAGGCAAAACATACGATGAACTAGGACATTACTTATAATAGCCTAGGTGATATGGAGCGTCAAGAATTTGCCAATCGAATATAGCGACAGTTCAAAATGGGAATTGTCAATTGTTATCAATTTGTCACAATTGACCTTGTCTGGAATTTGTTTTACCCAAACCGCTGTCACCTTATGCAAAACGGTGCAAGCTCGTCCAGCCGCGGATATCAAGCGCGTCCGAGCCAAAGCGTGCGTACGGCTTCGCTTACGGCGCCAGGTTCGGGCAATGCTCCATCCCCGTCCGGGCCGACCGCCAGATCCGCGCCGCAAGCTTCGGCGGACTGCAGCGGAATGGCAGACGCCAAGATGATGTATTTGAATCCCGCTGTTCGCAGATTGCCGCATACCTCGCGGAGCTGCCCGGCAAGCTCGGGCGACTGTGCGCCGTACTGAATCGCGGGATATGTGACGGTTCTTCCTTTAAAGGGCTGTTCGATCGTGAGCAGCACGTCGCGGAGCCGTTCGAGCCGCAGCGTCGCTTCGTGCGGCATTTCCGCGCCAGTCAGTCCCGTTACCGGCAGCACCGCCGTATCGAGATACGGCTGAAGCTCCGCCCACTGTTCTGCGTTTAATTCGCTGAATTTCATTTGTTTTCCCGCTCCTCCGGTCATTAGGATATGTAGGTTTACCAAAATCCATTCTATTAATATACCATACGGATTCCTACTATAATGAAAGAAAATTTCCGGATCTCCGCTGGCCGGGCGCCCGAAGCAAAAAATGCCAGGACGACCGGAGCCCTTGCCCCGATGTCCTAGCATCATGTAATCGACCGGCCTGCGTCCGCCGCCTCTGGCATCAAACGTGCAGCGACTTCAATTCGTCCGTCAACCGCTGAAAGGTATCCTTGTCGCCGGAAGCCAGCGCCGTATCGATCTCGGCGTACAGCTTATCCATGCGAAATTTGAGTACGGCTTCATCCAAGAGCATTTCCGCGGCAAGTCCAAGCATGACTTCGTAAGAGAGTTTCATTTTGTCCATAGGATACACCTCCACCTCCAACTGAGCGTTTAAGAGATCCTATATTCCTTTCCTTACGCCTCTCGCTTCCCAATCGTCTTCTTTTCTCCGTGCCGATCGTCTAATCTGTCCGTGCCGACGACTCCCGCAGGCGACCAAGTGAAAGCATATAGGTGGTTCAAGTAAGTGCGATCCTCCCGTTCGGGGAGGGAATCGGCTTCTACTAAATTATATTCATCGACTTGAAAGAAGCTAAGGGCGTTGGCCCGCCGCCGAACGGAATGTGCTTTCGCCCGGGCGTCGTCCCTGTCCGGCTGCTAGCCGTTCAGCACGATCGCTTCGTCGTCGAGGCTTTGTCCGGCCACGATCGTCCGGCCGAGCGGCGTCATCCGCAGCACTTGGCCGAATTCGGCGTGCTCGCCGAGGCGAAGCAGGCCCAGATGCAGCATCATGCCGATGAGCCGCTGCTCGAGAATCGTTTCGGGCTGGTCGTAATAGAACGGTTTGACATAAGGCTTCAGCGTCGCGAGAACGGTTTCGGTCTTCACCCATTTATTCCCCAGCTTGTCGATCCAATAAACGAGCGAGCGAATATTCGGGATCGGTCCCTTGTACAACCGCAGCCAGAATTGATACAGCTTGTCCGGCGGCTCCGGCGACTTAAGCGCCTGGCGCTCTTTGCCCGCCGGCGACAGCTCCAGCACCTCGTTCTGCTCGACGATCCAGCCTTTATAGTAGCAGTAATCGTACAGCAGCGACATCCGGTTCGGGTAATCTTTGATTTTCCGTCCGTAGCCGAAGCGCCATTCGCCTTTGCCCGGCAGCGCCTCCTTAACGCCGAACAGCTCAAGCAGCTGCAGGACGCTCCGCTTGTACATCGTGCCTTCCGTCGTGAGCGCGACTTCATTCAAATGGATGTAGGTCAGCAGCTGCGCCACGTCTTCCCCCATCAGCATCTGTTCGTCCCGATACGCGTGCGGCTCATCGTCCGCGTAGACCGCGCCCGCGACCAAGCGGCGCTCCAGCGATTGCTTGAACCGCTCCTTCAAGTCGCTCGGCACTTGAAAGAGATAGCGCTCCGGGCCGGCATAGCCGTTGAACAGCCAGCCGTACTGCTTAAAGCGGGAAATCGTCTCCCGAGGCCCGGTTTCCGGTTCCGGCCGTTCCTTCGCCGTCGTCTTCGATTTGGACGGCCGCTTGGCCGAGCCCGGGGACTTCGCCGCCGATTTCTTGGCTGCCGGCGCGGTTTCGTTCGCACCGGACGCAGAGCCTGGAGGCACCTGCTGCCCGGCCGGCACGCCGAATCGGCTCAGTTGCACCCGCGCGACCAATTCCTCTAGACTGAAGGCATCGCGAGCGTCGAACAGCAGCGAATTCATAAACCGCAGATCTTCCAGCTTCAAGGCGCCGATTTGCGCTTCGAACACTTCGCGGCGATTGACCGTCGACAATATCGACTGGATAAGCTCGTGTTTCGAGTTTCCGTTGCATTCGCATTGATAGGTTGCCGCAATGCGGCTCAGCTGGCCGATGTCCGCATAGCTGAGCATGTCCGCTAATTTCATCTGCCGCTCCTCCGTTCCCATCTCTCTTGCAGGTGTACTATCATTATGGGAATCTTGACGTTTTTTATAACCCCGCTGGGAGAAAAGTTCCTGTCGCTCGCTTCCCGCGCCCGCGATTCAGCAGAATCGGACACCCGGACCCGAGCAAAAAAAACAGCCGCCACTCTCGCTCCGTTGCGAGAATGGCGGCTGTTCGCCTAGACCGGCTTATCGGCAATCTTGCAGCTGTTCCAGATGCTGCGTGCAATTATGAAGCAGCGGGGTCCACTTCGCACCCGTCCGTTCCATGATCGAAAACGAAAGATTCTGAATCGGCTTATCCTCCAATTCCGCGGACATCGCCCGCAGCAGCTGCGACAGCAGACTGCCGTGGGTCACGACCAGCAGATGGCGCTCTGGCATCGACGCGGCGGCCTCCTCGACGAACGCCAGCGCGCGGGTCCGCAATTGCTCGTCGGTCTCTTGGCCATGGTCGAGCTTCTTCCAGTCCGGGCCCCAGCGTGCCAGACGGTCCGCCTCCGTCGTGCCTTCGACGTCGCCGTAATAGCGTTCGCGCAGCCGCGCGTCCGGTTCGAGCAGCGGTATGCCGAGCGCCTCCGCGATGATTTGGGCGGTCTGCCGCGCGCGCATGAGGTCGCTCGCGATGATCGCATCCCACTTCATCGGCTCCGTCGTCAGGCGGCTTGCAAGCGCCTGCGCTTGGCGGATCCCCTCCTGATTGAGCGGAATATCGGTTTGGCCTTGGATTTTGCCAAGCTCGTTCCAAGCCGTCTGGCCGTGGCGAATGAGTCCGATTCGCAATCCTTCTCCCTACTTTCAACGAAGATCTCCGGCGCGAAACGCCGGAGTCAGGTTCATGCCCGTATTCAATATGTATGCGTCAGCTGCGCGTTCGTGAAAACCAGTTCAATATGAGCAGCGTCATGATGATGCCGAGCAGCGATAACGCCACATAGTATTGCGGAACCGTCGGCACGATATTCACCACGATGGGATCGCTGATACTGGCGACCGGCACGTCGGCGTAAAACGCGTTCTGGATAATGTCTGGATCGCTTGCGGCATCCGCGGTTTCAATCAGCCCCGTCAGCTTGGCCACGTTCACGCTGGACGCGTCGTGATTCCCGATGACGACGTAGAACAAGCCGACCACGAACATCGCCAGGCAGCACGCGATGATCGCCGTGACGTTCCGGCGGAACGTCTTGGAAAACTGATAGGATCGGCTCGTGACCGGCATAAACCAGGACTGTTCCGCGTAAATGCGGTCCATGACGCCATGGTTGACGTGATCGATGGGACCGATCTCGTCGGCGTCTTCCGAGAAGACGCGGATAAGCTGTTCACTCTCTTCCCATATCCGAAACTCCTCCCTGCACGCTTCACAGGTTTGGAGATGCAAATCCACGAGCAGACGTTCGCTGTCGTCTTCGGCCAGATCCCAATAGACGCCGAACGTTTCCTGTACATCCTGGCAGTTCATCGCATTTTCATCCCCTCGTACTCTTCCAGCATTGGCGATTCGCCGAAATACGGTTCCAGCTGAACCTTGACGCTGCTGCGCGCACGAAACAGAAGCGATTTTACGGAGCTGACGGTCTGGCCGAGGATATTCGCGATCTCCTGGTAGTCCAGTTGATCGTACTCGCGTAAAATGAGCGCCGAACGCTGCTTCTCGGGGAGGCTGTTGATGGCTTCCCGAACCATCGTCATGCGCTCGTTCTTCAGCAGCCGTTGTTCCGGAACGGCATCCGGCGGCGCGACCGGGGTAAATCCGACTTCTTCGAAGGATACGTTCCCGGCCTTCTGTTTGCGAAGCTCGCTAAGCACCGTATTTCTGGCGATGGTGTACAGCCATGTTGAAAAGGAAGCATCGACTTCCCTGAACGAATGGAGGCTGCGATACGCTTTGTAAAACGTTTCCGAGCAAAGGTCTTCCGCAAGAAGCTCGAGCTTCGCGCTCTTTAGCATGTGGAAGATAAAGGCAAGGATTTTTCGTTGGTAGCGCCGCATCAACTCCGAGTACAGCTGTATGTTGCCATCCTTGATTTCGCGTATAAGCTGGGAATCGGTCATCGCGGGCGACCCTCCTTGGCCATAGGAGTGACTCCCGGATCGGTTATACATTGTACCGACACGGGAGGAAAAAGTTGCGCGATCGTAAAAATTTTGTGATCCGTGCTATTTTCTTTATCTAATTCGAGGGATGAAACCAAATTCCTGCTTCTTTCGACACGTTTCAGCCCCCCACATTTTTACATAAACAACATCGATTGTAACATGCGGCGGAAGCGCGTGGGGTAAAAATTTTTCAAAGATCGCGTATAGTCCGGAATACCCGGCAATGGTAATCGACGAATCGAGCCGCTGAAAGGTTTCAATTAAGCTAATAAAGAACAAAAAAAAAAGACCGCCCAAGGGCGGCCCCGCAAAGATCTGCGATGGATTTGGATAGGAGTGGAGAGAAACCATACTGTACCTTTATTATATGTATCCGTTTTCATTTTGTCAACAAGCGTTTTCAAATGATTAACGAATATTTTTTAAAAATGAACGGCGTAGCCGATTTCGCCCAGACGCTCCACCGCGCGGTCCAAATCTTCCTGCTCCCGAAAGCTCAGACGCAGTACTCCGGGCACATCCTCCCGGCTTTCGGTGATCTGGACGTTGCTAAGGTTGATCGCACTGTTGCCGAGCTCCGTCGCGACCTTCCCGATGATGCCTGGATGATCGGGCACGTCGATGTAACATTCGTAGACCGAATGGATCATGCCTTTCCGCCGTTCGGGAAGCTGGCTGCGGAAGATCCCGGCTTCCCGGAACGCCCGCTCCACCGCCTCCCCGTTCTCGCCTTCGAGCATGCCGACGAACCGGTCCATGCCCGCCTGCCATGCTTTCAGCAGCCCCAGAAGCACGTCGCGGTTGTTCACGAGAATGTCGCGCCAGACGACGGGATCGCTGGACGCGATGCGCGTGATGTCGCGGAATCCGCCTGCAGCCAGCTGGCCGTACAGCGGGTTGTCCCCATTGAAGCCGCGCACGAGGTTCACGAGCGCCACCGCGATGATATGCGGCAGATGACTGATCGCGCCGACGATTTCGTCGTGCTCCTCGGGATTGACGTGCACGATGTTGGCCTTCGTATGCGCGAGCAGCTGCGTCAATTTATCAACGTAATGCCGCGGAGTCGACGGATCGGGTGTCAGCACGTAAAAGGCGTTCTCGAACAGATAAAGCGAAGCGGCTTCCACGCCCGCGCGCTCCGAGCCGGCCATCGGATGTCCGCCGATGAAGACCGCGTCGCCGAGACGGGCTTGTCTCGCCGCCGCGGCGACCGATGCCTTCGTGCTCCCGACGTCTGTAATGATGCAGCCCGGCTTCAGATTCAACTGGCTTAACTCCTGTACGTATCGGTCCAATGCGCCCACGGGCACGCACAGAAAAATAAAATCCGCCCCTTCTGCCGCCTCGCGAAGAGACGTCGTCGCATGATCGACGACGCCCCGCTCGAGGTATTTGGCTGCGGATGATTCGCGCACGGAATGACCGACGACCGTAATGTTCGGCTTGCCTTTGAAGCAGAGCGCGAGCGAGCCGCCGATCAAGCCGACGCCGAATATCGCGATTTTCGTCATGACGTTACCCCAGTACCGCCGCTTCCGTCAGCACGGCCTCGAGCGCCGCGACGAACGCTTCGTTCTGCTCCGGGCTGCCGATCGTAATGCGGATGTACGTCGGGTAGTGCGTCCAGCGCGCGCGGGAAATGACGCCGCGGCGAAGCAGGCCGTCGAATGCTTGGACGGAAGGCATTTTGACGTCGACCATGACGAAGTTGCCATGCGCTTCGAAGTAGTTCAGGCCCATGCGGTCGAACTCGCCGTACAGGTAAGCCCGGCCCGCCGCGTTGCGGTCCCGGCAGCCGCTGACGAATGCCGTGTCTGCCAGTGACGCCGCGGCTGCGGCTTGCGCCATCCGCGTCGTGTTGAACGGCTCGCGCACTTGGTTGACCATGCGGATGAGATCGGCATGTCCGGCGCCGTATCCGATGCGCAGCGACGCGAGGCCGTGAATCTTGGAGAACGTGCGGAGCAGGATCACGTTCTTGAATTCGCGCATCAGCGCCAAGCTGTCCGGGAAGGATTCGTCCGTAACGTACTCGATGTACGCTTCGTCGAGGGCCACGATGACGTTCGACGGCACCTGGCGGACGAACGCATCCAGCTCCGCCTGACGGACGATCGTGCCGGTCGGGTTATTCGGATTGCACACCCAGACGATCTTGGTCCGTTCCGTAATGGCGGCGAGCATCGCGGGCAAATCGTGCACGCCGTCCTTGAGCGGCACTTCGATGATCGTCGCGCCCTCGATGACCGCGTTGTGGCGGTACTGCGAGAACGTCTCGTCCGCCATGACCGTCTCGTCGCCCGGAGTCAGGAACGCCCGCGCGAGCATCAAAATGACTTCGTCGGAACCGGCACCGAAAATGAGCTGGTCGCGCTCGACGCCCAGATAGGCGGCGACCGCGGCGGTCAGGTCCGTGCTGAAGCTGTCGGGATATATGCTGATGTGCTCAAGTTCCTTCATAATGGCGGCTTTCGCGTGCTCCGAAGACCCGAATGGATTTTCGTTCGATGCCAGCTTAATGACTTCCTTCAGGCCCAATTCGCGTTTGACTTCTTCAATCGGTTTGCCTGGCTGGTACACAGGCAGGCTGACGATACTTTGTTTCGGTTGCATTCCTATCACCTCGTGAATGTGGTTACTGCTCAACATTTCAACATTGTCTCATAAGTTGCCCGCATTTAAAAGTGTTTCGCGCAATTTTTCTTTCGCGCTTTTAAGCTTTTATGCGAAGAAGCGTTAATTTTTCCGATCTTTCGTTAGCTCCCTCTGCCTCGCCCGCTCCCTCGCCTTCGTTCGGATGGACGCCAAAAACCTCCGGCAGCCGCGAAGCCCCGGAGGTTGGATAAGGTTGAAAAGCCGCCCGCGCTTAACCTCTCAATTCGCGGACGAAATCGCGGATCTGCGCGAGGCCTTCCTGCTTGGTCCCCGGCGATTTCAGCAGCGGCAGCGCCTCTTCGATCTTGCGGACGATGGCGCTGCCGACGATGACGCCGTCGGCCTGCTTGCCGAACCGCTCGACCTGCTCGCGGCTTGAGATCCCGAAGCCGACCGCGATCGGCGTATCCGTCGCGCGGCGAACCGTCGCCAGGAATTCGTCGATGCCCTGGTGGAAATCGGACCTCACGCCCGTGACGCCGAGGGAAGACACGCAGTACACAAAGCCGCGCGCCTTGGCGGAGATGCGCGTCACGCGGTCGTTCGACGTCGGCGCGACAAGCGGGATGAGATGGATGTTCGCCGCTTCGGCCCGTGCGCGCAGCTCGGCGTCTTCTTCGATCGGAAGATCGGGAATGATGAGTCCGCTGATTCCCTTGGCCGTCACGAGCCCGAAGAACCGGTCCAGGCCGTACTGCAGAACCGGATTATAGTAGGAGAACAGGATGAACGGCAGCTTCACGCCCGCCTTGCGCGCGTTATCGGCGACTTGAATGCAGTCCGCGATCGTCACGCGCCCGCCGCCGAGCGCCCGCTCCGAGGCGCGCTGGATGACCGGCCCGTCGGCGAGCGGATCCGAATACGGCACGCCGAGCTCGATCATGTCGGCGCCCGCCTGCTCCATGGCCGCGATGATGTCGACCGACGTGTCCAGATCGGGATCGCCGATCGTCAGGAACGGAATGAGCGCGGTGCGCCCTTCTTCGCGCAACCGTCCGAAGGCCGCGTCGATTTCGTTAAGGTGGTTCGCCATTACGCCAAACCTCCTTCCAGATAGCCCATGATGGCTTGGACATCCTTGTCGCCGCGGCCGGAGAGGTTCACGACGACGATCTGGTCCTTGCTCAGCGTCGGCGCCAGCTTCATCACCTGCGCGATCGCGTGCGCGGACTCCAGCGCCGGGATGATGCCTTCCGTGCGCGACAGCAGCTGCAGCGCCTCCAGCGCTTCGGCGTCCGTGATCGGCACGTACGCCGCGCGCTCCGAGTCCTTCAAGTACGCATGCTCCGGTCCGATGCCGGGGTAATCGAGACCCGCGGAGATCGAATGCGCCGGCTGCACTTGGCCGTAGTCGTCCTGCAGCACGTAGCTGAGCGAGCCTTGGAACACGCCGTGGCGGCCCTTCGTCATCGTCGCCGCGTGCTCTTCGGTATCCACGCCGCGGCCGGCCGCTTCGACCCCGATCAGCTTCACGGAAGTGTCGTCGATAAACGGGTAGAACATGCCGATGGCGTTGCTGCCGCCGCCGACCGCCGCCACGATGTAATCCGGCAGACGGCCCGCTTCCCGCTGAATCTGCCCGCGCGTCTCGTCTCCGATGATGCGCTGGAAGTCGCGCACCATCATCGGGTACGGGTGCGGCCCCGTCACGGAACCGAGGATATAGTACGTGTCGTCGACATGGCTGACCCAGTAGCGCAGCGTCTCGTTGCACGCGTCCTTCAGCGTGCGCGTGCCGGACGTGACTGGCACCACCTCCGCGCCGAGCAGCTGCATGCGGAACACGTTCAGCTCCTGCCGTTTCGTATCTTCTTCGCCCATGAACACCTTGCACTCGAGGCCGAGCAGCGCCGCCACCGTGGCGGACGCGACGCCGTGCTGGCCGGCGCCGGTTTCGGCGATGATTTTCGTTTTGCCCATCCGCTTGGCCAGCACGCCTTGACCGATCGTGTTGTTGATCTTATGCGCGCCGGTATGGTTCAAATCCTCGCGCTTCAAATAGATTTGCGCGCCGCCGAGATGCGCGGACAGCCGCTGCGCGTGGTAGAGGGACGTCGGGCGCCCCGAATATTTGGTTAAGAGATTGCGGATCTCCGCGATGAAATCCGGATCCTTGGAGTAATGCCGATAAGCCTCCTCCAGTTCGATCAGCGCGTTCATCAGCGTCTCTGGCACGTATCGGCCGCCGAATTTGCCGAAGCGTCCGTTCTCGTCCGGAACTTGCGTCATACGCCTTGCACCCTTTCCGCAAAAAGTCTGATTTTCGTCATGTCCTTCGCGCCGTCCGTCTCGACGCCGCTCGATACGTCCACGCCGCCGGGCGCATATCGCTTCACTAACTCTACCACATTATCGGGATGAAGTCCTCCCGCGACATAGAGCGGAACGCCGCCCGCCGCTTCCTTGTACCGGTCGATGACGGACCAGGCGAACGTCTTGCCCGTGCCGCCGCCCGCGGTGTCGATCAGGAACCCGTCCACGCTGCCGATGTACGCCTGCAGCCGGCCGGAACCGTCCGAATCCGGATCGGCGCCGTCTTCCGGCGTTACCGAGAGCACCTTCCACACCGCGACGCCGAATGCCGACCTCGCCTCCGCGCAGAACGACGGCGACTCTTCTCCATGCAGCTGGACTATGTCGAGCGGGGCGATCCGAAGCGTCTCGCGCAGTTCGTCCATCGTCGGATTCACGAACACGCCGACCGTCCGCGGCGCGGCGCCTTCCGCGTTGCGCAGCCGCCGCGCCGCGGCGATCAGCTCCGATGCCAACTCGGGCGCGATCTGGCGCCGGCTCTTCGCGAAGACGAAGCCGACCTCGTCGATCGGCAGCCCGTCCATCGCCCGCATGGTCTCCGCGTCGCGCAGGCCGCATATCTTGACGCGCGTCGCGCGGCCGTTACCTTGCTCCGGCTCCGTCATCCTACGCTCACCGGCCCCATGAGCCGCTCGACCGCCGCGCCGACGTCCGCCTGGCGCATGAGCGACTCGCCGACCAGCACGCCTTTGGCGCCGCACGCTTGGACGAAGGCGATATCCTCCGGCATTCCGATGGCGCTTTCGCTGATGACGGTCACGCCGGCCGGCACGAGGCGGATCAATCGTTCCGTCGTCCGCAGGTCCGTCTCGAACGTATGCAGGTTGCGGTTGTTGATGCCGATCAGCGTCGCCTTGCCCAAGCCGAGAACTTCCTCCATCTCCGCTTCGTCATGCACCTCGACCAGCACGTCCAGCCCAATCGAACGCGCGATGTCGTAGAACTCCGACAGCTGCGCCGGGCGCAGAATCGCCGCGATGAGCAGGACCGCATCCGCTCCGATGAGCCGCGCTTCGTAGATTTGCCGGTAGTCGACCGTGAAGTCCTTCCGCAGCAGCGGAACGCCGACGGCACCGGACACTGCGGTCAAGTATTCGTTGCGGCCTTGAAAATACTCCGCGTCCGTCAGGACCGAGATGCAGTCCGCCCCCGCCTGCGCGTACGTCCGCGCCAATTCGACGGGCTCGAAATCCGCCCGGATCAGCCCTTTGGACGGCGACGCCTTCTTCACTTCGGCGATCAAGCCGACCGGCCGGTTCGTCCGTCCGGCTAGCGCGCGCTCGAAGCCGCGGCATGCCGGAAGCGCGGCGATCCGGCGCTCGGCGTCGGCCAGCGAGAACGTTTCCGCCAGGCGCTCCGCTTCGTTTTTTTTGGTGGCCACGATTTTATCAAGAAACATCGCTCATCGCTCCTGTCGTTTCAATCAATTGGCGCAGCTTCGCCGCCGCGCCGCCGGAATCGATCACTTTCTTCGCCGCTTCGACGCCTTCGCGAAGCGAATCCGCCCCGCCGCCGACGAAGATACAGGCGCCGGCATTCGCGAGCACGATGTCGCGGTAAGCGCCGTATTCTTCGCGGTCGAAGATCGAGCGGATGATGCGGGCATTCTCGATCGCGTCCCCGCCGATGATGTCGGACAGCGCGTGCGTGCGCAGCCCGAGCTCCTCCGGCGTCAGCGTGTACGTCCGCACGGCGCCGCTCCTCAGCTCCGACACTTGCGTCGCCGACGACACACTGATCTCATCGAGGCCGTCGTAGCTGCTGACGACCATCGCGCGCTTCTGGCCGAGATCGCCGAGCACCGACGCGATCGTTGCCGTCTTGGACCGGTCGTAGATGCCGAGCAGCTGCCGGTCCGCGCCGGCGGGATTCGTCAACGGGCCCAGCATATTGAAGATCGTCCGGAAGCCCAGCTCCCGGCGGGGCGCCGCCGCGTGCTTCAGGGACGGATGGTACAGCTGGGCGAACATGAAGCAGATGCCGATCGCGTCGAGGCAGCGGGCGGCCTGCTCCTCAGTCAGCGCGATGTTGACGCCGAGCGCCTCGAGCGTGTCCGCGCTGCCGGATTTGCCGGACATCGCCCGGTTGCCGTGCTTCGCGACCCGTACGCCGGCCGCTGCCGCGATGATCGCGGAAGCCGTGGAAATGTTGAATTTATGAATGCCGCTGCCGCCCGTTCCGCATGTGTCGAGCAAGCCGTTTCGTTCCGTCGCCACGTGGCGGGAATGCGCGCGCATCGCCTCCGCGAAGCCGGTAATTTCGTCGCGCGTCTCGCCTTTGAGGCGAAGCGCCGTCGCGACTGCGCCGATTTGCGCGCCGGTCGCCTCGCCGCTCATGATCAGGTCCATTACACCGCGCGCCTCTTCGCGGGACAGGTCGGCGCCGCCGATCAGCTGGTTCAGCGCGCGCTGCATCGTCATGATTTCGTTTGTCACCGTCATCGTCCGCTCATCCTTTCGCGTTCGCGTAATAGTCCATGTTGATCATGTTCGCTGGGCGCTCGGGCTGCGGGAAGGCCGCTTCCGCCACGCGGACGGCTTTCAGCAGCGCCATCGCTTTGTTGACCGTTTCAGTGTACTCGTTTTCCGGGACGGAATCCCAGACGATGCCGGCGCCCGACTGCACGTACGCCTTGCCGTTCTTGAAGATCATCGTGCGGATCGTAATGCACGTGTTCAGGTTGCCGCCGAAGCCGAGGTAGCCGATCGCGCCCGCGTAGGCGCCGCGCGCTTCGTTCTCGAGCTCGGCGATGATTTCCATCGCCCGAAGCTTCGGCGCGCCCGATACGGTGCCGGCCGGCAGGCACGAGACGAACGCGTCGAAAAAATCGCGGTCCTCTCTTAATTTGCCTGATACGTTGGAAACGATGTGCATGACATGGGAGTAGCGCTCGATTTCCATGTAAGCATCGCAGCGGACGGAGCCGAATTCGGAAACGCGGCCGATGTCGTTGCGGCCGAGATCGACCAGCATGAGGTGCTCCGCGCGCTCCTTCTCGTCGGCCAGCAGCTCCTTCTCGAGCGCCAAGTCCTGCTCCGGCGTCTTCCCGCGCGGCCGCGTGCCGGCGATGGGCCGCGTCTCGACGCGTTCGCCGTCGACCTTCACGAGCGCTTCCGGCGACGTGCCGACGATAACTTCGTCGTCCATCTTCAGGTAATACATGTACGGCGACGGGTTCATCGTCCGCAGGACACGGTAGACGTGCAGCGGATCGACCTCCGTCTCGATGCTGAACCGCTGCGACAGCACCACTTGGAAAATGTCGCCGGCGCGGATGTATGCCTTCGATTTCTCGACGTTGGCCAGGAACTGCTCCTTCGTCACATTGGACGAAATCTCGCCGAGCTCCGGATCGGCGGGAATCGCGCCGCCCGTCATCAGCGTCGTCGGGGTCGGCTGCTGCAGCCGCTCGATCGCCGCTTCGATCCGGCGGACCGTCTCCGTGTAACGGGCTTCGATGTCCGCGTCCGTCGCGCCTTCCGGAACGTGCACGTTGCCGATCACCTGCACTTGCTGCTTGAAGTGATCGAACACGATGACTTGGTCGCAGAACATGAACTGCAAGTCGTTCATCTGCAAATCGTCGATCCGGTGGGCCGGCAGCTTCTCGTAATATTGCAGCAGGTCATAGCCGAAAAATCCGATCGCCCCTCCCGTGAACGGCGGCAGGTCCGCGACGGCCGGGCTGCGGTACGCGCGCAAATGCGCCTTCAGCAGCTCGATCGGCTTCTCGCGAAGCACCGTCGTTTCGCCGTCTCGCTCGATGACCATCTCGCCGTTCTTCCCACGGATGAACATGAACGGGTTCGTGCCGATGAACGAGTAACGGGCCCACTTGACGCCGCCCTCCACGCTTTCCAGCAGAAACGCGCGGTTCTCGCGGTAGAAATGCTGAAAGATCCGAATCGGCGTCTCCGTGTCCGCCATCACATGCCGCACGATCGGAATGAGGTTGTACGTCCCGGCCTGCCGGATGACGTTTTGCAGCTCGTGGTTCATGTCCCGTCTCCCCTTTTCGCTCGAAAAATAAAAAAACTCCTGCTTTCGCAGGAGTTCGCGTGTGTTGGAAGATGGTAAAATGAGGGTGAACGAAATAGCGAAAATAAGCGCAGGCACGAAAAACCGTTGCTGCACGCTATCTTCAACACTCGCTCAACTATACTACGCTCATCTCGGCTCTACTCATCTCAACTCACTGTACTGCTGCTCGGCTCTACTCGGTACTTCGCTAATCTGGTATTAACTATACAATAGCGCTCTTGCTCCCGTCAATCCCGAATATTCCGCGCCGTTGCGGCCCGATCGGCGATTTTAGGCTTTGGCCAAATCCGGACGGAGCGCTTTCGCGCCGCCCAAATAGACGTGCTCGATCTGCTCCTGGGTCCTCTCCGTATTGACGAGCACCATCAGTCGGATGCATTTCTCCAAGCTTCCTTGCACCGGCACTTCCAGCGCGCACATCAGCGGCACGAGCTCCCAGCCGTCCATCGCGCGGATGGCCCGGGCTGGGAACGTCGCATCAAGGTCGCCGGTCACCGTGACGAACACGCTCGCGATCTCGCCGGGCTCGATAGCGTTGGCGTTCACGATGCCGTTCAATAATTCCGCCGTCGCCTTCAGGATCGGCTGTTCTTCGTTGACGTTCACCGTAATGGCGCCGCGTATTCCTCTTACCCTCATGCCTCGACGGCCTCCTGTTTCAGCTCTTCCACGATCTCGCGAATGAGGGCGGTCGATACCGATTTATTGATTTCCACCTTGCCGACTGCGACGGGTACGATGAACGTAATCGCGCCTTCCTGGAATTTCTTGTCGTGCATCATCGCGCTCATGATGGCATCCGTGTCCAGATGCGCCGGCAGCCGGACGGGCAGTCCGACGCGCGCGAGCACGCGCTTGGTCACGCGGTAGACGTCTTCCGGCGCGCCGAGCCGGACCGCCAAGCGGGCCGCCCCCACCATGCCGATGGCAATCGCTTCGCCGTGCAGCAGCTCGACGTAGCCGGCCACCGCCTCGAGCGCGTGGCCGATTGTATGGCCGAGGTTGAGAATGGCACGCAGGTCGTTCTCCCGTTCGTCCTGCGACACGACCGCCGCCTTCACACTGCACCCTTTATAGAGCGCGTACCCGAGCGCCTCCGGATCCAGCGCCAGCAGCTTCTCCGCGTTGGCGTCGCACCAGGCGACGAATTCGGAGTCCCAGATCAAGCCGTGCTTCACGACTTCGGACAAGCCGGCCTTCACCTCGCGTACCGGCAGCGTCTGCAGCGTGTCCAAGTCGTAGAGCACGAGTTCCGGCTGGTGGAACGCGCCGATGATGTTCTTGGCCAGCGGGTGGTTGACGGCGACTTTGCCTCCGACGCTGCTGTCATGCGCGAGAATCGTCGTCGGGATTTGGACGAACTTGATGCCGCGCATGTAGGATGCGGCTACGAAGCCGGCCAAGTCGCCGACCACGCCGCCGCCGAGCGCGACGACCGCGGACTTGCGGTCAAGCCCCTGCTCCAGCGCGGTACCGACGAGTTCCTCCAGGCGGCTCAGCGATTTCGACGCTTCGCCGGAAGGGATGACCGCGGAGGCGACCGTGAATCCGCTCGCACGCAGCACGGCTTCCAGGCGGCCCAAATGCCGCTCCGCGACATGGGTATCCGTCACGATCAGCAGCGGCGACTTCTTGCTGATGCCGTGGTCGGCGAGCCGCAGGCCTGCTTCGTCCAGCAATCCTTCGCCGATATAGATCGGATAGGACCGTTCACCGAGATCGACGGTCAGCTTGCGCGCGCCGCCCATTAGTAATTCCTCACTTGCGCCAGGTAGTTGTCGTAGTTCGCGCGGATCTCTTCCATGGAATCGCCGCCGAACTTCTCCAGGAACGCCTTGGCCACTTCCCACGCCACGACGTGCTCCATGACGACGCTCGCCGCGGGCACCGCGCAGCTGTCGGAACGTTCGACCTGCGCCGTGAACGGCTCCTTCGTGTCGATGTCCACGCTTTGCAGCGGCTTGTACAGCGTCGGAATCGGCTTCATCACGCCGCGGACGACGATCTGCTCGCCGTTCGTCATGCCGCCTTCGAAGCCGCCGAGCCGGTTCGTCCGGCGATGGTAGCCGCGCTCCTCGTCATAGAGGATCTCGTCGTGCACCTGCGACCCGCGGATCGTGCCCGCTTCGAAGCCGATGCCGATCTCGCAGCCTTTGAACGCGTTGATCGACACGACGGCTTGCGCGATGCGGCCGTCCAGCTTGCGGTCGTACTGGACGTGGCTGCCGAGTCCGACCGGCACGCCTTCCACGATGCACTCCACGATGCCGCCGATGGAATCGCCTTCGGCTTTGATTTGATCGATGTACGCGGTCATTTTCGCTTCCGTATCCTTGTCGACGACCCGGACCGGCGATTCCTCCGTCAGCCGGATCAGCTCGTCCAGCGGCAGATCGTTCGCCGGGGCTTCGATTTCGCCGATGCGGATGACCTGGCCGCCGACTTTGATGCCGAAAGCCGCCAGGAACTGCCGGGCGACCGCGCCGACGGCGACGCGCGCCGCCGTTTCGCGCGCGCTGGACCGTTCCAGCACATTGCGCAGATCCGTCAAATTGTATTTCAAGCCGCCGTTCAAGTCCGCATGGCCCGGACGCGGCCGGTGCACGCGGCGCTTCTCCTCGTCGCTGCCCTCGATCGGCTCGATGTTCATGACGCTCGTCCAATGCTTCCAGTCGTTGTTCTCGACGACCAGCGCGATCGGCGCCCCCGTCGTGCGGCCGTGGCGCACGCCGCCGACGATGGTGGCCGCGTCCTTCTCGATCTGCATCCGGCGCCCGCGGCCGTGACCCTTCTGCCTGCGCTGCAGCTGAAAATTCAATTCTTCGAAGTCCAGCTGCAGATTGCTCGGCATCCCCTCGATAATGGCCGTCAGCTGCGGACCGTGCGTCTCTCCTGCCGTCAAATAGCGTAAATTCAACGTAAAGCTCCTCTCTCATCCCGAACGCCGCGAAGCCCGATTTCGGAACTACATGGTCTCCCTCGAATATCTTTGCTCATTATAGTATAGCCTCCGCGGTTTGACAAGAAATCGGCAAGGGCGCCAAAAGGCCGCCGAATCAAGTAAAAAGCCGCCCGGAACACCTCGTGGAGAGGCGTTCGGGCGGCCGGTTCCGGCTTATCCGTTGACGGATCGTTTGTCTTGCAAAGCTTGCGAATCGGCGGACAATTCGGGGTCGTTCATGAGCCCTTTCATCTGCCCCGTGTCGATGCCAAGGATTTGGGCGCATTCCTGGACGGTGATAAACCCGCGTTTGTACGCCAAAATCACTTTGCGTTTGTCCATGCTGCACCTCCTCTATGCGAATGGGTTGCGATACGCATAGTATTGGTGTGGCTGGAAATTCCTATACCACCTGTCCGAACGCTTTACGATCGCCGCCGGTAGAAGAACGTCTCCTCCGATTCGAGCTCGTACTGCCCCGGCGTGAAGATCTGCTCCGTGCTGCCGACGAAGAGCAGCCCGCCGGGCTTAAGCGCCCGCGAGAACTTCCGGTACAGCCCGTGCTTGGCGTCCTCGGTAAAATAAATCATGACGTTGCGGCAGACGATGATGTCGAAGCCGCCGTCGAACGGGTCGTTCAGCAGATTATGCCGCTTGAACGTGACGATCGCCTTCAGCTTGTCCGCGACGGCGATTTCGCCGCTGCCATGCGGCACGAAATAATCGGTCCGGTACGCATTGGGCACGTCACGGACGGACCGTTCCGGATAGACGCCAAGTACCGCTTTCTGCAGGACGGCGCTGTCCAGATCCGTGGCGAGAATGGAGACCCGGTCCTGGGCACCTAGCGCGTGCGCGATCATCGACAGCGTATACGGTTCCTCTCCCGTCGAGCAGGCGGCGCTCCAGATCTTCAGCGGCCCACCCTGCTTCAGCAGCTCGGGAAGAAACTTCCGCTCCATCGCCTCCCAGCGGCCGGGATTGCGCCAAAATTCGGATACATTGATCGTCATCCGGTCCAGAAATTCATCCATCAGCTTGCCGTCCCGTTCCAGCTCGCGGTAATAGGCTTCGAACGAGTCATAGCCATGTTTTTGCCGGAGCGTCGTCAGCCGGCGCTTCATCTGCGCTTCCTTGTAGAGCGAGAGATCGATCGCCGTCTTCCCCTTAATGCGTTCGATAAAGAGCGAAAAGTCCTTGTCTTCCAAGGTAGTTCCCCCGCGGATACAGAAAAACCGGGCAGACCGGACTACACCCACTGCCCGATCGTCTGCGTGTAATCTAGCAGCTCGTGCGGCTCGAAAAAGATGCCAATCTCCCGTTCGGCGCTCTCCGGCGAATCCGAGCCGTGAATGAGGTTGAAGTTCGTATGTACGGCGAAATCGGAACGGATCGTGCCGGGCGCCGCTTCCAAAGCGTTCGTCTTGCCGATCATGGCGCGCGTCAGCCCGATGACGTTATCACCCTGCCATACCATCGCGAATACGGGGCTCGACGTCACGAAGGCGACGAGCGGCGGATAGAAGGGCTTCCCGACGTGCTCGGCATAATGACGTTCGGCGATTTCCGGCGTGATGCGCATGAATTTGGCGGCAACCAGTTTAAGTCCCTTACGTTCGAAGCGCGATACGATTTCACCGATTAAGCCGCGCTGTACGCCGTCCGGCTTGACCATCAGAAATGTTCTTTCCACTCGAGTTCCCTCCCAGGCGCGTTCAATAGTTTCGTTTTCCCACGAAATGCGCGATATCGGTCAAATTCTTCTTCGCCGGAATGTTCGGCAGCCCGGCGAGCGCGCCGATCGCCTTGGCAATGTATCGCGCCGCCAGCTCGTCGGCGACCGCAATGCCGGCGCTCTTCCGTATGATGTTCAACGCGCGCTTCGTATCCCCTGCTCCGTTAGTGGATTGAATGCGGTCGATCTCCGCCTGCAGTTCTTCGGCGTTCGCCTCCCGCAGCGCGAGCAGCACGGGCAGTGTGATGTTGCCCTGCCGGATGTCCGAGCCCGGCGGTTTGCCGATCTGCTTCTCGGTGCCGAGCAGGTCGAGCAGGTCGTCGCGAATTTGGAACGCCATGCCGACGTTGTAGCCAAACCGGTACAGGGCGTTCGCGATTTTGCGGTCCGCGCCCGCGGCGATCGCGCCAAGCTGGCAGCTGATCGCGAGCAGGATCGCTGTCTTGCGGCGGATGCGGAGCAAGTAATTGCGGACGGACTGCTTCGTATTAAAGAAGTCGCGGATCTGCTCCATTTCCCCGATGCACATCTGCACCATGGCGTTTGACAGGATTTGGTGGATCTGCGGGTTTTCCAGCCCCGTCATGAAGGCGAGGGCTTTGCCGTATAAATAATCGCCGGTATACATCGCGATCCGGTTGTCCCATTTGGACTTGACCGTCAGCTGGCCCCGCCGGGTTTCGGCGTTGTCGATGACGTCGTCGTGCACGAGCGACGCCATGTGGATCAGTTCGAGCGGTACCGCCACCCGCTCCAGCACGCTCAGCTCGTACGTGCCGAACTTCCCGGACAGCAGGACGAACACGGGGCGAATGCGCTTCCCGCCGGCTTTAAGCAAATGGGTGGAGGTATCGGTCAGCAGCGCGTGCTCCGAAGTAACGCTTCGCGCCAGCTGGCCCTCGATCGTATCCAAGTCGCCTTTCATCTTGGCGTAAATGTCCAGTAGTTTCATTCGTTCTTCACCTTAAGAGCGGCGTGGTCCTCGAAAAAGCGCATCCGTACTTCGTGCGGCAGCAGTCCCAGCTGGTGCGCGTAATCGAAGTACAACGACAGGCCCGCTTGCTCGTCCGATCTGAAATTGTAGTGTAACTCTTGAAAATAGCGGTTCCAATACGAAGGCTCGCCGCCTAGCTGCGCGCACGCCTTGTTCACCAGCGGCTTCAGGTCGCGCAGGCTCCGCTCCTTGCTCGCCGTCAGAGCGCGAAGCACGTCCGCCACCGCACCTGGATCGCGTTCGGCCACTTCCTTGCGGACGGCGACCAGCGCGAAGGTCATGCCGTAGCCGGTCCAGCTGTTCCAGAGCGCCCCGAGATCGATGACGGTCAACCCTCTATCCTTCTGCTTATTGGCCCAGGAAGCATGGATGGCCGTATCGCCGATCAACAGCGCGGCGTCCGCTTCGGCCAGCATGTCGTCCAGCGAAGGCTCCATCGTGACGTAGGACGGCTCGGCCCGGTAATACAGCTTCATGAGTATCTTGAGCAGATTGACCGAGGTCGCGGAGGTCGCCGTCATGGCGATCCGTCCCGTCAGCACGTCTTCGAGCGGTTTCTTCAAGAATAAGAGGATGGAATTGACGCGGCCTTTCGCGCTGACGGACAGGTCCGGCAGCAGCAGATAACGGTCCGCATGCTCCGCATAGGCGAAGGAGGACATCGACGTAATGTCGATCTCGCCCTGCTTCAAAGCCCGGTTGAGCGCGGCTGGTACCCGCTTCTCGATGCGGAACCGGTCCGTTGGCAGCTGCTCCTCCGCGTAATGGAAGATCGGCCATACGTTCGCGTAGTCGATGCGGCCGACCGTAATCGGGCGGTTAGTCTCCATGCCGATCATCTCCCCATCTTCTGTACAGCTCGTGCTCCAGCGGAATTTGATCCAGCACTTTCCCGACCATGAAGTTCACCATCTCGTCCATGCTCTGCGGGCCGTAATAGAACGCCGGCATCGCCGGGATGATTTTGGCGCCGAGCTTGGCCAGCGTCAGCATGTTCTCCAGATGAATGGCGTGCAGCGGCGTCTCCCGCGGGACGATCAGCAGCTTGCGGCTTTCCTTCAGCATAACATCCGCGGCGCGCGTCATCAAATCATCTGAGATGCCGTGTGCGATCGACGCCAGCGTCCCCATGGAACACGGTACGATGATCATGCCTTCCACGCGGAACGAGCCGCTGGCGATGGAGGCGCCGATGTCGGCGTTCGGATGCAGCGTCAGCGCCCGCGATTCCGCCGCTTCGGGGAAATGCGCGGCCAGCGCGGCTTGCCGCTTCGTCGTGTCCCAGCCCTGCTCTTCCTTCAACACCCGCCAGCCCGCTTCCGTCACGACGAGATGCACGTCGACGCCGCAATCGAGCAGGCTGCGGATCAGCCGGATGCCATAGACGGAGCCGCTCGCGCCCGTTATGCCAACGACCCAGCGCTTGCGCAGGGCGTCTTTCGTTTCGTTTACCATGGATGCAGCACCACCAAATCAAGAAGCGTAAACGCGAACATCGTAATGCTGAGCCAGCCGTTCATCGTGAAGAAGGCCGTTTGCACCCGGCTGATGTCGCCAGGCTTCACAAGCATATGCTCGTACCAGAGGAAGCCGACCGACGCGATCGCGCCGATCAAATAAATCCAGCCTAGATCCGTTAACCAGTATAAAGAGATGAATCCGATCGCGGTTAGAAAATGAAAGCCGCGGGCAATCTTCAGGCCGCCGGCCAGGCCGAAGCGGGCCGGAATCGAGTAGACGCCTTCGCGGCGGTCGAACTCGAAGTCTTGGCAAGCGTAAATGATATCGAAGCCGGCCAGCCAGCAGACGACCGAGCCGTAGAGCACCCAGGCCGCCGGCTCGACCGAGCCGGTCACGGCGATCCAGCCGCCGAGCGGTGCGAGTCCGATCGTGATGCCGAGCACCACGTGGCACAGCCAGGTGAACCGTTTCGTGTACGAGTAGAGCACAAGGAAGAACACCGCGACCGGCATCAGCTTCACGCAGAGCGAATTGAGCTGCGAAGCCGCGATGAACAGCACGACAAAGGACACCGCGATGAACACGGCGACTTCGCCGGCTTTGAGCAGCCCGGCCGGAATCGCCCGTTTCGCGGTGCGCGGGTTCTTGGCGTCCATCACGCGGTCAACGACCCGGTTCAAGCCCATCGCCGCACTGCGGGCGCCGACCATTGCGAGCAAAATCCAGAAGATTTCCGCCCAGCCCGGCAGCCGGTGCTCCATCATGGTCGCGCCGATGAGCGCACCCATGAAGGCGAACGGCAGCGCGAATACCGTATGTTCGACCTTGATCATTTCCAATATAATGCGAGTTTTGCGTATCATCCCTTGTCCGTTCCCTTCGTCCCCGTGTGTAATGCCGCGATGCCTCCCGTCAGCGGATAAGCATGCACGTTTCGGAGACCGATGTCACGGAATTTATCCGCCAGCTGGTTGGAATCCGGGAACGCCTTGAGCGATTCCGGAAGCCATTTGTACTGCTCGTACCGTTTGGCGAACAGCTTGCCGAGCGCCGGCAAAATACGTTCGAAATAAAAATAATAGACCGATTTGAAAGGCTGCCAAATGGGCTTGGACAATTCCAGGCACACGACTTGGCCGCCGGGCTTGACGACGCGCATCATTTCGCGCAGCACTTGCTCGAGGTCCGGCACGTTCCGCAGACCGAAGCCGATCGTCGCGAAGTCGAAGCGGTTGTCCTCGAACGGAAGCGCCATCGCGTTGCCCTGGTGCAGCGAGATCTGCCGGTCGAGCCCTTCCTTGCGAACCTTTCGGGCGCCGATGTCCAGCATGTTCTGGCTGAAATCGAGACCGACGATCCCGCCGCTGCCGCTGGCGCGGGCCAGCGCGATCGTCCAATCGCAGGTGCCGCAGCACAGATCGATCGCGGTCTGCCCCGGCTGCACGTTCATCTTGCGCATCGTAAATGCGCGCCATGCCTTGTGCCTGCGGAAGCTGAGCAGGTCGTTCATCAGGTCGTACTTCGGCGCGATGCTCTCGAACACGTCGTGAACGTGTTGTTCTTTCGATTTGGATTGCACAGTCTGTCACCTTACCTTCTCTCGTTGAGGGCGGAAGCCGAGGCCGCCGGGAGGAGCGGACGCAGGAACGTCTCTCCGATCTGCTGAAGTTCGCGCACGAGCTTGTCGGAATCCAGGCACGCGATGACGGACTGCACGGCCGCGACGGACTGCCTCAGCTTCTCGGCCAGCTCCGCGCGGATATCGTACGCCGCGAGCAACGACGCCGCGAACGAAGGTTCCTGCGGCTCGTCGGCCAGCTTGCGCTTCTCTTCGTCCGTCCCGACGTCCAGCACATGCCAATAGCCCCAGCTGCCGCCGAAGCGCTCCGGCTTCTCGCTGCGATTCAGCTCGTCCAGCACGACCTCGCAGCGGCCCATTCCCTGCAGCAATTCCGTCCAGACGCGTGCCATCCGGTCGTCCAAAATATCCGTAAAGACCGTGAAGAGCTCCGTCTTGATTTGCGCGCATTGGTTCAGGTAATCCTCGGCCGTTAGCCTCAGCTGCTTCATCTTCATGTAGAAATTAACCTTCAATCGGTTCACTTCGCAAACGCCGTTGCTGATCCGGCGGATCATGCCGACTTGGCCGGCCTGGGCCAGCAACTGGTAGAACCGGCTGCTGTAGTAGTCGCCTGCGAGCACCTTCAACTGGCGCGAGCGCATTTCCTTCTCGGCCACGCGTCCCGATTCGTCGATCAAGTCGTGCGTGTCCATGCCCAGCTGCACCAGCGAGACGACCAAGGTGTACAGTTCGCTGTGAAGCAGCGGCGTACGTTGATTCGAAAGAAACGTAAAGAGCAGCCTGGCCCGGGAATCGGGAAACTCCGGCAGCTCCGTATGGGTTTGAATCATATCGTACTCGACGTACTTTTTGGCGATCTCGGGAACTTTGTAAGGTTTCATTGGCTTAGCCTCCGGACAAACAGCACATGGTTAGCTGCTTTATAATCTAAATAATTATAGCACTATGTTTGGCGTTTCGCTACAACCGCGCCCCCGACAAACGCAAGCGCTGGCGCCAGATTTCGTCCTGAAACGGCCTCGCGGCGCTTAAGTTTGACAGTTCTGTGGACAACCAGGCGTCCGTGCGCCGGACGTCCACCGCCGCGACTACCCGGACGTCGCTCCGCGCTTCGTCCGACTCCGCCTGAAGCGGCGCCACGAAGCGGACAAGCACCCGGTTCACGTTGTCGGTGCGGTTAAACGCGAACTCGAAGAGACGGCGCAGATCGTCCATCCCCGTGTCCACAGCATTCCCATCTTGTTCATCCGCTAAATCCACGGTGAGCACGGAACCGTTCCATGCGACCTTCTTCACCTTCAGCGACAAATTCAAAGTGAGCATCGTATCGACGATGGTGTCGGAACTGAGCCGTTTGATCGGCACGGGCCGGAAGACGGAGACCTCGCCCGCCCCTTCCTTCATCCGGCGGTCGGCCGCCGGCAGCGCGGTGATGAGCAGCGTGACGGCAAGCGTCGCGGCGCAGGCCGCGAGCAGCCCTTTCCATTGCGGCATGAGGCATCCGTCCTTCACATACAGAATATCCTGCTTCTTTTAGTGTACAAACTAAAAAAGCAGGCTATGCCTGCTTTTCACTCGACGTCCGTATCCACCGTGCCGTGTTTGGTCACAACGGTCGCTTTGCCGCGAATCTTGATCGCCGACGTATGTTCCGTGAACTGACAAATGAGCACTTCGCCTTTGTCGAGTTTCTCGGTGTGGTGGAATTTCGTATCCTGTCCGCGCGTCAGGCCGATGACCTGCACCCCTTGCGCCTTGGCTTTCACGACGATGTATTCGTCATTCCGGTCCGACATCTTGATTGGCCTCCTCTAACTCGGTGAATCTTGCAAAACGAAACGCGCGAAAGCCCCGGTATTAAAAAACTGCCCCCGAACTTGGCATTCGAGACGGCAGCCGTCGCTTGCGTATGAGAAATGGTCGGGTGTACCGGATTTGAACTGGCGACCTCTACCACCCCAAGGTAGCGCTCTACCAAGCTGAGCTAACACCCGACAAGTCTTACGGCCGCCCCTAATCGGGAACCGCAAAAATCAGTCTACTGGAAATGCTTACACTTGTCAATAGACCGGATCCGGCAAAAAAGAGGGCCGTCCCGGAACGAGAAACGCCCGAATGCGCAAGCATTCGGGCGTCGTCCAACGGCGCTTGGCCGTTCCTTATTTGGAAACCAGGTCTTTCAGAGATTTACCGGCTTTGAAAGACGGGATTTTGCTGGCCGGGATGTCGATCTCCTCGCCCGTTTGCGGGTTGCGGCCTTTACGCGCTTCGCGGCTTTTCACCTCGAAGTTGCCGAAGCCTACCAGCTGAACTTTGTCGCCGCCTTGCAGCGTGTCGGAGATCACGTCAAATACGGCGTCAACCGCCTTGGACGCATCTTTTTTGGAAAGGTCAGTCAATTCGGCTACTTTCGCAATCAGTTCCGTTTTGTTCATTTCTTTCACCTCCCCCGTCGGCAGTTAAAAGGCACATCATTATCATTCTGTTTTACCGAAACCCCGGAATTTATACCTGAAGGCGACGGTGAGAAGAAATTCCGGTATGTGCAATTCCTGCATAGTGAACCTAGAACAGATTTATAGTAATACAGTTGCCTATCCGATTTCAAGAGGAATCGCGCGTTTCCACGGAAGAATCCCGGATTTTGCGCGGTTTCATCGCATTTCGGACGCGTTTCCCGGAGGAAATGACAATGAAAGGAATCTCGGATATCCGGACAACGCAAAAAGAGACACGCCGGCTGCGTGCCTCTTCGCGCTTACAGGATAATGGCGATCAGGCCGCCGGATCCTTCGTTGATGATTCTGCCGAGCGTCTCTTGCAGCTTGTAGCGGGCGTTGTCCGGCATCATGGCGATTTTGCCTTGAATGCCCTCTCTGACGATGGAATGGAGCGACCGGCCGAAAATGTCCGACTCCCAGATCTTGATCGGGTCGTTCTCGAAGTCCTGCATCAGGTAGCGCACAAGCTCCTCGCTCTGCTTCTCCGTGCCGATGATCGGCGCGAATTCGGACTCGACGTCGACTCGGATCATGTGGATGGACGGCGCCGTCGCCTTCAAGCGGACGCCGAAGCGGGAGCCCTGCCGGATCAGCTCCGGTTCGTCGAGCGCCATCTCCGCCAGCGTCGGGGCCGCGATGCCGTAGCCCGTCGTCTTGACCATCTCGAGCGCTTCCGCGAACCGGTCGTATTCCCGCTTGGCATGGGCGAACTCCTGCATCAGCTGCAGCAGGTGATCCTTGCCGCGGATTTCGACGCCGACCACTTCCATGAGGATTTGGTCGTACAGCTCATCCGGCGCGTACAGGTCGATTTCCGCCACGCCCTGGCCCATGTTCATGCCGCTCAGACCGGCCCTCGCGATGAACTCGTATTCCATGAATTGCGTGACGACCCGGTCCACGTCGCGCAGACGGCGGATGTCCTTGACCGTGTCGCGGACGGAATTCTCGTAGTTCGTGCGCAGCCAGTGGTTGTCGTTCAGCACCATGACCCAGCTCGGGAGATTGACGTTGACTTCGTGAACCGGGAACTCGTAGAGCACCTCGCGGAGCACGGACATGACTTCTTCTTCGCCCATGGACGCCACGCTGAGCGTGATGACCGGGATATCGTACTTCGCCTGCAGCTCGCTGCGCAGTTGAAGCGCTTCGTCGCTCTTCGGACGCGTCGAGTTGACGATCAGCACGAACGGCTTGCCGACTTCCTTCAGCTCGTTCACGACGCGTTCTTCGGCTTCGATATACGAGCTGCGCGGAATTTCGGCGATCGTGCCGTCCGTCGTGACGACGACTCCGAGCGTGGAATGTTCTTGAATGACTTTGCGCGTGCCGATCTCCGCGGCCTCCTGGAACGGAATCGGCTCTTCGAACCACGGCGTCGTGATCATCCGCGGGCCGTTCTCGTCTTCATAGCCCTTGGCGCCGACGACGGCATAGCCGACGCAGTCCACCAGCCGGATGTTGACGTCGAGCCCTTCGGCCACGCGCAGCTGCACGGCCTGGTTCGGCACGAATTTCGGCTCCGTCGTCATGATCGTCTTGCCCGCGGCGCTTTGCGGCAATTCGTCAATAGCGCGCACCCGATCGGCATCGTTCGTGATGTTCGGCAGCACAACCGTCTCCATGAACCGCTTGATGAAGGTTGATTTGCCCGTGCGGACCGCACCGACGACGCCGAGGTAAATATCCCCGCCGGTTCGTTCGGCAATGTCCTTGAAAATGTCCACTTTCTCCACTGAATATCCCCTCCCAATCGTAATTCGCCTGTACATGGACGTACCGTAACTGCTGCTTTCCTCCTGGTGGTTGTCGTCAGGTTTCGCCGCTACCCGCCTGCCGATGGCCTATAGCAAGCGACGCAACTCGTACATGATTTTGGACTAGTAATAGCTTATTGCGACTGTCTCATGTTTATGACGACCGGAGAGTGAAATCTTTCGATTTTCGCGAGCTTTGCGCGGATTGACCTTCCAAGATTGAGATATATGAGAGCGCAGCCGCAGCTATGCCTGGACGGCAAAAAACTCCTGCCGCGGGGGCAGGAGCAAGTCAATGCGCGATGGGAGCTTGGGCTATTTCAGGACGGCTCTAGGCTCGCCGTTCACCAGCTTGTAGAGCGGCGATTTCACCGGCACGAAATCCGAGCCGTCGACGAGCAGCGTCCGCAGATCCGCGTTCGGATCCGGCTTTTCGCCGCTTGGGAGCTTGCCCAGCTGCTGCATGAGATCCGGGCCGTAATCCAGGTAGACGACGCCGTCCGGGTCCATCATGGCCGTCAGCACGCTGCCCGTAAAGACGCTTCGCTGCTCGGGGTCTTTGACGCCAAGCGCCTTGAAGTCGATGGCCGCGAACGATGGATACAGTTGCTGCCCGGCGGGCAATTTGCCTCCGTGCGCGCCGGCGTAGGCTTTGACGGACGCCTGAAGATCGTTGACCTTCTGATAGATTACGAGATTCATCAGCTTGACGGTCGGGTCCGTCTCCTCGTTGATCACGAGATAGTAGTAGCTTCCGCCCTTCTCGTATGCCGAAGCCGGAACCGCGGACATATAGTTCATCCGCTGCAGCTTGTCGAAGTCGACTTTGAACTTCTCGTAAACCGGCGTCTGCTCGTCGCTGTTCTGGATCGGCAGGAGCCCCGTATCCTTCTGAAATTGATCGACGATCGTTTGTACGTTTAAAATGGCGTCTTTCGGCGGCTTCTGGTTCTGTTCCAGCCGGTCCCGCGGATACAGGCAGCCGGACAACAGAACGGCCGTGCAGGCGAGCAGGAGGGCCGCCGCCGCGCTTCTAAAGCCTTTCATGATCCGATTATCCTCCTACCATAATTCATCGTCTTCCGCTTGGCGCATCATCTGTTTCCGGACGGCGGCGCGAAACGGATCTTCCGGCACTTCGACGATGGCGCGCCCGAATACCCGGGTCTGGCAAGCGAGCCTTGTCCCCATGCGGTCGAGTCCCGCCAGCTTGCGGCGTTCGTTATCGTTCGGCGGCGTCAGCCCGGCCGAACTGTGGGGCAGCGCCACCTTGCACATCAGGCAGGCCGCCTTGCCGTCGCAGCGCGTGCGGATCGGCACGCCTGCTCTTCTGGCCGCATCCAGCACGGTCGTGCCCGCGCGCACCGTAACGCTTCGTCCGGAAGGAAGGAACGTAATTTCCACATTCACCGGAATCCCTGCTTCCCTGGTTCATCTCGATTATCTCAATAGCTGCGATACGTGTTGCTGCATTTCCGCAGACAAGCGGTTCCTGGAGGCGATCAGCCTGAGGGCATCCGTATGAAGGCCATGTTCCTTCCGCATGCGAGCGGCGATCGGCGCCACCCGGTCATCTCTTGCCCGCAGGACGTTGAACCACAGCTCGTGCGCCAGCGGCGCCACGCCGACCGTATATGGGCCGGCCGCAACCGGCGTCCGCAGCGGATTCAGCACGTCCTCGACTTCCACGGCGTAACGATTCAAGCCCGACGAGACGACAAACCCGCCGACCAGCTCGACTTGTACGCCCGACACGTTATAATGGCTGAGCACCGAACGATAGATCGGGCTCACGCTTAATTGCGGTTCGTCCACTGCGTAAGCGCGAAGCGCCTCGTGCATGATGCCGGCCGCTTCGTCGTCCGCGTAAAGATCCAGGTCCCGGGGCGGCACCGTAAGCTCCAGCCCCCGCAGCAGCAGCCCTGTACTGCCGCCGATCAGCCATTGCGCGCCGGTAGGCGCCACGGCGCGGGCGATGACTTCGATCGCTTGAAGGAGCGGCTCGGCGTTGTCCATCGCTATCCGCCCTTCCATTAAAAATACGGCCGGTTCGCCGCTTTGATAAAGCCGGCCCCGGCTTTCACGACGGTTTGGCAGGCCAGCCGGTAGCCTTCCTCCAGTTCTTCCGGCTCCAGACGGTCCCACTCCTCGTCCGTGACCTCCTCGAGAAATTCCGCGCCTTCCTCAACCAGGCAGCGACATCTGGCGCATGTTCCGCGCGTGCAGGAGAACGCCCAGTCCGCATTATGCTTGATCGCGGCGTCGAGCAGGGTCAAGCCCGCTTCCGCTTCGACCGTCACGCTCTTCGTGCGGCTCTTCAATTCCAGCATCGGCCCATCTTCCTCTCTTCTCTCCGAAAATTCGTTGTGTGCGGCTACATGATGGAGATCAGTCCGAGAAATCCGCCGATTACGAGGAACAGAAACGCGGTCAGCGACAGCGCCATCCGCAAAAATCCTTTGGTCTTAAAGCGGGCCAGCGTCACCAGAACGGCAGCCAGCGCCATCAAGCCGATGCCCACGAGCGACACCCACATCTTCATCATTGGATCCATGACAACTTCTACCACCTTGTACACCCGATATTCGTTTTATTATACACCAGCGGCGATGAATGGGCTACTTTGGCGCCGGGTAAGCGAAGGGCGTACCTCGAAAAAAAGACTCCCGCCCAAAGCGAAGGCGGCACTGCACGCGGCAATGCCGGTCGCCTGTTTCGGAAGTCCGAAGCGTTACTTCTTGAGCATGAGCTTCATCAGCATTTCCATGTTGTTGACATTCATGCCGCTCTTCTTGACGGCGCCCACGATGTCGTTGATCGTTTTTTCCGAAACGGGGACTTTGGCCATCGCCGAGACGGATTTAATTAGCTTCCGCAGTTCATCTTCGTCCTGCATCGTATTTTCATTGACGCCGTTCGCAAGCTTCTTGACCGCGTTCTCGGTAATGTTCTTCCCGGTCTTCTTGTTCACGGCGCTCAAGACGTCCTTGGCTAAATCTTTCTTGCCGCTCATCGTTTCCCTCCTTCACGCTTCTGACGGCGTAAAAACTTTCGCGAGCCACCTGCGACAGGTTGCTGCTAGCAGTTTATGAAGAAGGGCCAATGTTGGTGTAGGCTATATGCCCGCGGATTCTTCGGTCTCGTGCGTGCGGCCTCTGCCCATCAGCGTTTCGACCGCGTCACGCGCCGGCTTCTGCGCGAACAGCACCTGGTAGAGCTGTTCCGTGATCGGCATCTCCACGCCGTACTGCTGCGCGATCTCGCGCGCGACGCTCGTGGTCCGGACGCCTTCGACGACCATCCCCATCCGGGTCAGGACGTCGTCCAGCGACGTGCCTTCCGCCAGCATCGCGCCCGCGCGCCAATTGCGGCTGTGCCGGCTCGTGCACGTGACGACGAGGTCGCCGACGCCGGCGAGTCCCGCGAACGTGAGCGGGTTCGCGCCCATTGCGATGCCGAGCCGGCTGATCTCCGCCAGGCCGCGCGTCAGCAGCGCCGCCTTGGCGTTGTCGCCGAAGCCGAGGCCGTCCGACAGGCCCGCGCCGAGGGCGATGATGTTCTTGATCGCGCCGGCGACTTCGACGCCGACGACGTCTTTGTTCGTATAGACGCGGAATTGCGGCGTGATGAATGCGTCCTGCACGAATTCGGCTGCGTCCAGGCTCGTGGACGCGACGACGACGGTCGTCGGCAGCCGGCGGACGACCTCCTCGGCGTGGCTCGGGCCCGAGAGGACGACGAGCCGATCCGCTCCGGCTTGCAGCTCTTCGGCGAGCACCGTCGTCATGCGCTTGTACGTGCCGGACTCGAAGCCCTTCGTCGCGTGCACGACGACCGCGTCCTCGCGTATATGCGGCGCGGCCAGCTTCGCCACGTCCCGCATCGCGACGGAGGGCGCTACGAACAGCACGAGTTCCGCCCCGCCGACCGCTTGCGCCATGTCCGCCGTCGCCGCGATGTTCGCCGGCAGCTCCGCATCCTTCAAGTAACGGCCGTTCGTCCGGCGCGTGTTGATTTCTTCGGCTTGCGCCTCGTTGCGCGTCCACAAGGCGACGGCATACCCGTTATCCGCCAGCACGGCGGCCAGCGCCGTTCCCCAGCTGCCGGCGACGAGCACCGCCGCTTTACGTTCCGTCATATGCGCGCCTCCTTACCCTTTTCTAGCGCCGAGCTTGTTCTCTTTGCCCTGCAGCAGTTTGACGATGTTCGTCCGGTGGCGTACGAACGCCAGCAGGCAGACGACAAGGCTCGCCCACACGTACGTATGCGGCTGGTCGCCGAAGTTCCAGATGAAGATCGGAAGCAGCAGGGCGAAAATCAGCGAACCGAGTGATACGAAGCGCGTGATCGCGATCGACGCGATGGCGACCGCTCCTGCGATCAGCGCCGGCACGATCGCGAGCGTCGCCATGACGCCGATCGTCGTGGCGATGCCCTTGCCGCCCTTGAAGCCGAACCAGACCGGCCAATTATGTCCAGCGATCGCGGCCAGTCCGCACAGCACCGGTCCCCAGTCGCCGCCGGCGACGTAGCGTCCGAGGATAACGGCGACGACGCCCTTCGCGATGTCGAGCAGGAAGACGACGATGCCCGGGCCTTTGCCCAGCACGCGGAGCGTATTCGTCGCCCCGGCATTGCCGCTTCCGTAATTGCGGATGTCGATCCCCTTCACCCATTTGGCAATAAGGATGCTGAACGAAACCGAACCTAATAAATAACTGATGAGTACTAGCAGCACGGTGACCAAGATAATCTCGCCTCTTTCAACGTTGTCCTAAGCGGGCCGCCGGACGGCCCTTTCTTTGCGGTGACAGGGAAACTGGTGCCCCCACGGCTCGGGCACCAGCTTCGTTTGATCGGCGAAGTTAGGGGTTTCATGGCGCTTGCGCGCCGACCTAGTCTTCGTCGGATTTTTTTCGGGTGAAGATCCGTACGGGCGTGCCTTCGAACTGGAAGGCGGCCCTGATTTTGTTTTCCAAGTACCGTTCATACGAGAAATGCATCATTTCCGGATCGTTGGCGAACAGCACGATCGTCGGCGGCTTGACGGCCACCTGCGTCGCGTAGTTGATCCGCAGGCGCCGGCCCTTGTCGGACGGCGGCGGGTTGATTGCGATCGCGTCCGAGACGACGTCATTCAGCAGATGCGTCGGAATGCGCATCGCGTGCTGCTCGGACACGTTCACGACGACCGGGAGCAGCTTGTGCAGCCGCTGCTTCGTCAGCGCCGAGAGGAAGATGATCGGCGCGTACGTCATGAACAGGAAGTGGTCGCGGATCTTCTGCTCGAACTGGTGCATCGTCTTGTCGTCCTTCTCGACGGCATCCCATTTGTTCACGACGAAGATCGCCGCCTTGCCCGCTTCGTGCGCGTAACCGGCGATATGCTTGTCCTGCTCGATGATGCCTTCCTCGCCGTTGATGAGCACGAGGACGACGTCGGCCCGCTCGATCGCCTTGAGCGCGCGCATGACGCTGTATTTCTCCGTCGTCTCGTACACCTTGCCGCGCTTGCGCATCCCCGCCGTGTCGATGAGCACGTACTTCTGCCCGTCCCGTTCGAACGGGGTGTCGATGGCGTCGCGGGTCGTGCCCGCCACGTTGCTGACGATGACCCGTTCTTCCCCGAGCAGGGCGTTGACGAGCGATGACTTGCCGACGTTCGGACGGCCGATGAGCGCGACGCGGATGACGTCGTCGTCGTACGGTTCGTCCTCGAGCTCGGGCAGCTTCTCGACGGCCGCGTCCAGCAGGTCGCCGATGCCCATGCCGTGCGAGCCCGAAATTGCGATCGGCTCGCCGAATCCGAGATTATAGAATTCATAGATATCGTCTCTACGATTCAAATTGTCGACCTTGTTGACGGCGACGACGATCGGCTTGCGCGAGCGAAGCAGCATTTGGGCTACTTCGTCGTCAGCGTGCGTCAGCCCGGCCTTTGCGTCGACCATGAAAATGATGACGTCGGCTTCCTCGACCGCGAGCTCGGCTTGCATCCGGACGGACTTCATGATCTCGTCTTCGCCGTCGATCTCGATGCCGCCGGTGTCCACGATGCTGAACGCTCGGCCGTTCCATTCGCCGGTTCCGTACAAGCGATCGCGCGTGACGCCAGGCTTGTCTTCTACGATGGCCAGCCGGTCACCAATGATCCGGTTGAAGATCGTAGACTTACCCACGTTAGGCCGCCCAACGATGGCGATAATGGGTTTAGACATAGTTTCACTCCTTAATATTTAAACGGTTTCGCACCGTTGTCATGAGCGTGTGTTCGTCGATCGCTGCTGAATGGCATCGATAATGAAGGGGCTTTCCCACACTCACGCCTATCATCATAGCAAAAAACAGCGGGAATGGCTAACATTTCATTCCGCGCTGTGGTCGACTAGAAGAAAGTTGCCGTCCTTCATGTCATGCGCGATGGCGTCCAAAATTTTCTCGAGGAGGAAGGCCGTCGATTCGCGCTTCGCTTTGTCGCTTTCGACGAATATCGGCGCGCCGCCCCCGACACGGTCGCGACTGTCCGTGACGATGGCCACGATTTTAGCCATGCTGCCGCTCCTCTCCCCGGTTTACGCCGGCTTCGGTCGGCATGCGCACCGCGGATTCCAGAATCGGCACCCGCTGCACGACCGCCTTCGCCTTCTCCGCGTCCTTCTCCTGCGGCAGCAGGAAGACCGCGAGCCGGCCGTCCTTCATGTCCAGCTTCGCCATCGGCACGAGCGCGGGCTCCCCGTCGTCCCGATAGACGCCGAGGATCGTGGAGAGGTCGAACAAAATTGCCTGCCGCTGGCCTAAGTTACTGAGCGGCGCCTTAGCGTTCGGATTGACCGGATGAAGAATGATCCCTAGCCCCCGCTCCTTGATGATCTGCTGATCGGACGACAAGCCCACATTCATAATGTAGATGTCGCCGACGTACAGATCGGGTCCGTCGACCTTCACGTCCGCAATCTCAGCGCGCGCGATGTGGGAGAGGGACTTGCCGGACTTGAGCCGATAGACGAGCAGGAGCGCCAGGAATCCCATAACGACGCCGAACGGCAAACCGAGCGCCAAGGATGCGAGGCTCGTGAGCAGCGATGTCAGGATGACGAGATAGTTCCGGCCTTCGAACACCATCGCGATGCCTTCGATATACGTCGATCCCCGCGAGACAAGCTCCATGCTGTCGATCTTGGACAGCGTCTGGCGCTCCATATTGCGTACGTCGCGAAACTGCTGGGCGGCGAGCGTCAGGAACGTAATCGCGGTAAAATCCTTTTTGTACAGCGCGGGCACGGCCACGGCGCCGAGCGCGGCGGCGATGACGCCGAGTGAGATATGAATGATGCGTCCATGGGGATATGTAGGGTACTGCCGGTAATCCGTCCGCAGCATCATAAGCCGGGAGCCTAGGCCGAACGCTACGCCGAGCATGATGCCATACACCACGTGATGCGGCTGGCCGGACTTTAAGTGCGTCCATAGATGTTCCCACATGTTTACGAGCTGCCTCCTTGTTCGCCGGATCGGCCGTCGAATACGCCAAGCGTCTTGTCTTTTATGAACGTCTTGACGGCGGACGTCAGTCTTGCGGCCGTCAAGGCGATAATCAAGCCGTCCCACCAAGCTGAGGACCCGATGAACAGCAGGCCGTCATGCGCCGCCGGCCCCAGATAGGCTCTGCCGAGCGCGATGACGGCGGCGAGCACGGAGATGACGAAGTGGCTCCGGAAGCGATCCGCGAGCAAGCCCGCGAACAGTCCGGCCAGCAGCGGGCCGTCCCAAGCCGGATGCACGGCCACGAACACGGGATCCATGCTGTAGATGTAGCCCATCCACATCCACATGAAGCCAGTAAGCAGCGCGGAGAAGAGCGTGAAGAGGATCGCGCCGGGCTTCCGCATGCTCACGAGGAGCACGAGCGCCGTGCCGATCGCGAGCGCGGCGCTTCCGGTCATCTCGGCTTGGTCGCGGACCGTGACGGACATCGCGTGCAGCACACCTGCCGCGCCGAGGAACGGGCCGAGCACGCGGAGCGGCAGCCCATCCGCGACCTGCCGCTCCCAGCCCGTGAAATAGAGTATCGCCGCCATCGATAAGAGCCATATCGCTATGAAGCCGTCGTTCATGCCTGATCCCTCCGTATGCCCTTATTATGCGCTTTCGGCCCGGGCTCTAACCCCAGGGGAGTCCGCCGGACCGGCTGACCTGGACATAAAAAAACCGCACGTTCCGCAGCAATAGCTGCGAAACGAGCGGTTTGTGATGCCGATCCCGGATGGAATCGATTATTTCAATTTGCTTAGCTTGTCACCGAAACGCTCGGCCAGCGTGAAGCTCATGCTTTCGTTGCTGAGGCTGACGTTCGGGTTGTTCAGCTCCACTTTCGGACCGCGGTCGCGGCGGTCTCCGCGGTCGCGGCGGTCTCCGCGCTCGCCGTGTTCTCTTTCGGAACGGGCAGGCTGCTCTGGAGCTTCTTCCGTTTCTTTGATGCTCAGGCTGACGCGCTTCTCGCCTGGATTGAAGTCGAGAATTTTCGCTTTGACTTCCTGGCCTTCTTTCACCACTTCGTTCGGCGTAACCACGTGGCGGTGTGCCAGCTGCGAGATATGCACGAGGCCTTCGACGCCCGGAGCGATCTCGACGAACGCGCCGAAGCTTACGATGCGGCGGACGGTACCCGTTACGATGTCGCCGATGTTGAAGCTGCCCGTCGCCGTTTCCCAAGGACCCGGTTGCGCCGCTTTGATGCTGAGGCTGATCTTGCCCGCGGCTGGATCGACTTTAAGTACCTTGACGCGAACGGATTGGCCTTCGGAAACAACATCCTTCGGATGCGCTACATGCTGCCAAGACAGCTCGGATACGTGGACCAGGCCGTCGATGCCGCCGATGTCGACGAACGCGCCGAACGGCGTCAGGCGTTGAACCGTACCGTCGATTTCTTGGCCGATTTGCAGGCCGCCGATGATGGTTTGCTTGTTTTGTTCGAACTCCTGGTCCAGCACTTCTTTCGCGGACAGGATGACTTTGTTGTTTTCGCGGTCGATTTCTTTGATTTTCACGCGGATCTTGCGGCCCTTGTAGTCGCTGAAATCTTCAACGAAGTGGCGCTCAACCATGGAAGCCGGAATAAAGCCGCGTACGCCCACGTCGACGACCAGGCCGCCCTTCACGACGTCCGCAACCGTGACTTCGAGCACTTCGCCGGCTTCGAACTGCGCCTGCAGCACATCCCAAGCCTTCTCGCTGTCGATCGCTTTCTTGGAAAGCACGAGGCGCTCTTTCTCGTCGTCGATGCTGACGACTTTCAGCTGTACTTCTTGGCCGACCTGCACGGCGTCCGCCGCGCTGTCGATTTGAACCGAGGAAAGTTCACGAAGTGGAATAACGCCGTCATATTTATATCCAAGGCTAACGGTCACTTGGTTATCTTCGATTTTGACGATCGTACCATTCACGATGTCCCCTTTTTTCAAGGACACGAAATTATCCAAAGCATCTTGGCTGATTGCTTCCGCGGACGCGGATTCTTGAACTTTTGTTTCTTCTGACATTTGAAATAACCTCCTCAATTCATACCCCAACTTTATTTAAACGTGAAGCCGTTGTTTGAAACGCGTTCAACCGGCCCACCGTTTAAAACATGAATAACGTGAAATGATTACCCTGCTTTGACCATGTTGCGGATCTCGCGCATGATGACATCGGTCACTTGCTCCAGCGCATCGGATGAAGAATCTTGTATGAAGGCCGACAAATCGATGGGCTTGCCATACTTGATGCTCATCTTGCGGAAAATCCTGTACTTGCCGATGATGGCGACCGGAATGACCGTTGCGCCGCTTCGCAGCGCGATCATGGCCGCGCCCTTCTTGCCCGCGCCGTCTCCCGCCGATCTGGAACCTTCCGGGAAGATTCCCATCACTTTGCCTTCCTTCAGCAGGCCGATCGCGGTGCGGATCGCTTCCTTGCTGACCCCTCCCCGCTTGACCGGGAAGGCGCCGAGCGACCGGATGAACGGGCCGAACAGCGGGACGGCGAACAGCTCCGCCTTCGCCATATAGTGCACCTTGCGGTTCACCGGCGTGCCGACGGTCGGCGGATCGAGCAGGCTGATATGGTTCGAACAGAGGACGACGGGACCGGTCGGCGGGATGTTCTCCAAGCCGGTCGCTTCAAAACGGAACAAGACGGCGTAAATGATCCGCAGCAGGCTGCGGCAAATGCTATATAGCATAGTTTACTTCGCCTCCACCGTTTTGGTTCGGCATAAGTCCAGAATTCGTGCGACGACTTGATCGATCGTCAGATCCGTGCTGTCGATCACGACCGCGTCCTCCGCGCGAATCAGCGGCGAGATTTCCCTGCGCTCGTCGCTAAGGTCCCGCTCCGCGATCTCCCGCTCCAGCTGCTGCAGCGGCACGGCTTCATTGCCGCTCAGCTCCTGATAGCGTCTGAGCGCCCGCACCTGCACGCTGGCGACGAGAAAAATCTTCACTTCGGCGTCCGGCAGCACGTGCGTGCCGATATCTCGGCCGTCCATGACGATGCCCTTCGAGTCCGCCAGCTCCCGCTGCAGCTGCACCAGTTTCAGCCGCACGGCCTCGTGGGAGGCGATCTGAGAAACGATCAGCGTCACTTCGCGCGTTCGGATTGCAGCGGTGACGTTCTCGCCGTTCAGCCATACCGTCTGTCCTTCACCGCCGGGCGCAAGCACGATGTTCAACGTCTGAACGAGCCGTCCCAGCTTGTCCGAATCGTCAGGGGTGATGCCTGCACCGATCGCCGCGTAAGCGACAGCCCGGTACATCGCGCCTGTATCAATGTAAATGTAACCCAGTTGTTCAGCGACTTTGCGGGCGACGGTGCTCTTCCCGGCGCCTGCCGGTCCGTCGATCGCCACGTTAATGCGGCCGCTGATGGTTCCCCCATTCTTGCCCAAGCGGTGTTTGACCTCCTTGAAAGTCGGGCAGCGGCTGCCACCATGCTGTAATCGTCATTAAAAAAGCAGGCATTGCCTGCGATACTAAAAATTATACCACAGCCGCCGAGGAAGTGCAAAGAACGCAAACCTGTTAAAAAGGCGTGCCTTCGAGCCGGTCCACGCCCGTGACCCACATTCGCACCTGCGGAATTTGGAGCGCCAGCTGACTGATCGCGAGCGCGGCGAGAAGCGCGATCACGGCAATCTTAAGCGCCCGGGTCACCCGGTCGGCAAGGGCCAAATAGTCCTTCTGGGATTTACGCGGCATGTCGTCGCCTCCTTGTCCGAGCGCTGTTCGCCAGGCGTGCCGCAGCCTGATCCTGCCGCATGGACGAGCCTCGGATAAGGCTAGTTTTTCCACGAAAGGAATCCTTATTCATTCCGGATGCCGGAATTATTGTTTCCGGAAATCGAGCTGCCGTTCGAAGCAAAAGCGGATGATGCGCTGCCGCTCGCTGTCCGCGATCTTCGCAAACTTTGCCATGATTTGGCGTTTGCCGTTCTCGAGCTTCACCCGAATGACCTCCGCTTTGAACTGGGCATGGTCGACCGATCCGTTCCGGTACGGCACGAGCAGCCAGCAGTCGAGCTCCGTTCCCGGCTTGATCGGCCATTTGGCATCCGCCATGAACGAAACGCCCCCGCCGCCCACGTCGTCGGTCACACCGATGAATCGCACGCTGCCCGATAGCGTGATCGCGATCTCGAGCTCGGCCGCTACCCGCAGGAAATGCCTGCGCTGAACTTTGGTGACCGAATCGGGCTCCGGCTTGCGGATCCGGACCAGCCTGACGGCGTCTTCCCTGAAGCCCAGCACGTGCGAATTGAAATAGTGCTTTACGCCCTCCTGCGTCATGTAATACGCGGAAATTTCGTCCCCGAGATACAGCCGCTTGTACCGCCCCGTCCCTTCCAATATCGGAACGTCGATGAGCAGCTCGTCCGCAGAGCTGTCCGCGATTCTGGACTTGTACTCCAGCGCGGCTTCTTCTTCGTCAGACGACGCGACTTGCAAGTATAGGAACTGATTGATCGTTGGCAGCATCGGCTTTCCTCCCCCCATCGCATGATTATAGCACAGCCTGTCGAAATTTGGGGAGGGAGGCGGGCACGCGAAAAGGGCGCGCGTCCCGGGACGCGCGCCCTTCCAATCAGGCCGGCAGCTGTTCGATGGACTCCTCGACGCCGCTGTCGGCGTTAATGTAAATTTTGTAAACCGAGCCGTTGATTCTGCCGACGAACTCGTAGCAGAGCACTTCCTTGTCCGCGTCGTTGTCGATCAACGCCATCTGCTGCCGGCTCACCTTGAAGTCGGGATTCAGCGCCGCCTTCGCCTGCGCGCTCGTCAGCTTCGCCTTCGGCAGCTTCCGCTTGCGGTGCTCGTACACGTAATCGCCGGCTTGAATCGCCACGCCGTCGCCGTTGTCGCGCGCGATCTTGACGGTCAGCTTGGCGGGGTAGATGAGCACCCCGTCCTGGGTATCGACGAAGGTGAAGACCGCCGCGCTGCGGCCGTCGTCGTAGGAAATCGGCCTCATGCCTTCGTAGCCGTGGTTCTTCAGGAACTCGCCGGCTTTGCGCTTCGCCTGCTCGATGCTGACGGTCGGCTTGCCGATGTCGCGCGGGTTCGAGAACCAGATTAGCTTGGCGCCCTTCTGCGTGTAATCGATCTCGATCGGATTATCCGCTTTGTTCGCCTTATACGTGGCCGAGAAGGAGGCGTACTCCGTGCCCTTGCCGTTCTCGACGACTCGGATTTGCTTCGCCTGCTCCGCGCTTAAACCGAGGAATTTGGCGGCGCGTTCCCGGATCTCCGCCAGGGTGCTCTTGCTGCCGCCGAGCATCGTGACGGTCCGTTTCTGGTACATGCTCGCGACCGACGGTCCCCAGTTGATTTCCGGGTATTCGCCGACCTTCTTGTCCACCGTCTTGAAGCCGTCGATGATCGTGTTGTCGCGGTTCGATTTCTCCGAGGCGAGCGCGATTTCGACGTCCATCCAGCGCAGGTTCTTCGCCAGGACCTTCTCCTGCACGCCGTTCAGCGATTTGGAGATGTCCGCCGAGTCCGCGTACAGTGTCTTCAACGTCTTGAACTCGTCGGGCGACAACGGCTGCTTGCCCAAATCCCGGACCGACGTTTTATACGAGAAGTTCGCGATTTTGGACAGGAATTCTTCCGTCTTGTTGAACGGCAGCAGCGTCAGCGGAAGCTGGTTGACCTCGTTCTGCGCCTCGCTCGTCAGCCTCCAGGCGTTCACCAGCCCTTTGCGCTGGAAGCTCTGCGACGCGCTGTTCACGGCCAGCGTGTTCCCGAGCTGGCGGTGCAGCTGATCGACATGGTACGACAAATCATGAAAGGCGCGCTGATATTGGCTCTCGGCCTTGATTAAGATGGAATTTTTCTCTTGGTGCTCCTGATATCCCCAGTACAGGGAGCCGATGAAGAACAGCGTCATGACCGGGAATAGCACCGCGCTTAAGCGACGATACATAGCAAAAGCTCCTTTCGTATGCAAAACCTGGTGTTAGTTTGGTTTGCCGAAAGGAGCTTTATGCATGTTTGGCGAAGTTTTCCTTGCGTCTGCCGCGCCGCGCTACATCGCCAATTCTTCAATATCGAAGTCGTCGACGTTGTTGCACAGGCACTGCTTGAAGCCGGTGTCGATCCGGTCCTTGTCCCTGCGTCCGCGGAGCACGAATTTCTCCCCGCACAGATTGCAGCGGATGGCGATTTTCACGCGAGCCGTTTCCATGGCGTTCCTCCCCTAGGCTGCCGGCCCAGTCCGGGCTGGCGTTTTTTACCTAGTATGGACGGAAATGCTACAGCTTAACCTCTTCCTCGCGGCTGATCAGCCTGAACGGCGACCGCGCGTTCGCCCGATTGATCCGGCGCACGCCCTTGTACCACAAGTAGGCCATGAGCGGCAGGATGAACCAAGCCCAATAGGTCGAGCCGGACCCCATGATGTAGTCGTATAGACCGTGTTCAAGCAGCGGCAGGCAGGCCGCGAGAATCAGGAAGCGCAGTTTCAGCTGGGACGCGTTCGCGAACTTGGCCTTCCCCAGGTAGTAGCCCATCGTGACGCCGAACAGCGCATGGCCGGATACCGGCAGCAGCGCCCGGATCAGGAGCGAGCCGACCGTCATCGGCTGGAAGACCGCGTAGAGCACGTTCTCGACCGTGGCGAAGCCGAGCGAGATCGCGACCGCGTAGACGATGCCGTCGTACGGCTCGTCGAATTCCGTGTGATTATATATGATATGGTAGAGGACGAACCACTTCATCAGCTCTTCGACGCCCGCCGAGACGGCGAACGAAAACACGACCGGCCCGCTTCCGAGGCCGAGCTGGAGTCCTCGCTGAATGACCATGATAGGAAGCACGATCAGCACGCCCATCAGAAAAACCCGGATAACCATATGAATCGGCTCCGCCTCGTAGCGGTCCTTCAAATAAAAGTAAGTCAACAGCGCGATGCCCGGAGCGACCGCGGCCGTCAATATCGAAAAAAGCAGCATTATCCGTGTCACCTTCCAGAAGGAAGCCGATCCGCCGGGATGGAGACCGGACAACCGTCTCCTTATACCCATCCCCGCAGGCGAACCGCTTCCGCCAATTTGCGAACGCCGACCATGTACGCGGCCAGACGCATGTCGACTTTCTTCGTGCGATGCAGCTCATACACGCTTTCGAAACCGCGAACCATCATGAGCCGCAGCTTGGCGTCGACCTCTTCTTCCGTCCAATAGTAGCCTTGGTTGTTTTGCACCCATTCGAAATAGGAAACGATGACGCCGCCCGCGCTTGCCAAAACGTCCGGCACGAGCAGAATACCGCGGTCCGTCACGATGCGGGTCGCTTCAATCGTCGTGGGGCCGTTCGCGGCCTCCACAATGATTTTAGCACGAATCCGGTCCGCATTGCTTGCCGTTATTTGGTTCTCGATCGCAGCCGGCACGAGCACGTCGCATTCCAGCGCCAGCAGTTCGTCGTTCGATATCGTGTTCTTGTATAAGTTGGTGATCGTCCCGAACGAATCCCGTCGGTCCATCAGTTCGTCGATGTCCAGTCCTTGTTCATTATACAATGCGCCGTGCACATCGGAAATAGCAATCACTTTCGCGCCGGCATCATACATGAACTTGGCCAGGTAGCTCCCTGCGTTGCCGAAGCCTTGGATGACGACGCGGGAACCTTGCAGCGGGATACCGAGCTTCCCCATCGCCTCGTCTATCATGATGGCCACGCCGCGCGCTGTGGCGCTCTCCCGCCCGTGCGAGCCTCCGAGCACGAGCGGCTTGCCCGTTATGAAGCCAGGCGAGTCGAATTCCCGGATGCGGCTGTATTCGTCCATCATCCAAGCCATGACCTGCGCGTTCGTCATGACGTCCGGCGCCGGAATGTCTTTGGTCGGCCCGACGATCTGGCTGATCGCCCGGACATAGCCGCGGCTCACCCGCTCCAGCTCGCGGAAAGACATTTTGCGGGGGTCGCAAATGACGCCGCCCTTGCCGCCGCCGTAAGGCAAGTTCGCAATGCCGCATTTCAAGCTCATCCAGATCGACAGCGCCTTGACTTCCGCCTCGTTGACGTCTGGATGAAACCGCACGCCTCCTTTAGTCGGGCCGACGGCGTCGTTATGTTGGGCCCGATAGCCGACGAAGACGCGGGTTTTGCCGTCGTCCATGCGGACTGGGAAGCGCACAGCAAGCACCCGCATCGGTTCCTTCAGCAAATCGACCATGTCATCGCCGTAGCCCATTTTGCGGAGCGCCTCTTCGATCACGATTTGCGTCGAGGTCAATACGTCATTGTTATCCATAGCTGTCATGGAAATGTCCACCGCCTTTTCCTTCAGTATGATCGGGCGCGAAGCCGGCTATGCGATCGGTTTGTCCGGAGGGCCGTGCCGGAATAAACAAAAAGCACCAGACGCGCGGATATCCGCTGCTGATGCTTTCAGTAACAAAGCGACGCTATTAGAAATGAGTGCAAATTTCGAGCACCGCTTTGGCAGGTACGATCACTTTGCCGTATTCTTCGAGTACCGCGGTCGTAATGGATGTGGCTTCCCCGTATTCCGCCAGCAGGGCGATAATGGCGTGGTAGCGGGGCAGCTCGAAGCCGACCGGCTCGAACGCAAGCATATATTTGCCGTTGTAGGCATAGAGACGTCCGTCTTCGATCAAATCAGCCGATTTCAGCTGCTTGCTGACGGAAATGACATCTTCGATGTCCTTGAACGCATAAAGCACGATATCGCTCTGCTCCAGCGTGACTTCCATCTCGTAAACGTCCTCGTCGTTTTCTTCTTCTTGCAGCTGGTCGTCGGCTTTTCCGTTCACTTTGCCGCGCGTCACGATGACGACCATGCCTTGAGCAGGTAGCGCAAACACCTCCACGGCCAACGGGCCGCTGGCGTCGAAGCCGAGCTCGCTGTAGGCTTGATCCATCATTTCGCTGAACAGCTCGTGGACTTTCGGAATTTCGCGCCACATGTCTTCCTTCTGGATCCCACGCTCCAGCAAGTCGTCGAACGTCAGGAAGATTCGGATTTTGTCTTGATTGAGCCGTTCGATTTTCATGATAGGATCCTCCTTTTCGAAAAGCATCTGCTTCGTCTATCGGAGCAAAAACCTTCGTCGAAAGCGATTGAACGCGGGTTACGTTTGTTATACACAGCGTATGATGCCGCCGTCGTTTGGTGAATAAAATGTTCTTATTGCTATGTTAGCATGTCTGGGTTCGGAATGCACTAGTGCGCAAAAAAAAGAATCGCCCCCGCCCCCAACTGTATATACGCAGCCGGGAAGGAAACGATTCGTTTTTGTCCATATTTCGTAGGTCGCCTTAATGCGTCTTCGCTTCGGATCGGATCGCGTCAACCTGATTTTTGAGGCTGGGATCGCTGCTCAGCATCATTTCGATCTGTCCCCAAGCGCCGGCGGAGTCTCTAGCGGAGCTCTCCGTATGCTTGGCGGACGCATGCCGGGCTTCGCCGAATTTGCGGTTCACGACCGCTCCCATCGCTCTTCTCGAGACGCCGGACATGGCCATTCCGGCCGCGCTTGTCGCCCATGCGAACATTCCGGGTCTTTTTTTGGCGACGTAAGCCGCAGCGGCGGCTCCGGCCAGACCCCCAATTAAAAACGCAGACCATTTCATCGGGAAAAGTCCTCCTCCAACATGCGAATGCATTCCGTTTCGCGTATAGTTTGACCCGGTCTCGGGCCGGTCATCCCACCACAAATTTAGGAAAGGGGAAAGTCCGGGCGTCTGGCTATAATATGCTACAATGAGGGCAATCCACGGGGCATGTCCGATGCTTTCGATCAAGGAGGTACGCTGAACATGAAACCGCGACACGCATTTCGTACGACGATGACGACCTTGCTGGGGCTAGCGCTCGCGCTTGCCGCCGGCTGCGCGGCGGCGCATAACTCTGCGGCTACGGAGCCTGGTCCGCCCGCCGAGCAAGCCGATTCCGGCGGCGCGGCGGCACCCGAAGGACTTCCGGCCACCGGCGAGACGAACGGCGCGTCCGGCTCAAACGCGGCAGCCGGCGGCATGAAATCCGGTTCTGGTTCTGCCATGACACCGAACGAGGGCACGAGCGGAGGCGGTCATGCGAGCGCGGGGAAAACGAACGCGGGGCAGCCGTCGCCGGCCGCTGCGGAATCAGCCTCCGGCGAGGCGAAGCCCGCGGGGCAGGCCGTCAAGAAGCTGTACCGCATGAACGCCGTCTACAGCTTCGCGCCGATCGATAAAGCGGCGGCGAGCGCCAAAGTCGTCCTGCTCACGTTCGACGACGGGCCGAAAGCGGACAAAACGGTCACCGCGCTGCTCGATGTGCTGGATAAGCACAATGCGAAAGCGATCTTCTTCGTGAACGGCTACCGCGTAAAAAGCCATCCCGAGCTGCTAAAAAAAATCGCCGACCGCGGACAGACGATCGGCAACCATTCCTGGGATCATATCGATTTGAAGAAAGAACGCGAAGCCGCCGTCCGAAAGCAAATCGGCGACGTCCAAACCATCGTGAAAAAAGTCACCGGCCGCGCTCCCGTCTTCTTCCGGCCGCCGTTCGGATCGGGCAACGATACGGTCAAGCGCATCGCTCGCGGCCAAGGCATGCTGTACATGACGTGGTCGAACGGGTCGCTCGACTGGGACGCCGGCTCCCGCGGCAAGCCGGAAAAAGTTATCGCCAACGTGCTCGAACAGCTGCATCCGGGCGCGAACATTCTCATGCACGAGCTGCCGTGGACGACCGAAGCGCTGGATTCGCTGCTGACGAAGCTGGAAGCGAAAGGCTACGGCTTCATCGATCCCGCCTCGATCGATCTCGGTTTGGATGCCCCTGCGAAGAGCGCAAAATAAGCCGGTGCATCTGCGGCTCCGTCAGAAGCCGGATTGGCAGCCTCGACGTCCCGAAGCCGCAGCTGACGAACAGCCGCATCTTCGGGACGCCCTTCGACGGCCGGTCGAACTCGAACCATCCCCGCCAATAGCCGGAATCGCCTTCTCCGCGCCACAGCGGACCGATCACCGGCAGCGCGACCTGTCCGCCATGCGTATGTCCCGACAGAACCAGGTCGATGTATTCGTCGCCCTTCAGCCGCTTGGCGATGATGGGATCGTGCGACAGCAAAATCGTGAATAGGTTCCCCCGGCCGTCCTCCATATCGGCGAGCGCCAAATCGGGCCGCTCATGGTCGGTTCGCGGATCGTCGACCCCGGCAAGCCGGATCCGGCTGCCGTCCTTCTGCTCCAGCACGACCGATTCGTTCGCGAGCAGCCGCACGCGCTCTTCCTCCAGCAGCACCTCAAACGGACGGATATCCTCGTCGTAATCGTGATTGCCGTGCACCATGTACATCGGCGCGATCCGCGACAGCCGCCGCAAATTTTCCCGGATGCGCGCGTCCGGCACTTTCTTCTCCCGCAAATCGCCGCCGATCAATACCAAATCGGCTCCGCCGGCCTGCAAGAACGCGTCGATCAGCCGGTTCGGAATGACGCGCCGGTGAACGTCGCTGATAAACAGCAGCGCCGTGCCGTCGAATGCTTGCGGCAGCCGCTCGAACGCCGCCTCCTGCACGTCGAGTTTGTACCGGTACGACGCGCGCACCATATGCCCCAGCGCCAACAAGCCGAATGCCGCGACGGCAGCCGCTATCCATAATAATGTCATGATTCCGCTTGCACCTCCGAATGACGTTCCCCTTACTCCCGCTACGCGTCCCTAGTACTCGAACTGCCTTCCCCACCACAGCAAACCCGCGAGCAAGAGCAGGAACAAGAAGATGAGCAGCCGATAAAACCAGCGCGTCAACTGCTGTTTGCTCGAAGGATGGGTCACCCGCCGCGGCGGCAGGGCCGGGGCCTCCTCCCCGTTCTTCTCGAGTCCCCATTCCTCCTCCAGCGCCGCGGCGGTCTCGTCGTAGAGATCGTCCAGCGGCTTGCCGGTCCGTTTGCCGAATTTTTTGACTCTGCTCATGGGTCCCTCCGAAACCGAATCACGAGCCCCATGACGAGATCAATGACGAAGTGCGCGACAATCGGCGCCAGCAGCGTGCCGGTCCGAATGTAGATCCAACCAAGCGCATAGCTGATCACGAATACGAGGCCCGTCGGAATCCAGTGCCGCAAATAGCGGACGTGAATGGCGGCGAATACGATACTGGTCCAGTACGGTCCGAGGTGATGCTGCACGGCTCCGCGAAACAGCGTCTCCTCGCAAATCGCCACGACGAGCGACAGGAGCGCAATATGCCAAATCGGCCGCGTCCGGAAGATCCGGTCGTTCACCCCGCCGTCGTCGTTCGCTTCGTCCGGCACGAACCGGGCCGCGAGCATGTCGAGCAAGATGACCGCCGCGGCGAGTCCGATTCCCCAATAGGCGAAATGCCAATCGTTCCCCGGCGCGTACAAAGAAAATGGATTGCGGCGCTGAAATAACAGCCAAACGAAACCGATAATGAAAGTAATCGCTTGCGTCGCGTACAGATTAATCAGGAGCATCCGGTCATCGATTTCGTCGATGCGCATCGTTTTCAGCCTGATTTTACGAAGATCGAATTTTTTCATGTCCTGCTCCTGCCATGATAGGTTTATATTTCCTTTTACTAGGATTTATCCTATACTAATAGGACCATCGCGAGAAATTTGTCGAAAAAAGTCTAATGCCTGAAGGGGATTTCACATGGAGAAACGGCTAACGCGCACAGAAATGCTTTATAGTCTCGGTTTTCTTTTCATGCTCGTCTTCGCGGTCGGCGCGTTTTTCTACGGCGTCAAGATCGGATCGGAAAAAACCGAAGCCCGATTGGCGGAGCCCGCGAAACAGCTCGGCGGAAGCACGAAAGGAAACGCGGATGCCTATCAGCAGCAGGATCTCGTTTCCTTCTATCATACCGTATATTCGCCCTATCGTGAATTTCAAAACGAATGGATCGCCACGTTCCGCAAATTGTCGGCCGGCCAGCTGACCAATGCCGCCTCCGCTTTGAACGAGCTGTCGGACGCCGCCGAGCAAGCCTACAAGGAAGCCGAGCGCGCTTCCGTCCCGGCCAACTCGCCGCTGCTGGCATCCGCGCAGCTTCAGCTGCTCAAGAGCCTGCGCATGTTCGACGAAGCCGCGTCGCGGGGCGCCGGCTCCGTCAAGGACGCGCCCGGTGCCGAGCTGGTCAAGGCGCTGACGACAGATGCCTATTACGTCGACGGCGTAAAATACGCGCTGAGCGGCCAGCAGGATTATTACGCGGCCATGCTGAAATGGAGTGCCTCCGTGAACCCGGACATTCCCGGCGAATACGAAGCGCCGGGCGGACTCAGCCTCGCGGATTGGAAGAAGCTCCCGCTGACCGTCAAGAACAAAGTGGCCGCGGACCGGCTGAACGCGCGCAGGTCGCTCGCCGCCTTCTATCCGCAGGATCTCGCCTCGCGCGTGGACGAGTTCGTCCATTCCGGCCAGGCGAGCGCAATGAAGATGCGCACGGTCGATGCCGTCATCGACTTGCTCCTTAAGACGGAAGCGGTCCGGGCCGGCGATTTCGGAAGCAGCAAGGATGAACTCTATTCGAAGGAACTGCTGCCGCAGCTTCCGTTTTTCTTCCCGGAGCAGGAATAGACCTAGGCACCCGATTCACTGCCGATCATCGAGTAGCTCCGCCTAACACCGATTCGTTTCGGTTATCGATTCGCGTCAATCATATTGAAAGCCGTCATGAAGGGATACCGCCGCCATGCCGCCAACCACGTTGGCGAGGCCGCCGTATCCCTTCTCGCTTAAGAAGCGGCACACCGCCTGGCTGCGCACGCCGTGCGCGCAGATGACGTAGACCGGCTTGTCCGCCGGCACCCGCGTCCACGTCTCGATGAAGGACGAGAGCGGCAGCATGGTGCTTCCCTCCAGATGATAATAGTCCCATTCTTCGGGCTCCCGCACGTCTATGATTTGATCCGGCTCAAGCTTCCCTTCCCGCACCAATTGCCAGAAAGCATCCGGTTGAATGTCGCGCCAAACGTCCATTTCGCCAACCTCCCGTTTACGGTCGATCATAACGAAATTTTCACATTTGAGCAAGTTTTAAGCATTGCAATTGCTTTTCAGCTTGCTATAATAGGGGAAACATTAAAGCAGGCCGAAATTGCCGTTCCACAGGATTCGTTCATAGTTGTGTGATCGTGCGAACAGACTCTCGCCTTTGGCGCCGCCGCGTGCGGCGGGATGGACGGGGGTCTTTCGCTTCTACTATATACCCATCATACAAACGCTCAGGAGGCAATCCAACATGTTCAAAGTATTGGTCTCAGATCCGATCAGCGATTTAGGCATCCAGAAGCTCGTGGATGCGGAGGACGTGACGGTCGACAAGAAACCGGGCCTCAGCGAAGACGAGCTCGTCGCCATCATCGGCGACTACGATGCCTTGCTCGTGCGCAGCCAGACGCGGGTCACCGCGCGGATCATGGACGCCGGCAAATCGCTGAAGGTCGTCGGACGCGCCGGCGTCGGCGTCGACAACATCGATCTGGAAGCGGCCACGCAGCGCGGCATCATCGTCATCAACGCGCCGGACGGCAATACGATCACGACCTGCGAGCACACGTTCGCGATGATGATGGCCGTCGCCCGCCACATCCCGCAGGCGTACTTGAAGACGGTCGGCGGCGAATGGGACCGCAAGTCCTTCCTCGGCGTCGAGCTCCGCGGCAAAATCCTGGGCGTGCTCGGCATGGGCCGCATCGGCAGCGAAGTGGCCAAGCGGGCCAAAGCGTTCGGGATGGAAATTTGGGGCTATGACCCATTCCTGACGGAAGAGCGCGCTGAGAAGCTCGGCGTCCGGCTGTCCAGCGTGGACGACATCGTGCGCAACGCCGACTTCATGACGGTGCATACGCCGCTGACGCCGGAAACGCGCCATATGATCTCCCGTCCGCAATTCGAGGTCATGAAGAAAGGCATGCGCATCGTGAACTGCGCCCGCGGCGGCATCATTGACGAGCTTGCCCTCGTGGAAGCCGCCGATCAAGGCATCGTCGCCGGCGCCGCCTTCGACGTGTTCGAGGTCGAGCCTCCGGCTGCGGATCATCCGTTTCTGAATCATCCGAAGATCATCGTCACGCCGCATCTCGGCGCCTCCACCGTGGAAGCGCAGGAGAACGTCGCGATCGACGTCTCCGAGCAAGTACTGAACATCCTGCGCGACAAGCCGTTCCTGAACGCCGTGAACATGCCTCCGATTCCGGCGAACGTGCTGAACAAGCTGCAGCCGTACTTCAGCCTCGGCGAGAAGCTCGGCAGCTTCGTCTCGCAGTTGATCGAAGGCGCCGTCGAAGAGATCAGCGTCAGCTACGCCGGCGAGCTCGCCGAAGTCGACACGCAGCCGCTCACCCGCTACATCGTCCGCGGCGTGCTGTCGCATCACCTCGGGGCGGAACAAGTGAACGTCGTCAACTCGCTGCACTTGGCGAAAGGCCGCCACGTCAACGTGGTCGTGAGCAACTCGCACGCCGCGCGCGACTTCACGAACTCGATCACGGTCGTCCTTCGTTCCAAGAAGGCGACGCGCCTCGTGACGGGAACGATGCTGACGGGCTACGGCCCGCGGATCGTCCAAATCGACCGCTTCACGGTCGACGTGGCGCCGCAAGGCAACCTGGTGCTGATCTCGCATAACGACAAGCCGGGCATCATCGGCAGCGTGGGCACGCTGCTCGGCGACAACGGCGTCAACATTGCGGCGATGCAGGTCGGCCGCGAGCTGGAAGGCGGCGCGGCGATCATGGTGCTTACCGTGGACAAAGGCGCTTCGAAAGAACTGATCGCGAAGCTCGTCGAGCTGCCGGATCTGAACAAAGCGAAAGAAATCAACCTGTACTGATGCTCGCCGCTTCCTGCGGCTGGATACCGAAAGAGCGCCTTTCCCTCGGGGAAGGCGCTCTTTTTATCTCATTGCGGCGTTTACGAAAATAAAATGTTTCACGACCAACAAGATTAGTCTACTTCCTTCAACAAGATGCGACGCGAACGGCGCTCTTCAGCCCTGTGCGTAAGCCGAATAAGCCGTACTCGTCCATCGAACGACAAAGGCGCTTGTCGTCGGGAAAAGCGCCTGTCGCTATTTAGTAGCCTTCGTTACGCTTAGTCGATGATCGCAGCGTCACCAACGCTTATTGCGACGGTTCGACCGGCAGCAGCAGGGTGAACGTCGTGCCGACGCCGACCGTGCTTTCCGCCCGGATGCGGCCTTTATGCGATTCGACGATGTTCTTCACGATGGCGAGGCCGAGCCCGGTGCCGCCGCTGGAGGCGCCGCGGGTGCGCGCCTTATCTGCCTTGTAGAAGCGCTCGAAGATGAACGGCAGATCCTCGCTCGGGATGCCCTCCCCTTCGTCGCTGACCTGGATCTCCACGTACGCATTCAGCTCCGCGACCATCTGCCGCGCGCTGATCCGGATCTGCGCTTCCGACGGCGTATGCCGGAGCGCATTGCTCAGCAGGTTCGTCAGCACCTGCTCCAGCCGGTCCTCGTCCGCTTCGGCGATGACGAGCGGCTCCGCGTCCATTTCGAGCTCGAGCTGAATGTTCTGCTCCTTCGCCAAGCCTTGGAATTTGCGGTGCACGCGCCGAAGCAATCCCGTCAGATCCGTCGGCTCCAGCTTCATCTCCAGATGGCCCGCTTCCATCCGCGCCAGATCAAGCAGATCCTTGACCAGCCGGCCCATCCGCAGCGATTCCTCGTAGATGACGTGGGCCATCTCCTTCCGCTCTTCCGGGGACGCCGCGATATCGTCGAGCAGCGCTTCGCTATATCCCTGCAGCATGGACAGCGGCGTGCGCAGCTCATGCGAGACGTTCGCGACGAAGTCGCGGCGCAGCTTCTCGAGCTTCGACTCCTCCGTGACGTTGCGCATGACCGCGACCGCGCCCCGCACCGTTTCATTGGACTTGAGCGGCGCCATGACCACCGACCAGACGCCGCTCTGCACATGCACCTTATCGGTCAGATCCCGGCCTTCCCGCAGCACCTTCCGATAGAGATCGAACAGCGGCGCGGGGACTTTGGAATATGTCTTGCGCTCCTCGGACCACTCCAGCTCGTTCCAGCGATCGATGAGCTGCTGGCCGTGCGGATTGGCGAGGATCACCTGGCCCGCAGCATCAAACGTCACGACGGCATCCGCCATGCTCCGGTGCACGCTGGCCAAATGCTCTTTCTCGTGGTTCAGGTCGCGAATGAGCGTATCGAGCTCGGCCGCCATGTTGTTGAATGTGTTGGCCAAATCGCCGATCTCGTCGGAGGAGCGGATCGGCACCCGGGTCCGGTATTCGCCCTGGGAGATGAGATCCGCCGCCTTCTTCATCTGCAGCAGCGGCTGCGTAATCTTGGTAGACAGGAAGAACGCGAAAAACGTGGACAGCAGAAACCCGATAATCGCCGTATAGACGAACAGCACTTTGACCGCATGGGAATTATTGAAGGCGATATCGATGTACTGCAGCAGAAACATGCCCAGGATGAGCAGCACCGCCGCCACGAGAGCAATGATCGTGAGCCAGAGCTTGCCGACTACGCTGCGCCAGATAACCACTTATTTGGACACCTCGAGCTTGTAGCCGACGCCCCACACCGTCGTGATCATCATGGCCGCTTCCGGCGAGACCTTGTTCAGCTTCTCGCGCAGCCGCTTGACGTGTGTGTCCACCGTGCGCAGGTCACCGAAGAACTCGTAATTCCACACGTCCTTCAGCAGCTCCTCGCGGGAAAACACCTTGTCCGGCGATATCGCGAGATAGTGCAGCAGCTCGTACTCCTTCGGCGTGAGGCTCACTTCCTGGCCGCCGGCCATGACCCGGTGAGCGTCGTGCTCGATGATGAGATGCGGGAACACGATGTTATTGCTCGTCATTGTCTCCTTCGTCAGGAACGCCGTCGCCGATGAGCGGCGCAGAATCGCCTTGACGCGGTAGATGACCTCGCGCGGGCTGAACGGCTTGACGACGTAGTCGTCCGCCCCGACCTCGAAGCCCTGCACGCGGTTCATCTCCTCGCCCTTCGCCGTCAGCATGATGACCGGCGTCGACTTCACTTGACGAAGCCGCGTGCAGACTTCGATGCCGTCGATGCCGGGCAGCATGACGTCGAGCAGGATCAGATCGAAATCGCCGTGCGTCGCCATCCGGAGCGCCGTTTCCCCGTCTTCCGCCTCCTCGATGCGGTAGCCTTCCTTCTCCAAATACATTTTGAGCAGCCTGCGGATCCGTTCTTCATCGTCTACGACGAGTATGCGGTGAAGTTCTTCGGACATGGAGCATGTCTCCTCTCGAATGGCGAACGATTCGCCTGTAATCGTGCCGCAGGCGCGCGCCTGATTAGACGCGCGCCCGGCACTCCTTGCTTCTATTATACACCTGCGTACGAGTGCAGGCCGACCAATACGAGATTAACCCCGATCAGCGTGAACATGACCACGACGAAGCCGATGACCGCGAGCCAGGCGGACTTGGAGCCATGCCAGCCGCGCGACAAGCGAAGATGGAGATACGCCGTATAGTACAGCCAGGTGATGAGCGCCCAAACTTCCTTCGGGTCCCAGCCCCAGAAACGCGACCAGGCGATATACGCCCAAATCATGGCGAAGATCAGCGCGCCGAGCGTGAAGATCGGGTAGCCGATCGCGATGGCGCGATAGCTGATTTCGTCGATGTCGTCCTCGTCGATGCCGTCCATGAGCGGATGGATGGCCGCCCCGATCCGCTTGCGGAGGATCAGGCGCAGGAGTCCGTACAGGATCGAGCCATTGATGACCGACCAGGTGATCGTGTTCAGCTTGCGCGCCGCGTCGACGCCTTTCATCCAGTGCGGCGTTTCGAACAGCGGCTTGTCGAGGCCGAGGAACGAATCGATCGAGACGACTTGGCTGTTGTACGGCTTGAAGATCGGCGGCAGCGAGTACTCCACCGTGTTGACCGCCGAATTCTCGACGCCGCTGTCGTCGATGGTGACCGTCTCCTGCTTGAAGCTCGCTTCGTAGCCCGCGCCGCGGAACGCGAACACCGAGCCGATGAAGGCGATGATGACGATGATGACGTACAGCGTGAATTCGACCCAGCGCTGCTCGCGCTTCGCTTTCTCGTCGGTCTTCCGAAAGTCGACCGTGCGCAGCAGGTACATGAGGCCCGCCGCGAAGCCGACGGCGAAGAACGCTTCGCCCGTCGCGGCCGTCGTGACGTGAATCTTCAGCCAGTACGACTGAAGCGCCGGAATGAGCGGCTGCACCTCCTGCGGAAACACCGCCGCATAGGCGACGATGATGACCGTGAGCGGCAGCGTGAACAGGCCGAGCAGCGGCTTGCGGTAGATCGCTTCGACGATGATGAACGCCGCCATGATCGCCATCGCCAGGAACGACATGAACTCGTACATGTTGCTTGTCGGGATGTGCCCGCCGCCGGCCCAGCGGGTGAAGAAGAACGTCAGGTGCGCGGCGAAGCCCGCCAGCGAGACGACGTACGCGACGCGCCCCCACTTCTTGACATGCTCTTCCGGGCTCCGTTTGCTCCACTTTTTGCCCAAGGCGGATACCCCGTAGAACAAAAATCCGAAACAGTATAAAAAGAATGCGACGATGAACGCGTCGCTGCTGAAATCAAGCAAACTCACGTTTTGTTCCTCCCGTTATCGAGCGACTTCGGCTCTACGGCGATACCCATGCCGCGCAGGGCGGACGCGAGCTCGGCACGCATGCCGTAATTGTTCTTGTTCGTATGGGCGCCGAGCGTGACGCGGCCGCCGTCGAGCCGCAGCCAGATTCGGCGGTGCTGCCAGTACGAGCCGATCAGCAGGCCGAACATCGAAATGCCGGCGCCGACCCAGATGTAAGGCATGGCGCGGTCGTAGCGGATGTTAAGCGAGCTTTCGACCGGGGCGAACTCGACGCCGTCCATCGAGCCGACCTTCAGTTCGAAGCGCTCCGCCAGCTTGCCGTTGATGACGTCCTGGCTGAACCGTTCCTTGTCCGTCTGTTTCGGGAAATACATGTACGGCTCGCCTTGCGCCGGAAGATCCGGCCCTTTCAGGACGAAGACGAACGCCGGCGCGTTCGGTTCGCGCGATTTCGTCGTCGGCTGGCCCTGATCGTTGAGTGCGAAGTCCATGTAGGATTGACGCAAATCCAGCGTATACGGCCCGAGCGCGTAGTGGAGCTGCGGATTGCGCATGTCCAGCTTGAACGGCCCGTACGTCTTGCCCGTCTTCTTGTCGACCAGGACGGGATTGACCGCTTTCAATTTCGGCGTGTCGTCGAAGCCGAACTGGTACGCCTTCAGGCCTTTGTACGTCAGCGGATCGTTCACGAGAATGTCGTGGCTCGCCACGGCCGTCAGCTTCGGCTGCTTGGACGGATCGTCGCAGTCGGCGGAGCAGGTGTAGAGCACGGCTTTCGTCTCATACAGCTTCGCCCGCGCCGTCCCCTGCAGCTCCTTCGGCAGCTCCGCGTCGGTATAGTAGTCGATAGTGAACTTCTCGTTCTTGATGTAGTACTTCGTCTCCGGCACCTTGACCGTCTCGCCTTCCGGCACGGTGACGTAATTGTCCATCTGCCAGCTCGGCAGCGTGCGCAGCAGCACGGCCAGCAGGAACACGATCAGCCCGATGTGGTTAATGTACGGCCCCCAGCGGCTGAACCGGTTCTTCTCCGCGAGCAGCGCGCCGCCTTCTTGGTGCACCTTGTAGCGCTTGCGCTTCAGCTGGGCGGCCATCGACGCTGTCCACGCTTCCTCCGGACCTTCGATCTCTCCCGCGTATACCGTTTTTTGACGGGTCAGAAACTCCGGGTGCTTGCGGACCTGCTGTTTGTTCAGCGCCCGGTACAGCGGCAGGACGCGGTCGAGGCTGCAGATGACGAGCGACGTGCCGATCATGACCAGCAGGCCGATGAACCACCAGGATTCGTACGTATGGGAAAAACCGAGCTTATAATACCATTTGCCGATCCAGCCGTAGCGCTGCTCGTAATACGTGCTCGGATCGAACGAGATGAAGGCGTTCTCCTGCGTGAAAATCGTGCCGATCATCGCCGCCAGCAGCGTGACGACGATGAGCCGGACCGCCACCTTCACCGAGGAGAAGAAGTTCCACACCCGGTCGATGGGAGACGGGTTGCTCTTCTGCGAGCGCCGGGCGATGCCGTCGTAGCGCATCTCAAGCGGGGCGCCGCTCTTCTCCTCTTCGGGATCGAGCGGATAGCCGCAGTTTTCGCAAAGCACGGTCCCGGTAGGATTCTGGTGACCGCACTCGCATTTCGTGTTCTCAAAAGCCGACAATGCAAAAAACCTCCTCCGACTAGGACGCCAGCAGTTTCGTGATGCGCTCGTCCATGTCCTGCTTGCCCATCGGTCCGATAAAGACGTCCATAATCGTACCGTCTGGCTTCACGAAGAAGGTGGTGGGATACGACCGAAGCCCGTATGCGCGTTCAATCTGCCGGTTGTCGTCCTGCAAAATCGTATAACTGACGCCGTATTGTTCGATGAAATTGCGGATCGCCAGCTTGTCCTCGCTCAAGTTGATGCCGACGACCTCGAACGGCTTGTCCGCGTGCTTCTTGTACTGTTCTTCCAAATCCGGCGTCTCCGTCACGCAGCCCGGGCAGAAGGTCCCCCAAAAATTCAGGACGAGCGCCTTGCCCTTATAGTCCTCGAGACGGTGCGTCTTGCCGTCCAGGTCCAGAAGCGCGAAAGAAGGCGGCGTCTGACCCTTCCCGGGCAGCCCGCCGCTGTTCGCGAACAGCGAGTTGCCGATGGCATAGCCGCCGAGCACGAGCACGCCGAGGAAGATCAGCACCTGAATGAGTCTGCGGTTCTTTTTCATTGCGTTTCACCGCCTATTCCTTAGCTGCAATGCTGCTGTTTGTCGTATTTCCATTATAACGAAAATCGGACGGCAATCGAGATTGCCGCCGACCGTTATTTTTGAACTTTATGTGTCTTGACGGCCGCCGCGCGGAGGTCCTGCACTTCCTTCGGCGTCAGATGCCGGAACTTGCCGCGGGCCAGTCCGTGCAGCCCCAATTCGCCGAATCGGATCCGGCGGAGCAGGATGACGGGATGATGAATAGCGTCGAACATGCGGCGGACTTGCCGGTTGCGGCCTTCGTAAATCGTAATCGTGATGGTCGACTGATTTTTCTCCGTGTCGACGTCGTGGTATTCGACCTCGGCCGGCGCCGTCATGCCGTCCTCGAGCAGAATGCCCTGCTGCAGGCGCTCCAGCGCGGAGCCGTGCGGGACGCCCTTCACGGTCGCCCAATAGGTCTTCGGCACGTGATGGCTCGGGTGCGTCAGCAGGTTCGCGAACTCCCCGTCGTTCGTCAGCAGCAGCAGTCCTTCGGTATCGTAATCCAGCCGGCCGACGGGATAGACCCGCTCCTTGATGCCCGGCAGGTAGTCGGAGACGATTTTGCGGCCCTGCGGGTCGCTCGCGCTCGTGATGACGCCTTTCGGCTTATGCAGCATCAGGTACAGCTTGTTTTCGCTCTTGATCTTGCGGCCGTTGACGGTAATGACGTCCGTCGCCGGATCCGCTTTGGCGCCCAAGGTCGTGACGGTCTCTTCGTTGACCTGAACCTTGCCGGAGAGGATCAGCTCCTCGCATTTGCGGCGCGACGCTACGCCGGCCTGCGCCAAAATTTTTTGTAAACGTTCCACTCGATTCACCTCACCCCCCATCATACCCTATATCGATACCGGAAAGAAAGTGCGCGTCCGCCATGGACTTCCAGTCCCATGCAAAAAGCCCCGGCGCAAGGCGTCCGGGAGCGGTCGCCGATTGCGTGCGGGGCTAGCGTGCTTATCCCTCGATTATGTACCTCTTGATGCGTCATTAAGAACCGAAGACGAACAAACATATAATGATAGCCGCAAAAAATCCGACCAAGTCCGAAAACAAGCCGACCTTGAGCGCGTACTTGCTCTTGCGGATGCCGACCGCGCCGAAGTATACCGTCAGCACGTAGAGCGTCGTATCCGTGCTGCCTTGAATCGTCGACGAGATCCGGCCGATCAGCGAATCCGGGCCGTACGTCTTGATCAGCTCCGTCGTGAAGGCGAGCGAGCCTGCCCCCGTCAGCGGCCGCAGCAGGCCGAGCGGCAGCACCTCGCTCGGGATGCCGAGGCTGTCGAACAGCGGGCGCAGCAGGCCTGCCAGCATGTCCATGGCCCCTGAGGCCCGGAACATGCTAATGGCCACCATCATGCCGACGAGATGCGGAATAATGTTGATCGCCGTGCCGAATCCGTCCTTCGCACCGTCGATGAACGACTCGTAGACGGGCACGCGCTTGAACGCGGCGTACAGCGGGATGAACACGATCATGAACGGAATCAGCCAGGCGGAGATCGCCGTGACCCACTCATACAACGGCCTCACCCTTTCCTTGGCCGAAGCCTCCGGCCGCCGGTCCCGGCGGCGGCTGCGGCGGACCGGCGCCTCCGCCGTGCGCCGGCGGGGCGTCGCGGCCGGCATCCCTAGGCGGCTTGCGGTTGTACCGATGGCGGTACCAGCGGTCCGCCGCGATCGCCGCCGCCGTCGCGACGAGCGTCGCCGCCAGCGTCGTGCCGACGATCTCGGCGGGATTGACGGAGCCGTACGTCATGCGGATCGCGATCAGCGTCGTCGGCACCAGCGTGATGCTCGACGTATTCAGCGCGAGCAGCGTGCACATGGCGGCGGACGCCGTCTCCTTGTGCGGATTCAGCTTCTGCAGCTCCTGCATCGCCTTGATGCCCATCGGCGTCGCCGCGTTGCCGAGCCCGAGAATGTTCGCGCTCATGTTGCTCATGATATATCCGAGCGCCGGATGCCCCTTGGGCACGTCCGGGAACAAAAACCGGACGGCGGGCTGCAGCAGGACGGCGATTTTGCGCAGCAGACCCGCGTCCTCGCCGACGCGCATGAGCCCGAGCCAGAACACCATGACGCTGATCAGGCCGAAGCTGACCGTCACCCCGCTCTTGGCGCCTTCGAACGCCGCTTCCGTGAGCGCGTCCATGCGCCCGTTCAAGATGGCGGCAACGAAACTGGCCGCGATGAAGAATAGCCAAATGAAATTTACCATCCCGCCGCCTCCTTCCCCCAAACGTTACCGGAGCGGCCCGGCCGCGCTCCGTACGGCCGCGCGCAAGGCCGCGCGTTCGCCCGAGGTCCAAGCCGGCTTATCCGGCAGACTGATCCGCGGGCCGTTCGGATCGTACACCGGCGTCGAGCCGATCTTTTCGTCGCCAACGAACCATTCCAGCGCGCCGCGTTCGCCGAGCAGATACGCCGTCGAGCCGGGGCTCGCGAGCGTCAGCTTGCTGCGCAGCCGCTCCTTCTCGCCTTCGGCGAACGGATAGCGGAGCGTCCGGCCGACGGCGAGCGGATGCCCGCTGACAGGTTGTCCCTTGCGCGCGACTTCGCTCAGCGGATAATGGTTGAAGCCGTAGCTCAGCATCCGCTGGTGGTCATTCCAGTCGTCGCTGTCCCGCAGCGTGACGGCGACGAGCTGCTGGCCGCCGCGCGAAGCCGAGCTGACCAGGCAGCGGAGCGCCTTTTTGGTATAGCCGGTTTTGACGCCGTCCGCGCCTTCGTACAGCGACAGCATTTTGTTTTTATTCATCCAGAGGTAATCCCACTGGTCGTTCGGGTTCGGCGCCGACTTGCGCTTCGTCTTGACGATTTCTTTGAACACCGGGTTTTTCAGCGCGTACGCGGTCAGCTTGGCCAAGTCGTTGGCGGAGCCGTAGTGGCCCTCCGCATCGAGGCCGCTCGGGTTCATGAAATGCGAATTCGCCAGCCCCAGCATCTCGGCCTTGTCGTTCATCAGATGGACGAAGCCCTCCTCGGACCCGCCCACATGCTCCGCGATCGCCGTGGCCGCGTCGTTGCCGGAACGCAGCATCAGCCCGTACAGCAGATTATGCAGGCTCATCTTCTCCCCGCGCCGCAAATAAATCGACGAACCCTCTTTGCCGGCCGCCCGGACGCTCGTCTCGACCATGTCGGACAGCTTGCCGTGTTCGATCGCCACGATGGCGGTCATGATTTTCGTCAAGCTGGCGATCAGCATCGGCTTGTCCCCGTGATAGCTGTACAGCAGCCGGCCGGATTCCACGTCGATCAGCGCGGCGCTCTCCGCTCCCGTCCTTAACTCCGGCGCCGGTTCCGCGGCCGCCGCCGCTCCCGGAAGAAGCAGCATGACGGACGCCGCGACGGCGGCGATTCTGTTCCTGATGCAGGCGAGCCTCATAGATGTCCTCCTTCGGATGTCGGTACTCGTCTTGTACAAGTATATGAACCGGTCCGGGATATATCCCACCTCGTCCTAAAAAAAGAAACCGCCCCGGAACGGACGGTTAGTCGGTAAAGCCGCGGCCCGCCGTCGGCACTCAGCGCACATCCATGCTGTCGATCAGCACGGAATCGACTTCGGCGACGGACGCATGGTCTTTCTTGAACATCGTCTGGATCTTATCGAACACCTGCGGCGCGGAATCGATGACCCGCTCCATCAGATGCGTCTGGTTGTCGAGCGGCACGATGCGCACGCCATGCGTGCCGACAACCAGGAACGCGATCGGAGTGATCGACACGCCGCCGCCGCTGCCGCCGCCGAACGGCATTTGCACGGCCGCGTTGTGCATGTCGGTCCCGCTCATTTTGTTATGGTCGCCCATGCGGATATCGCTGCCGCCCGCCACGAAACCGAAGCCCACCTTGGAGATCGGCATGATGACGCTGCCGTCCGGAGTCTGCACGGGATCGCCAACTATGGTATTTACGTCCACCATTTCTTTGATGTTTTCCATCGCGGTCTGCATTAGGCCTTGAATCGGATGGTCGTTCATCGATAAAGTCCTCCTCGGTTCGAAAAATCGGAAAGCTCTCCTTGCCGTTTCTAGCGTACCCCTGCCGGCATCGCATTATGTAATCAGCCGCGCAGCAATATCCGCTGCCAGCCGACGAGCCCCCTCGGTACGCCTTTGGCTACTTTTTTCATCTTAACCGCGAGCCGGATGCCGGCGTAGAGCGCATAGCCGAACGTAATTTGGGCCGTGAACCGCCCTTCCGTCGTGAAATGCGCGCCTTGGTACACGGGCTGCACCGAGAGCTCTGGATCCGTCTCGAGCCGGACCAGCTGCGACAGCACGCCGATCGTGGTCGTCTTGACGGACCAGGCCGTGCCGGTCGCCATCGCCGTCCACATCGCGTCGCCCGTGCCGACCGCGCTCGCCCATTTCCATTCCGTGATCCGCACGTGGTTCAACGTCCGGCGCACCCAGCCGAGCAGCTCGTCCGTATGCCGCAGAATCGCTTGAGCTTTGTTGATCGAAGACGCAATGTTCTTCGGATCGACATGCGACTTATCCGTGTTCGAGTGGACGCCGCCGATGTTGGCGGCCGTCAGCTCGCGCTTCAGCTCGAGGCCGAACCCCTTCGCCTTCACCACCGGCAGCTGCCAATGGTAATGCACGAGGCCCATCAGCGCGCGAATGCGCAGCTCGGCATCGTCGTTCTCCCCCACCCGTTTGAAATGGCCGCTGATGTTGACCTGCGAGCTCGCGATCACGAGGAGAAGCAAAAAAAAGAGACCTGCCGCGATCATCCATCCGAACGGGTAGCCAAGCATGGCGTTTTCCCCCATTTCCCTACTTTGGTCGGATATAGTATGACCTTGCGGACAAATCTCATTCGGGTTGTTACGGTTCGGATACCCGCTCCGGTTCGTGCTTCGGTTCCTGCGCCGGTTCGCGCTCCGGATTCGGTTCGGGCTCCTCGGACCCATCGCGGCGATTGTCGCCGAGCTCTGCCTCGAGATCGGCCATCGTCATGTCCTCGATTGTCATCTGGCGTCCTTCCAGCCGCTCGAACAGCAGCTGCGTCTGATCCTCCAGATCGTCGTCCGCGATGGACGACGGCTCCGGCAGCGCGTCCAGCCCGGACAAGCCGAAATAATCGAGAAACGACTTCGTCGTGCCGTACAGAATCGGGCGGCCAATCTGCTCGGCGCGGCCCACCTCCTCGATCAGATCCTTGCCGACGAGCGACTGGATCGCCCGGTCGCATTTGACGCCGCGGATCTCCTCGATCTCCACGCGGGTGATCGGCTGCCGGTACGCGACGATGGACAGCGTCTCGAGCGCCGCCTGGGACAGGCTCGAGCGCGTCGGCGAATACGCCATCCGCTCGAAATACGCCGCGTGATCGGGATTGGTCGTCATCCGGTACGCGCCAGCGACCAGTGATACCTGAATGCCGCGCTTCTTGGACTTCAGATCCTTCATCAGATCCTTCCCCAGGTCCGCGGCAACGCCGGCGTCCAGCTGCAGGATGTCCGCGAGCTGCTTGGCCGTCAGCCCTTCGTCCCCCGCCATGAACAGTAATCCTTCAATAATCTGCTTCAACTTCGAATAATCCGCCATCAGCCGTTTCTCCCCTCCAATGCACCACGATATCATCAAATAGGCCGTGCTGAAAACAGCGAATATGTTTCATCTTCATCAGTTCAAGCAGCGCCAGGAACGTCACGACGATCTCGTGCCGGCTCATGTCCTCCCGTATCAGCTTCGAGAAGCGGACGGTTTCGAATTCCCGCAGCACGTCCACGATGTCGCGAATCCGGTCCTTGACCGAAATTTCGTCGCGGTGGATCGTCGCGATGACGTTGCGCCGGGACGCCTTGCGCAGCGCCTTCTGGAACGCCGCGATGAGGTCGGCGACGCTCAGTCCCTTGACGGGATTCTCCGGCACGACCTTCATGAACGGCGTCATGTCCTCCGGCTCCTTCGTATAGACGAGGCTGCGCTCGAATTCCTGCTCCCGAAGCTGCTCCGCGATCTGTTTGTATTTGCGGTATTCCACGAGCTTCGCGATCAGCTCGTCGCGCGGGTCGAGGCCGTCGTCGGGCCATTCTTCGAAGTAGTCGTCCTCGATGACCGGCGGCTTCGGAAGCAGCTGCTTGCTCTTCATCGACAGCAGCGTCGCCGCCATGACGAGGAATTCGCTCGTGACCTCCAGCTCCAGTTCCTGCATCGCATTCAAGTATTCCATGTATTGATCCGTAATTTCGCTGACGGAAATTTCATGAATGTCGATTTCGGCCTTGTCGATCAAATGAAGGAGCAAATCCAGAGGTCCTTCGAACGATTCCAGTTTGTACGTCACCGTCATGCTGCACGCCACTCCCGCCAATGATTAGTTAAAGATCGGACGAATCGCGCATGCGTTACCGCGATCGGCCTTGCGCCCGTTCGGCCTGCCGGCCGGCGACCGGCTTAGCCTTGAAGCGTCTTCGTCAGGTTCGCCATTTCGATGGCGGTCACGGCCGCTTCCCAGCCTTTATTGCCCGCTTTCGTGCCCGCGCGCTCGATCGCCTGTTCGATGGAGTCGACCGTCAGGACGCCGAACACCGTCGGCACGCCGGTTTTGAGTCCGACGGCCGCCACGCCTTTGGCCGCTTCGTTGCAGACGTAGTCGAAGTGCGGCGTGGATCCACGGATGACGGCACCGAGCGTGATGACGGCGTCGTATTTGCCGCTTTCGGCCATCTTTTGGGCGATCAGCGGAATTTCGAACGCGCCCGGTACCCACGCGATATCCACTTCATGGTCTTCCGCGCCGTGGCGCTTGAACGCGTCGAGCGCGCCGCTCAGCAGCTTGCTGGAAATAAACTCGTTGAACCGTCCGACGACGACGCCGTATTTTAACCCTTCGGAAATTAAATGTCCTTCGAATACGTTTGGCATAATGCTGTCATCCTCTCTGAATTAGACCGCTACGGGCCATGTTATCGGTTATTCGGGCTATCGTCAAATTTGAGCAGGTGCCCAAGCTTGTCTTTCTTCGTGTGCAGGTACTGGTCGTTGTCTTCGTTGGCGTCCATCTGGATCGGCACGCGCTCGACGACCTCGAGGCCGTAGCCTTCGAGCCCGCGGATTTTGCGCGGATTGTTCGTCAGCAGCCGCATTTGGCGGACGCCGAGGTCCTTGAGGATTTGCGCGCCGATGCCGTAATCGCGGAGATCCGGCGCGAAGCCCAATTTAATATTCGCGTCGACGGTGTCCAACCCCTGCTCCTGCAGCTGGTACGCCTTCAATTTATTGATCAGGCCGATGCCGCGGCCTTCCTGGCGCATGTAGAGCAGCACGCCGCCCCCGGCTTCGTCGATCTGCCGCAGCGCCGCCTCGAGCTGCGGACCGCAATCGCAGCGGTGGGAATGGAACACGTCGCCGGTGAGGCACTCGGAATGAACGCGCACGAGCGTCGGCTTGGACGAATCGATCTCGCCCTTGACGAGCGCCACGTGCTCCTTATTGTCGACCTCATTCGTGTAAGCGATGGCCCGGAACACGCCGAAGTCGGTCGGCAGATTCACGTCGACGGCCCGCTCGACCAATTTCTCCTTCTCGTTGCGGTAATGGATCAGCGACTCGATGGAAATCAGCTTCAGCCCGTGCTTCGCTTTGAATTCGATCAGATCCGGCAGGCGCGCCATGGAGCCGTCTTCCTTGATAATCTCGCAGATGACGCCCGCGGGCTCTTCGCCGCACATCCGCGCCAGGTCGATGGCCGCTTCCGTGTGGCCGGCGCGGCGCAGGACGCCGCCCTTCTTCGCGATCAGCGGGAAGATGTGGCCCGGCCGGCGGAAGTCGTGCGCCCTCGTCTTCGAATCGATCAGCGCCTTCACGGTGAGCGACCGTTCGTAAGCGGAGATGCCCGTCGACGTCGACACATGGTCGACCGAGACGGTGAACGCGGTGCCGTGGTAGTCGGTGTTGCGCTGCACCATCGGCGGCAGGTCGAGCGCCTCGGCGCGCTCCTGCGTGATCGGCACGCAGACGAGCCCGCGCGCTTCGGTAATCATGAAATTGATGACCTCCGGCGTCGCCTTGCTCGCCAGCGCGATCAGGTCGCCTTCGTTCTCCCGGTCCTCGTCGTCGACGACGATGATCGGCTTGCCCAGCATGAGATCGTATATGGCTTCTTCGATGGCGTCGAAGGCGGACTGGTCGTCCGGCAAGTTTCTTGCTCCCAGATTGCTCATCGCGATCCGCTCCTTTGGCAGGCGGCTTGCCCGCCTGAGTATGGTTTAGAAAAATCCGTTGTCCGCCAGAAACGCGGCGGTGATGTTGCCGCTGCCCTCCGGTTTCCCTTCCTTGGCCTCGTCTCCGCCCTTGTAATGAAGCAGGTGGTCGACGTACTTGCCGAGGACGTCGCATTCGACGTTGATGACGCTGCCCGCGCCCTTATGCTGCAAGGCCGTCTCCTTCAAAGTGTGGGGAATGATGGAGACCGCGAAGCTGTTCCGGTCGGCCGTCGCCACCGTCAGGCTGATGCCGTCGAGCGTGACCGAACCCTGCGGAATGACGTAGCGCATCAGCTTCTCGTCATGCGGCCGGATCGTGAACACGACCGCGTTGGCATCGCTGCCGCGCGCGACGATGTCGGCGGTGCCGTCGACATGGCCCTGCACGATATGGCCGCCGAACCGGCCGCCGGCCAGCATCGCCCGTTCGAGGTTCAGCGGCTCACCGGGGCGAATGTCCTTCAGGTTGGAATGGCGGTACGTCTGCGGCATGACGTCGACCGTGAACGAACGGCTGTCGAACGCCGTGACGGTCAGGCAGACGCCGTTAACCGAGATGCTGTCGCCGAGGGCGACGTCCTTCAGAATGCGGCTCGCCTCAACGACGAGCAGCATCGCCTCGCCCTGCTTATACGACCGCTTCAGCGTGCCGATTTCTTCGATCAGTCCGGTAAACACGTGGTTGCTCCTCCTCTCCATTCGAGCCTCTCGCAGCTTGCTTTGCCGCGTCCGCCGCTATTCGGCTCCGCCTGCGCGGTCGCCCGGCGCGCGGTCGGGATAGCCGCTCACGAAGATGTCGTCGCCGATCCGCTCGACCTGCACGTCGCGGAACGGAATCGCGTGCGCCATCTTCTCGAAGCCTTCGAACTGGAACACGCCCGGCGCGCCGGCTCCGCCGATTACCTTCGGCGCCACGAACAGCAGCAGCTTGTCGATCAGCCCGAGCTCGAGCATGGCGCCGTTCAGCTTGCCGCCGCCTTCGAGCAGGATCGAGCCGATCTCGCGTTCGCCGAGCTTGCGCATGGCGAGTGCGAGGTCGACGCGGGGGCCGTCTCCGCAGCCGATGACCTCGACGCCGGCCGCCTCCAGGGCGGCTCGCTTGCCGGGATCCGCGCCGTCGACCGTCAGCACGATGACGGGCGCCGTCCGGTCCCGCAGCATGCGGGCTTCGAGCGGCAGGCGGAGTTTGGAGTCGACGACGATGCGGACCGGATGCACGGCCGGCACGGACAAGCGCGTCGTCAGCTCGGGATCGTCGACGATCACCGTGTTGGCGCCGACCATGATGCCCGTGTGCCGGTGCCGCAGCGTGTGCGTCATCTCCCTGGCACGCGGCCCGCTGACGTAGCGGCTGTCGCCGCTCTTGGCGGCGAGCTTGCCGTCCAGCGTCATCGCCGACTTCATCGTGACGAACGGCAGCCGCGTGACGATGAACTTGTTGAACATCTCATTCATCCGCTGCGACTCCTGCTCCAGCAGGCCGACCTCGACGGCGATGCCCGCTTCCCGGAGGCGGGCAAGCCCCCGGCCGGCCACCTGCGGGTTCGGATCGGTACAGGCGACGACGACGCGCGCCACCTTCGCTTCGATGAGCCGCTCGCAGCACGGCGGCGTCCGTCCGTGATGGCTGCACGGCTCCAGCGTGACGTAAGCCGTCGCGCCCTCCGCCTGTTCGCCCGCCATGCGCAGCGCGTGCACCTCCGCGTGGCCCTCGCCCCGGCGCAGATGGGCGCCGAGCCCGACGATGCGGCCGTCGCGGACGATCACGCAGCCGACGACGGGATTGATCTCCGTCTGCCCCTGCGCCTTGGACGCCATATCGAGCGCGAGCCGCATGTACGACTCGTCGTTCAACACGTCGATCGAAGACATAATAAAAATCACCCCTCGGCTAAATGTCGCCAACGGGGTGATGAGAGAGCATGCATAAAAGGACGCGTCTGAAGACACATTCAAACAAACTCGGCAACCATGTGAAAAAAAGAACAAGGTTGGCGAGACATGAAAAAATGGAATTCACGAGCCCTCTCCTTCTCCCATCCAGACTATACTGTCGGTCCCGGATTCGCACCAGGTCCACCGCCAAGCAGCCGTGCATGCCCTGGAGGGACTTGCACGCTTGCGAGTCGGGTCACGGACTGACAAAGGAAGACAGCCGCATGTCGCTCAAGCGGAACTGCAGCCCTTTGATCACCGCCGGTTGGGAATTTCACCCTGCCCCGAAGGATTGTCGTAAATACGTTTGTGGAAATGGTACCACTTCGGACTTGAAAATGCAACTTGTTTTGTAGGCTTAATGTCGAACCGTGGCCGCACGTCCCGCGCAAGCCATAAAAAAGGCAGCGCGCGGATCGGTTCCGCGCGCTGCCTTGCTCAAGCTCACACTTCCAAAATTTCGACTTTCTCCATGCGGTCGCGGCCTTGGAACGCGTCGACGTGCTCCATGCCCTTCGCGACTTTGCCGAATACCGTGTGCTGGCCGTCCAGATGCGGCTGCGGCTGGTACACGATGTAGAACTGGCTGCCGCCCGTGTTGCGTCCCGCGTGCGCCATGGCCAGCGCGCCGCGCTCGTGCTTGTTCGGGTTGATCTCGCAGTCGATCGTGTAGCCCGGACCGCCGGTGCCGTTGCCGTTCGGGCAGCCGCCTTGCGCGACGAAGCCCGGGATGACGCGGTGGAATGTCAAGCCGTTGTAGAAGCCTTCGTTTGCCAGCTTCTCGAAGTTCGCGACCGTGTTCGGCGCGTCCTTCTCGAACAGATCCAGGTACACCTCGGCGCCGTTCGCCAACGTGATTTTCGCTTGTTTTGCCATGAGTGGTGGCCTCCTGTCGAAACTGATTATTTCACTGCCGACGTTTGCAAACGCGCCGGAATGACGTCGTTGCCGATAATGTCGTCGAGCGACTCGCGCTTGACGGCGACGTCCGCGGCTCCGTCTTTTACGAACACGACGGCAGGACGGCGAATGCGGTTGTAATTGCTCGCCATGGCATAATTGTACGCGCCCGTGCAGAATACGGCAAGCAAGTCCCCGTTATTGGCCTTGGGAAGCTCCAGATCGATGATCAATTTATCGCCGCTTTCGCAGCATTTGCCCGCGACCGTGACGGTCTCTTCGAGCGGGTCGTTCGCGCGGTTCGCCAGTATCGCCTCGTACTTGGACTCGTACAGCGCCGGACGCGGGTTATCCGTCATGCCGCCGTCGACCGCGATATACTTGCGCACGCCAGGGATGTCTTTGCTTGTCCCGACGGTGTACAGCGTCGTGCCGGCGTCGCCGACCATGCTCCGGCCCGGCTCGACCCAGATTTCCGGCAGCGGGTAATCGCCTGCGGAGAAGTTGGTCTTGATGGCGTCAGTGATCGCCTTGACGTATTGCGCGATCGGCAGCGGCGTGTCGCCTTCCACGTAGCGGATGCCGAAGCCGCCGCCGAGGTTGATGACGCGGAACGTCACGTTCAGCTCGTTTCTGACCTGCATGGCGAAGCCCGCCACTTTGGCGGCCGCCATCGAGAAGCCTTCGACTTCGAAGATCTGCGAGCCGATGTGGGAGTGGACGCCGAACAGCTCCAGGTTCGGCTGGGCGACCGCTTCTTGAATCGCTTTATACGCCGTGCCGTTGCCGAGGTCGAAGCCGAACTTCGAATCGGTCTGGCCGGTGGAAATGTAATCGTGCGTGTGCGCTTCAACGCCCGGCGTGATGCGCAGCAAAATGTTGACGCGCTTGCCTTTGTTCGCCGCGAGGGCGTTCAGCAGGTAGAGCTCGCTGAAGTTGTCGACCACGAAGCAGCCGATGTTGGCGTCGAGCGCCATGTTGATCTCGTCCGGCGTCTTGTTGTTGCCGTGGAAGTGGATGCGCGCCGCCGGGAAGCCCGCCTTCAGCGCCGTGTACAGCTCGCCGTCGGAGACGACGTCGAGCGACAGCCCTTCCTGCTCCGCGATGGAGCACATCGCCATGACGCTGAACGCCTTGCTCGCGTAGGCGACCTGGAATTTCAAGCCCGACGCGCGGAAGGATTCCACGTATTCGCGGGCTCTTTGGCGCACGAGCGCCTCATCTACGATGTAAAGCGGCGTGCCGAACTGCTTGGCAAGCTCCGTCGTGTCGACGCCGCCGATTTCCAAATGGCCTTGTCCATTAATTGTGCTGGTTCCATGTAAGTACATTGAGTTCCCCTCCGCCTTCTGCATAAAAAATGCCCAATCGTGAGATTTGCATCATTTAGCATCAGTATAACGCATTCGCTCCCCCGCCGAAATGGATAATTCCACATTTCATTTGCATTTTTAACTTTGGGGCAGGAGCGGGAGGGCTGTCAATTCGGCATTTTGTCCCGCTGCTGCGCCTTCAGGTAGTTCGGGCGCTTGCGGTTTTGCAGGACGGGCACCCGCAGCAGAATGCCCAGCATGCCCTTGGCGTCGAACGGAACGAACGGCCACATGTACGGCCGGTTGAACGACCGCTGCATGCACAGCATGACAAAGAAGAACGTCGTTGCGACCACGAAGCCCGGCACCTCGAACAGCGCGACCGTGATGATGAGCACGAGCCGGATGATCCGGTTGGCCAGGCCGAGCTCGTAGCTCGGGGTCGCGAACATGCCGATGGCCGATATGGCCATGTACAGCACGACCTCGTTAACGAACAGGCCCGTCTTGACGGCGATATCGCCGATCAGGATGGCGGCGATCAGGGACATCGCGGTCGCGAGCGGGGTCGGGGTATGGATGGCCGCCATCCGCATGAGGTCGACCCCGACTTCGGCCAGGATGAACTGCGCGACCATCGGCAGGTGCCCGGCTTGCTGCGCGCCGATGAAGGCAAGCCCGGGCGGCTTCAGCTCCGGCCGCAGCGTGAACAGGAACCAAAGCGGCAGCAGGAAGAGCGACGCGACGACGCCGATGAAGCGGACCCAGCGCAAATACGTGCCGATGAACGGCGTCTGGCGGTTCTCCTCCGCGTGCTGCAGCAGGTCGAAGAACGTCGTCGGCAATATCATGACGCTCGGTGTCGTGTCGACGAAGATGGCGATATTCCCTTCCATCAGGTGCACCGCGACGGTGTCGGGCCGCTCCGAGTAGCGGACGAGCGGGAACGGGTTCCAGCCCCGCTGCACGGTCGCTTCCTCCAGCTGCTTGTCCGCGAGCGGCAGGCCGTCGACCTTGACCTGCTTGATCTTGTCCTTCATCGACTCCAGCATTTCCTTGTCGACGATGTCGTCGATATAGGCGATGCAGATATCCGTCTGCGTGCGCTCGCCGACCCGCAAGACCTCGTAGCGCAGCTGCTTGTCCCGCAGCCGCCGGCGCACGAGCGTCACGTTGACGAGCATCGTCTCCACGAATCCGTCGCGCGCACCGCGCACGACCCGCTCCAGCGTCGGTTCCTCCGGGTTGCGGGCCGGGAACGCCTTGGCGTCGATCAGCAGCACCTTGTCGTCGCCTTCCACGAACATTGCGGTGCCGCCGGAGAGGACGTTCGTCATCATGTTGTCCCAATCCTGCTCCTCGACGACCTGGATCGCCGGCACGTAGAGCCGGAAGAAGTCATGGAACGACGCGGCGCGGTAATCCTCCGCCTGGAGATACGTCAGCCGCTTGAGCACCTCGGTCAAGATCGTGTCCTTCGCGAACCCGTTGAAGAAGAAGAACGCCACGCGGCGGTCCCCGAACGTCATCTCGCGCAGGACGATGTCGAAGCTCGTCTTATAGCCGACCTCCTCCTCGAGCTTCTGCTTGAAGCCCTCGAGCGAAGCCGGGATCGGCACGGGCTCCTTCGCCTCGTCCGCTTCCTTCGCTTCACGGTCCGGCTTCCGGTGAGCCGCGATCGGGCGCGCGGGAAGCTCCTCCTCGTCCGGATCCGCCGCGGCCGGCCGTACGGAGAGCTCCTCGCCCGCCGCCTCATGCGCTTCGGCCCGCGCTCCGGGACGCCCGCCCGCGCCTGAAGGCGCCGCTGCCCGCTGCGCGGTCAGCGGTTCGGCTTCGGCGAGCCGCTCGCCTTGATGATCCGCTATGGGCAGCTCCGCTTCCGCTTTCCCGCCGGCGTCCGCCTGCCCGATCGGCGCGGCTGCGCCCGCGCCGGGCTTATCATGTTCCGGAGCGCGCTCCCCTTCCCGCATCGGCGCTTCTTCGCGCGTTCGGGCCGCCCCCCAATCGGCCGGAACCGCGTGCGCGCCATGCTCCTCCGGCTCGTCGCCGAAGCCGTTGCCGTCGTCGTGCCAGAACACGTGAACCGGCTTTTTGAATTCGGTCGTGCCCGTTTCTTTATCGCCATGCCCGTTATCGCGCATAATTCCGCCCTTCTTTCTTCTCGTCGATTTTCGCCCTTTCGCCTTGCCTTAAGGGTCCATGTATTGAAAGACTAGCCAATCGAACAGCGACCCCGTCACTTTGCCGATCACCATAGCGTAGACGAGGCTGACCAAATATCGGCTGAGCCGGACGCGCTTGGCCAGAATCGGCAGCACGTTCATCACTTCCGTCAGCGCCGCGCCGAGCATGCCGACGAAGATGCCGTCGAACGTGCCGATGATGGCCAGAGTCGGATGCTTCGGCAGCCACAGCCGCCATTCGAGGAAGTCGGCCAGCGACCAGAACAGCGCGCCGCACACGACGGCCGTCTCGAACCAAATGGACTTGCGGTACGCAAAGGCCAGCTGGGCCAGCCGCGGGATGATGTCCAGCACGATGAGCAGCGCCGCCAGCGCGCTGCCGACGCCGAGCCCGCCGGCAAAGCCGAGCACGGCCACGAACGAATTCGCCGCGAGGCCGCTAACCATCGTCGACCCCCGCCTTCGGACGCCGCCGCGCCGCCGCTTCCTCGCCCGGCTCGTTCTTCCGGCGCATCTCGTCGGCGATGACGTAGGCGTTGACGTTCTCTTCGTACATGTACAGCTCCACCTCGAGCGGGTTCGGCTCCTCGTTGAACCGTTTGCGGAACAGGTGGTTGAAGAAGACGAGCATGCCGACGCCGATGCCGACGGAATACGGCACTTGGAACCAAAGCGGGTGCTCCGCCTTCCTGCCCGTGACGAGCTCCGTGATCCGCACGTGGACGTCCTTCATGCTGACGTCGGTATGGAAGTTCATGATCGCGAGCCCGGACCCGAAGAAGAGCAGCAGCCACGTGACGAACAGCACGGATTTCCGCGGCTCGCGCGGCGCGTCGGCGATGATGACCAGCACCTGCGGGTCGCCGTATGCGTCCACGACGGCGCCGGGCGACTCCTCGCGGATCAGGCGGACGATCTGGAGCAGGTCGATTACGACGCGGTTGCCGTCCTTCAGCGAATGGCGATGCAGCGTGAGCGACTCCAGCCGCGCCTCCAGCGCCGGGTCGCTCGCGAACAGGCGCGCCGCCTGCCCCAGCGTGACGACGCCTTCCGGGCGGATGCCGATCCGCTTGCGCAAGCGCAAGTACACGGTCGGCGTCATGTCTGCGCCCATCGCGCACACCTCCTTGTCGTCATGATCTCCCTTAGTATGAGAATAACGGGCATGAAAATAATCGCAGGTTTGCCTGCGAATATTAAAAAAGCCGGCCGTCCCGGATGGGACGGCCGGCTTCGCTCGCCGGACGGCGCCGCTCACTGTGCGATCTGGTCGCGGATGAGCTGCAATATTTTTTTCTCCAGCCGGGACACCTGCACCTGAGAGATGCCGAGGCGCGCGGCGACCTCCGACTGGGTCTGGTCGCGGTAATAGCGGAGGAAGACGATGAGGCGTTCGCGCTCCGACAAGCCGCCGATCGCTTCGTTCAGCGCAAGCTTATCGAACCAGCGCTCCTGCGAATCGTCGGCGATCTGGTCCATCAGCGTGATGGGGTCGCCGTCGTTCTCGAACACCGTCTCGTGAATGGACGTCGGCGGTTTGTTCGCTTCCTGCGCGAAGACGACGTCCTCGGGCGTGATGCCGAGCCGTTCCGCAACCTCCTTGATCGTGGGCAGACGGCCCAGCACTTTCGACAGCTCGTCCTTCGTCTTGCGCACTTTGTTGGCCGTTTCCTTCAGAGAACGGCTGACCTTCAGCGTGCCGTCGTCGCGGAGGAAGCGCTGGATTTCGCCGATGATCATCGGCACCGCATAGGTGGAGAACTTGACCTCGTACGAGAGATCGAACTTATCGACCGACTTCAGCAGGCCGATGCAGCCGATCTGGAACAAGTCTTCCGGCTCGTAGCCGCGGCCCATGAAACGCTGCACGACGGACCAGACGAGCCGGATATTGCACTGCACCAGCGTGTCGCGCGCCAGTGAATCCCCGGCCTGACTCAACGCGATCAGCCGCTTGACCTCGGAATCATCCAGGTATGGCTGCGCCGTTTGTTTCATATCGACATCCATGCGGTCCAACCCCTATGCCCCTAATTGAAGAGCGCTTTTTTCGATTCGATGCGCTTCGTCATCGCGATGGCGGTGCCTCGTCCCGGTTCGCTCGACACGTCGAAGCCGTCCATGAAGTTCTCCATGATCGTGAAGCCCATGCCCGACCGTTCCATCTCCGGCTTGGAGGTGTAGAGCGGCTGGCGGGCCAGGTCGACGTCCTCGATGCCGCGTCCCTTGTCCTTCACGACGAGCCGGACGACGTCGCCTTCAATGGCGCCTTCGATCGTCACCATGCCGGAAGGGTCGCCGTCGTAACCGTGGATGATCGCGTTCGTCACCGCTTCGGAGATCGCCGTCTTCAAATCGTTGAGCTCGTCGAGCGTCGGATCCAGCTGCGACACGAACGCCGCCACGGCGACCCGGGCGAACGCCTCGTTTTCCGAACGGGCGGAAAAGGCAAGTGTCATCTCGTTTCTCTCGTTCATGAAACGACCTCCAGACTCGTGAGCGCAAGCCGCTCGTTATCGTGAATCGGCAATATCTTGAACAAGCCCGACAGTTCGAACAGCCGGTAGACGCTCGTATTCACGTCGCATACGACCATTTTGCCGCCTCTGGCCTTCAGCTGCTTGTAGCGGCCAAGAATGACGCCAAGCCCTGAGCTGTCCATGAATTGGAGCTCCTTCAGGCTCAGAATGATGTGGTCGCTGTTGCCGCGAAGGATCGCTTCCTCCATCTTGAACCGGACGACGTCGGCGGTATGATGATCCAGCTCGCCGCGCAGCCTGACGATCAGCACGTTACGGTAATGTTCCAATTCCACCTGCAAGCTCATCCTCATGTTCACTCCTCGCGTTGAATTTGCGGAGCACGAGCCGGTCCCGGACCTGCCTGGGCGGCCGGCGCCAGGTTCGCGTTGAAAGGAGGATTCTACGCCGCGTCCGCCGTTTCCTGCCCCCCGACAAAACTAGAAGCAGAGCGCTAAAGGCAGACAAAATGCGAGCGGCGGAGGCGGATCTTGCTTCGCGGGTGCCGTTTTTAGCTGAACAAGCCGCCCAAGGAGCGCTTGAACAGCGTCCACCAGCCCGCGCGTTCGACGGAAGACGGGGCGTCGACGGCGAATTCCGTCAGCACCTGTTCGCCCTGGTACACGATCAGCTTGCCGATTGGCTGGTTAACCGTGACCGGCGCCTTCAGCGGATGCAGCTTCAGCTCGTAGCGGATGTCCTTGACGGTGCTGCCCCTCTTCAGCAGCACGCTGTAGGAATGCTTCGCCGTGAGCTTCAGCTCCTGCTGCATGCCCTTCTCGATCTTCACGGTGCCCATCGGGTCGCCCTTCTTGAAGATCGAATGGTTCATGTACTGCGCGAACGAATAATCGAGCATCTGCGACACTTCCGCGTTGCGCGTCTTCGTGTTCGGCTCACCCATCACGACGGCGATGACGCGCAGGTTGTCCCGGTGCGCCGTGGCCGTCAGGCAGAACTTCGCCTCGCTCGTGAAGCCGGTCTTCAGCCCGTCCGCGCCCGTGTAGAAGCGGACCAGCTTGTTCGTGTTGACGAGCCAAAACGGCTTGTCGCTCGTCTTGCGCAGGTAGTCCTGGTACACGCCCGTGTATTTCGTGATTTCGCTGTGCTTCAGCAGCTCGCGCGACATAACGGCGATGTCATGCGCGGACGTATAGTGCTCCGCCGCCGGAAGCCCGTTGCAGTTGGCGAAATGGGTGTTCTTCAGCCCCAGCTCCGACGCGCGCTTGTTCATCATGTCGACGAAGGCCGACTCCGTGCCGGCGATCTTCTCCGCCATGGCGACCGACGCGTCGTTGCCCGACGCCATCGCGATGCCCTTCAGCATCTCGTCGACGGTCATCTCTTCGCCCGGCTCCAGGAAAATTTGCGAGCCGCCCATCGAAGCGGCATATTCGCTCGTCGGCACCTTGTCGGTCAGCTTGATGCGCCCTTCGTCCAGCGCTTCCATGATCAGCAGCATCGTCATGACCTTGGTGATGCTAGCCGGCGGTAGCTTGGCATGGCTGTTCTTCTCGAAAATGATAGTCCCGCTGTCGGCGTCCATCAGAATGGCCGAACGCGCGGACGGCGCCAGGTCGGACGCGCCCGCGCCTTGCGGCGCCGTTTTTTCTTCGGCCATGGCCGATACGGGAACAGAAAGCGCCAAAATCATCGTCAACGCCAGGATGACGAAAGGTTTCACGTTGATTTTCATCGAAGTTCTCCTCCTGAGTGGTGCCCGCGGCAAAGCTAGACCGCAAAACGGCTAAAATCTCATTCCTAGTGTGCACCGATCGGGGGTAAAATATTCCAGTCGCCCTGGCAAAAAAAGAAAGGCATCCGACCGAAATCGGATGCCTTTCCCCTAGAACCGATGAACGCGTTAGAGTCGCGTCACGCCCTGCTCCGTGACAATCGAGAGCAGCAGCGGGGACGGCCGCGCCGGCTCTTCGCCGATCGCGTACGCGTCCTGGACACGGCGCAGCACCGCCTGCGCCGCGTCGCCGTCCTCGCGCACGTGCAGGAGCGCGATCGTCTCGCCTTCGCGGACTTCCGTACCGACCTTGCGCTGCAGTGTAATGCCGACCGCGTGGTCGATGAGGGATTCCTTCGTCGCCCGTCCGGCGCCGAGCAGCATAGCCGCGAGGCCGAGCTCCTCCGCCTGGATGGCGTGCACGCTGCCGCTCTTCGGCGCCGGCACTTCGACGAGCACGGGCGCCTGCGGAAGCAGCGCGGGATCGTCGCCGACGGCCGGGTCGCCGCCCTGCGCCTCCACGAACTGCTTGAACTTCGCGAGCGCTTCGCCCGAGCGCAGCTTCTCGCGGAGCGTCGCCTCCGCCTCCTTGAGGCCGGCGGCTTGGCCGCCGAGCACAACCATATGCGACGCGAGCGCGATGCACAGCTCGGTCAGGTCGTCCGGACCGCGGCCGTGAAGCGTCAGGATCGCCTCCCGGACCTCCAGCGCGTTGCCGATGGCGAAGCCGAGCGGCTGGTCCATGTCGCTGATCAGCGCGGCCGTCCGGCGCCCGACCTGCGTGCCGATCTCGACCATCGCCTTCGCGAGGCGCTCGGAGTCGTCCAGCGTCTTCATGAACGCGCCGCTGCCGGTCTTGACGTCCAGCACGATGGCGTCGGCGCCGGCCGCGATCTTCTTGCTCATGACGGAGCTGGCGATGAGCGGGATCGATTCCACCGTCGCGGTGACGTCCCGCAGCGCGTACAGCTTCTTGTCGGCCGGAGCGAGATCGCCGCTCTGGCCGATGATGGCGACGCCGATGCCGTTAACCTGCGCGATAAAGTCCTCTCGCGCCAGCTCCGTGCGAAAGCCTGGCATCGATTCCATCTTGTCGATGGTGCCGCCGGTATGGCCGAGGCCACGGCCGGACATTTTGGCGACGGGCACGCCGCAGGATGCGACGAGCGGACCGATGATCAGGCTCGTTTTGTCGCCGACGCCGCCGGTGCTGTGCTTGTCCACTTTAATGCCGCGGATGGGCGACAGATCGACCCGGTCGCCGGATTCGGCCATCGCCAGGGTCAGGGCCGCGGTCTCCTCCGGATTCATGCCTTGAAAGTAGACGGCCATCGCCCAAGCGGACATTTGATAGTCCGGAATTTCTCCGCGGCTGTAGCCTTGTATAAGAAACGTCAATTCCTCGTTCGTTAACGCGCCGCCGTTGCGCTTCTTGTGAATGATGTCGACCGCTCGCAAGCTTGTTGACCTCCTATGCGTGCTTCCCGGTTGCGCGTGACGGGCCTTTCAGCCTTGCACCGACTCCGGCGTCCGGTTTTTCTCGCGCTGTACTTTGACGATGAGCTGGTCGAGCGTCTGGCTGAGCAGCAGGACGTCGCGGTTCAGGAACGTTCCCTTCCCCATGGCGGCGCTGACCAGCTGGCCGCGCAGACGCTCGAGTACATGATAGCTTTGCTTGTCCATGAAAAAAATTCCCCGCTTTATGAAAGATGGTGGATTAATGATCACGGACATTATACGACGACCATCCGATAAAGAATGTCACAATGAGTCGAGACCGATTGTTACATTTATGTTACAAACTACACCGAAGGAATCAGCCCCGTCACGAGACCAAGGAACCGGGTTTTCACGCGTTCCGTCGTTTCCATGACCTCTGCGTGGGACAGCGGCTGATCCAAAATACCCGAAGCCATGTTGCTGATGCACGAAATTCCGAGCACTTCCATGCCGGAATGATTCGCCGCGATGACTTCCGCGACCGTCGACATGCCGACGGCATCCGCCCCGAGAACGCGCATCATGCGGATTTCCGCCGGCGTTTCGTAGGACGGACCCAGCACGGCCAGATAGACGCCCTCCTGCAGCGAGAAGCCCTGCTCCAGGGCGACGTTCGCCGCGAGCTCGCGCAGGCGCTTGCTGTACGGCTGCGACATGTCCGGGAACCGGACGCCGAGCTCGCTGTCATTCAGGCCGACGAGCGGATTGCGCCCCTGGAAATTGATATGGTCGCTGATCAGCATGAGATCGCCCGGGTTGTAGCTCGTGTTCACCCCGCCGGCGGCGTTCGTGACGATCAGCTTGGACGCGCCGATTGCCTTCATAACGCGGACCGGGAAGGCCGTCAATTCGGGCCCATAGCCCTCGTACATATGGAACCGGCCGCGCATCAGCACGACGGGACGCCCGGCCAGCGTGCCGATCATGAGCTCCCCGGCATGGCCTTCCACCGTCGAGACCGGGAAGTGCGGAATGTCCTCGTACGGGATGACGACCGCCTGCTCGATATAGTCGCCCAGAATGCCCAGGCCCGAGCCCATGATCAGGCCGACCTCCGGCTTAAGCGAAATGTTCCCCAAAATATACTCCGCCGCTTCGCGGACTTGCGCTGCGTTCAACATCTCCCTGTTTCCTCCTTGTATGGTCATGCCTGCGCGCCCGGCGCCTGGCGCGTATGCCGCCGTGCGCCGGGTGGCGGCCGTTACTGCAGCTCGCCGAGGAACGACGCGCCGTTCGGCGGCCGCTTCACGCCGAAGTTGTCGGCGATCGTGGCCGCCACGTCGGCATAGGTGGCGCGCACGCCGAGCGAGCCGGGGCGCTTCAGCGCCGGGCCGTAGACGAGCAGCGGCACGTATTCGCGGGTATGGTCGGTGCCGCGGTAGGTAGGGTCGTTGCCGTGATCGGCCGTGACGATCAGCAGATCCCGCTCCCCGAGCAGCTTCTCCAGCTCCGGCACCGCGAGGTCGAACTCCTCGAGCGCGCCGGCGTAGCCCTGCGGATCGCGCCGATGGCCGAACAGCGAGTCGAAGTCGACGAGGTTCGTGAACAGCAGGCCGCGGAACGGCTTGCCGAGCGCGCCGAGCGTCTTCGCGATGCCGTCCGCGTTGCTCTTCGTCGGCAGCGACTCCGTGACGCCTTCGCCGCAGAAGATGTCGTTGATCTTGCCGACGGCGATCACGTCATAGCCGCCGTCCTTCAGCGCGTTCAGCACGGTCGGCTCCGGCGGCTTCACCGCGTAATCGTGCCTGTTCGGCGTCCGCTTGAACGCGCCCGGCTCGCCGACGTACGGCCGCGCGATGACCCGGCCGACCGCGAAGCGCTCGTCCATCGTCAGCTCGCGCGCGATTTCGCAGGCGCGGTACAGCTCCTCGAGCGGGATCACGCCTTCGTGCGCGGCGATTTGGAAGACGCTGTCCGCGGACGTGTAGACGATCCATTTGCCCGTCTTGAGCTGCTCTTCGCCCAGCTCGTCGAGAATTTCCGTTCCGCTCGCGGACTTATTGCCCAGCACGTCGCGGCCGGTCCGTTCCGCGAACGCGTCGATCAGCTCCGCCGGGAAGCCGTCCGCGAACGTCTGGAACGGCACCGTAATCTTCAGGCCGGCGATTTCCCAGTGGCCGGTCATCGTATCCTTGCCCGAGGACACCTCGGCCATCTTGCCGTAATACGCGTCCGGGCCTTCCTCCGGCGACCAGTCGCCCAAGGCTTCGATGCGGTCCAGTCCCCAGCGCCGCAGCTGCGGCAGCTTCATGTCCGGCACCTCGCGCAAAATATGGCCCAGCGTATGGGCGCCGGCATCGCCGAACGCCGGGGCGTCGGGCAGCTCGCCGATGCCCACGCTGTCGAGCACGATGACTGCAATTCGGTCAAAACGCATCACGTTCACTCCGTTCTCGATTCTCTTCTCGTTATAATGATGATGGCTAAACAGGCTTCATGCTTCATGCTAATCTGGCCGGCTTATGTAGGCCGCCCCGCCCGCGGATGGGCCTGGCGGTACACATCATTGATCCGCGTCTTCGCGGGCTGAGCGTATTGCAGCGTCGCCTGCAAGCCGGCGTGGCCCATCATTTCCTGGACGGACCGGAGATCCGCTCCGTTGCGCAGCAGATGGGCCGCGAACGCCTGCCGCAGCGAATGCGGCGTCAGCTCCCGCTCGATGCCGGCGTCCCGCGCGGCCTGCTTCAGGATTTTCCAGAAGCCCTGCCGCGTCATCCGGCCGCCCTGCAAGTTCAGGAACAGGGCTTGTCCGCCCGCCTTCGCGAGCTTCGGCCGCACCCGCTCCAAGTAGGCGGTCAGGGCGTCTGCCGCCGCGCCGCCGACCGGAATGATCCGCTCGCGGCCCCGCGCGTCGACGCAGCGGATGAAGCCCAGCTCGAGCCGGACATGCTCGAGGTCGAGCGCGGCCAGCTCCGACACGCGCATGCCCGTCGCGTACAGCAGCTCCATCATCGCCGCGTCGCGCGCGCCCGCGTCGGAGGCCGCGTCCGGCGCGGCGAGCAGCCGCTCGACCTCATCTTGCTCGAGCGGCTCCGCCCTGCGCTTCTCCGGCTTCGGCGCCTCCAGTCCGAGCGCCGGGTTCGACGGCATGCGCCCGCGCGCGACCAGCTCGTGGAAAAACGACCGGACGGCGACCATCTGCCGCGCGACGGTCGCTGCGGCCCGGCCCTGCTGGCGCAGCCGGTGAAAATAAAGCGACAACTGATGCTTCTGCACGTCCTCCGCCCGCTCGACGCCTTCGCCCCGCAAATACGCCGTCAGTTGAAGCAAATCCCGTTCATACGATTGAAGCGTTTGCGGCGACCGCGGGCGTTCGCCCTGCCGCAGCGCATCGATAAAAGTTTTCACGTCTTCGTTCATGCCGCGTTCCTTTCCGGGACGTTCGGCCGTCCCCGGTCCACCTGCCTCGTAACTTTCCACGGCAGGCCGGCCGTTTCCTGCAAACGAACGCCGAATCTGTCGAAACGAAAGGCGGGCCGGCCTACTCGCCGTACCAATAAAACAACCGCAGCCTTTCCGCGATGCTGCCGTTCTCCCCTTCCTGCTGATCCGCCGCCTTGAATACCTTGAGCGCATGCCCCTGCGGCACGCGGTACGGATCGTCCGGCGCGATCCAGACCGCGATCATCCTGCAGCCGCCGTACATCGTCACCGTGAGCACGCCGAGCAGCAGCATGAACAGCAGCCGCCGCAGCCATCTGCGCACCGACACAACCATCGATCGCGTCCCCTTCCCATGCGAAAACGGACATGAGCCGCGGCCCTTCCGGGCCATGGTTGTCCTTTACATCACCATATGAGACGGGCGCGCCGTTCATGCCTGGGCGGGCCGGACAATTGGCGGATGGCGCCAAACTAATGCAGCGCGGCGGCTGCCCAGCATAGCGGGCGGAACGGGAGGAGCCGCTGCCGCGGCGTTAGCTCAGCTTCTCGAAACGGATGCTCTCGAGCAGCTGCTCCATGCCGACGTAGGGCATGCCGACGGCTTCGGCCACCTGGGGATGCGTCACGCGGCCTTTGTACGTATTGACGCCTTTGCGCAGCGGCTCGTTATGCCGGACCGCTTCCTCGAGTCCTTTGCCGGCCAGCTCCAGCGCGTAGGGCATCGTTGCGTTCGTAAGCGCGAGCGTCGACGTCCGCGGCACGGCGCCGGGCATGTTCGCGACGGCGTAATGGAGCACGCCGTGCTTCTCGTAGACGGGGTCCTTGTGCGTCGTCACCCGGTCAATCGTCGCGATCGTGCCGCCTTGGTCCACGGCCACGTCGACGATGACCGCGCCCTTCTTCATGCTCTTGACCATGTCCTCGGTGACGAGATGCGGCGCGCGGGCGCCCGGAATGAGCACCGCTCCGATCAGCAGGTCTGCTTTCTTCACCGCGCTCGCGATATTGTACGCGTTGGACGTGAGCGTCCGGATGCGCCCGCCGAACACATCGTCGATGTAGCGCATCCGCTCGGCGCTCCGCTCGAGGATGACGACGCTCGCGCCCATCCCGAGCGCGATCCGCGCGGCGTTCGTGCCGACGATGCCGCCGCCGAGTATGATGACCTCCGCGGGCGGAACGCCGGGTACGCCCCCGAGCAAAATGCCGCGGCCGCCGTAGAACGCCTCTAGAAACTGCGATCCCACCTGCACTGCCATCCGCCCGGCCACCTCGCTCATCGGCGTCAGGAGCGGCAGACTGCCGTTCGCCAGCTGGATCGTCTCGTACGCGACGCCCGACACTTGCTTGTCGACGAGCGCCTTCGTCAATTCCGGCGCGGCGGCCAGATGCAGGTACGTGAAGAGCAGCAGCCCTTCCCGGAAGCAGCCGAACTCCTCCGGCAGCGGCTCCTTGACCTTCATGATCATCTCCGCGCGCGCCCAGACCTCCTTCGCCTCGGCGACGATCGCCGCTCCTTCGGCCTCGTACGCCTCGTCCGGAAAGCTGCTGCCCGCGCCGGCCCCGCTTTGGACGAGCACTTCGTGGCCGGCCGCCTTCAGCATCGCCGCTCCGGCCGGCGTAAGCGCGACGCGGTATTCGCTTGCTTTGATTTCTTTCGGCACGCCGATGATCATACGCATCTCCCTCTCCTGTTTCCTTGCTTCATCATATACAGGCAGAGGACGGCTTGACAGTCCTCGCTGATACGATTTCCTCGGCTGTCATAAATTATGTACCCCGGGGGGCGAATGCCCAAGCTCTCGCGCGGACGCCTCCATACACTGCAGTAATGGCTTCGCCACGCAACGCCCATGACATCCATCGCTAAAAGGAGGTACTGCCTTGCCTAAGGTGGAGAAGCTGCTGCTCAGCTGTTCGTCGGCCCGTTCGTCCGCCCATACGACGCGAAAGCTGATCGGCTTCAAGCGGCGCGGCCAATACGTGAGATGCATGAACCAACTGGCGAATTACGGCATTAAACCGATCAAAAGCATCCGGCGCGGCCGGTTGATCGTCTGCTATCTCGACAATCGCCGTACCGACAAGCTCCATTCGCTCGCAACCCATCCCGATATCAAATTTATCGAACCGGATTCCAAGGTCCGCGCACACGGCCTCGGCCCCGTCCGGGTAAAGAGCCGGCGCCCGGCGTCCCCGTTCGTGAAGCGCAAGCTCCGCGCGAAATCCGCCAAAGCCGGCGTACGCTCAGACGATTCCGGCAGCTCGGTGCCCTGGAACGTCAAGCAGGTGCAGGCGCATTCGGTCTGGCCGTCGACGCGCGGCGGCGGCGTCGGCATCGGCATCATCGACACCGGCATCGGCAAAAACGCCGACCTGAACGTCACCGGCGGCGTCAATACGATGGGCGGCAGCTCGTACGCGGACGATAACGGGCACGGCACGCACGTCGCCGGCATCGCGGCCGGCCTCGGGAAGAACGGCCTGACCGGCGTCGCGCCCGGCGCCAAGCTGTATGCGATCAAAGCGCTCGACGCGAACGGCGCCGGCTACATTTCGGACCTGATCAAGGGGATCGAATGGTGCATCAAGAAAAAAATCCCCATCATTAACATGAGCCTCGGACTCGAAGGAGAAACGAGCTCGGCCCTGCAGGAAGCGGTGGAGCGCGCCCGGAAGAACGGCATCATCGTCGTCGCTTCGGCTGGCAACAGCGGCCCGTCGAACAGCAACGGCATCGACCAGCCCGCGCGGTATTCCGACGCGATCGCCGTCGCGGCGACCACGAAGAACGGCAAGATCGCCGACTACAGCAGCCGCGGGTCCGGCATCGACGTGGCCGCTCCCGGCAGCTACATCAAGTCGGCGAAGCCGGGCGGCGGCTACGCCGTCATGTCCGGCACCAGCATGTCGTGCCCCCACATCGCCGGCGGGGCGGCCCTGCTGAAGGCGCTCAATCCGAGCCTTACGCCGTATGGCGTCAAGAAGCGGCTGCGCGCGACGGCGAAGAAGCTGTCCGGCACCAGCTCGAAGGCGCAGGGCTACGGCGTGGCCCAGCTATTTGACGCCGCGGGAATCGAGCGCGAGGCCGAGTCGGCCCATCGCAGCCAAGCGCGCGCGTCCACCCGGCGCAAGCGGAAATAAGCGACAAAAAAACTCCCTTTAACAGCGGAGCCCAGTCAGTGGACTGTGCACCCTGCGGAAGGGAGTTATTGTTGGTCCGGTTTGGCCAGATTGTTTTTCGCCCTGCAATTTTTGCATACCCCTTGAAAATCAAGCCGGTGGTCGACAACCGTAAAGCCGTACTCCTTCTCCAACCGCTCCTCGAGCGGCCCAAGCCAATCTTCCAATATCTCGCTCATCGTGCCGCATTGGACGCAGATGAGATGATGGTGATGATGTTTGTTGTTATCAGTCCGCAAGTCGTACCGCGCGACGCCGTCGCCGAAATTCAGTTTCTCCACGACGTGGAGCTCGCTCAGCAGCTCGAGCGTGCGGTAGACGGTGGCAAGCCCAATCTCGGGCGCTATATCCTTAACGAGCATGAAGACGTCTTCGGCGCTCAGATGATCCTCTTCGTTCTCCAATAGCACGCGAACGGTCGCTTCCCGCTGCGGAGTCAGCTTGTACCCCTGTGACTGCAGCTGCTGCTTGACTTTATCAATCCGGGATTCCATGGCTTTCCCCCTCGCAACATGACTTTGGCTGGAACCGGTATGAGTTTCAGCTTTAATTATAGGTGCTTCTATCGAGGAAAGTCAATTTTTTTTAGAATGATTCCAATTCAGCGGGAAGTCCCGCCACGAGCGGCGCGGCCCAGCGCAGCAGGACCGGCGTCACGTACGATTCTACCAATGCTGCGGCGATCAGGAGAACGAGCATGACGGCGGCCGTCGCCGTGTACGCGAGAAGCGGGCGGCCTAGCGGGCCGAAGCGGCCGAAGAGACGGCTCTTCACGACGTGGACGGCGAACGTGACGGCGGAGACGCTGGCGATCAGGAAGGCCGGCACCGCGATCAGGTTGACCGGCGCCACCGACGCGAGCGAGAACGCGAGCCCTTTCCAGGCGAATTCCCGGACGAGCATGCCGATCGCGAAGCCGACGAGCACGCCTTTCAGGAAGTCCAGCGCGAGCACGAACGGCATGCCGACGACGGTCAAGCCGAGCACCCAGACGAGCAGCAGCCATTTCGCCTGGAACCACGCCCGGTCCGCGAACGTTTCGCTCCCCTGCGCCAGCGTGCCGTTCTGAATATGAAGAAGGAATTGACGGATATCGTCGGACAGGTCCTGCTGCTGATCCAGCGTCAAGGCATTGATCATCAGCGCGCCGAAGACGACGCCGACGACGAAGAGCACGAAGACGAAGACGTACAGCGACAATTGGTCCTTCACCGACGTCTGAAGCGCGGAAGTTCGCATGGCACACTCCTCCAACCTGGGTTGGTACAGTGTATGTCCAAGCGTCCCTGCCTATGACGGCCACCTGTCCGCAGACGGAGCTCCTCAAGCCAACTCTCGTCAGCCGATGCCGCCCTGCTGCACGACCTTGCCGTATCGGCCGCCGCCGCCCGCCTGCAGGCGAAGCCCGCCGAGCCGGGCCGAAACGATCATGGCCGCCGCTTGCGCGCCCGCCGTCTCGGCAAGCTCGGCTTCCGGCGCGTCGTGGAGAATGGCCATCTCCGTGCCGAAGCGTGCCAGCAGCTTGTCCAGCGTCTTCCGGCCGATGCCGGGCACGAACTCGAGCGGGACTTGGTAGACGTACTTCGGCCGGTCCGCCGGCACGACGGGCTCGGCGCGCCCCGCCCGCTCCGCGAGCTCGAGAATCCGGTCCAGCACGCCCCGAACCCGCTTGGGGCTGCCGCATTGGCCGCAGCGCGTGCCGTCCCCGTCCGCTTCGGCCAGCGAGCCGCAGTTCAGGCAGAAGGTCCGGTGATATTTGCCGAGCACGGGGTTGAGTCCGTAGTTGGCCGCGATCGCCCGGCCCTCCTCGCCCCGAAGCGCCAGCGTGAGCTCGCGGAAGGACGGTTCGGCGAGCCGCAGCTCGTTGTATTCGCGGCCGATCTTGGCCAAGGAATGCGCGTCCGAGTTGGTCAGGAACGGATAGCGGTCCAGGTCCGGCACATAGCCCGCCATCCGGGCATCCGAGCTCAGGCCGAGCTCGACGGCGTCGACCCGTTCGGGATCGAGCGTGTCAGCCAGCCGGTCGGAGCAGCTGCCGAACAAGCTCTTATGCGGCGTGAAGATATGCGCGGGTACGAACAGGCCGCCCCGGCCCTTCGCTTCCGCCTGCAGCTCGCGGCTCGGCGCGTACAGCCGCTGCGAGCTGAGCCGGACGTTGCGCATATGCTTCGCGAGCCATGCCGTAAAGTCCCGCATCGTCGCGAGATCCGGCAGGAAGACGAGATGATGCGCGGGGCCGAAGCCGGGATCCCGCACTTCGATTTCGGCGCCGAGCAGGATGACCGTGTCCCGGTAACGAATGCCCCCGCCCTCGGCCTCCGTCATCTCGCCGCGGTCCAGCAGCGCTTCGATGTCCTCCTGCACGCCCGGCGACTGGCAGTCGATGACGCCGAGCAGGGAGATGCCTTTGCGAACGGCCGCTTCGTATGCGATGTTCCGGAACGTCAAGTCGCGGCTGCCGCTGATCTTGACCGGCTCTCCCCGTTCGGTGCGCCCGATGTGCAGGTGCAGGTCGGCGAACACCCGCCGCAGCGGGGCCGGATGCTCGTCGCGAACGGCGTTTTCCGCCTGCCCGGTCACTAAATCTCTCCCGTCAGCCGGTAGACCTGCCAGGCATATACCGCCAGCACCGTCTTCGCGTCGCTGATGCGCTCTTCCCGAATATACTGCTGCGCCTGCTCGAACGTGATGGCTTCCACGGCCAGATACTCATCCTCGTCCGGCGCGCTTTCCCCCTTGACAAGATCTTCGGCGAGATAGACATACAGCTTCTCGTCGGCAAACCCCGGCGAGGTATAGAACGCGCTAAGCGGCCGCAGCTTGCCCGCCTTATAGCCCGTCTCCTCCTCCAGCTCGCGCGCCGCGGCCGCCATCGGATCCTCCCCGGCGTCCAGCTTGCCCGCCGGAATTTCGATCTGGAACTTCTCCATCGGCTTGCGGTACTGCTCCACGACGAGCATTTTGCCGTCGATCAGCGCCAGGACGGCCGCCGCCCCGGGATGGCGGACGATTTCGCGCGTCGCCGTGCCGCCGTTCGGCAGCTGAATCGTATCCACTTGCAGCGAAATGATTTTTCCCTGAAAAATCGGTTCGGTCTTCACCGTAACTTCCCGGTATTGATCGGTTTTCTCCAGCATGGTCGCTTCTCTCCTCGCGAATCGGTTGGTTGGCATAACTTGTCCGGCGCCCGCATACCCTCTATCAAACGGAACATTCGATTCGAATACCGGAACGGCAATAAGGGGGCGATCGGCATGAAACAATATCTCGAGCACGGTCACTTGACGCTCGTGGGCAAAGCCTGGGAAATCCGCCATCAGTTGAAGCTGCTCAGCAAATCGGGCGCGAAAGCCGGACCGGCGCAAGGCCCGACGCTGCGCGAGTGGCTGCAGGCGTCCGTCCGCTCGCGGTAAGCGTCCGCGACAGGCGGCTTGATACGCCGAATTGCAAGCCGAATTGCAAGCAGACGGGTATGAAAGCGGCCGGTATAAAGCCATTATTGGCAAAGGTTCGGCGGGATATCGGCAGCGGCCGAACCGGCCGATACGAGGAAGGGGCAGCCCGGGCAGTAGACGCATGTCTACCGCATCCCGGGCGCCCCTTTTCGGTTTGCCGCCGCCGCGCGTGCCTGAATCGTTCTCGCCGTTCGCGCAGGCCGCGATGCTGCGCGGATTACGCTCTGGGCTCCGCCGTCATGGCGATGATCGTCAAGACCAGCTCGGCCGTCTTCTCCAGGTCCGACGCCTTGATCTGCTCGTTCGCCGTATGGATATGCTCGTACCCGACAGCCAAGTTTACCGTCGGCACGCCGAAGCCGTTGAAGATGTTCGCGTCGCTGCCGCCGCCGGAATGGAACGTGCGCGGCACGGCGCCGATCTTCGCGATCGCTTCCTTGGCCAGCTCCACGACCGGCGCGTCGTCGCCGTGCATGAACGCCGGATAGGCGAGCCGGTTGTCGAACTCCGCCTTCGCGCCGTACTCCTTCGTCACCGCGTCCACCGCTTCACGCATCGCTTCGACCTGCTTTTCCAGCTTCCCGTTCACGATGCTGCGCGCCTCGCAATCGAGCTTCACGTAATCGCAGACGATGTTCGTGGCGCCGCCGCCCTCGAATCGGCCGATGTTGGCCGTCGTCTCGTGGTCGACGCGTCCGAGCGGCATCCGCGCGACCGCTTTGCTCGCCACTTGAATCGCGCTGATGCCGTCCTCCGGATTGACTCCGGCGTGAGCTGATTTGCCGTAAATCTTGATAGTGATCTTCGCTTGCGCCGGCGCGGCGACCGCGATCGCGCCGATCTCGCCGTTCGAATCGAGCGCGTAGCCGTACGACGCTTCCAGCTTCGACGGATCGAGCGCCTGCGCGCCGACGAGTCCGCTCTCTTCGCCGACAGTAATGATGAACTGCACCGGACCGTGCGGCAACTGCCGTTCCTTCAGCACGCGAATCGCTTCGAGCATGGCCGCCAGGCCGGCTTTATCGTCGCTGCCGAGGATCGTTGTGCCGTCACTCCGGATATAGCCGTCGTCGTCGAGGCGCGGCTTGATGCCGTTGCCCGGCGTCACGGTGTCCATGTGCGAGGTGAAGAAGATCGTCGGCGCTCCTTCCGCACCGTTTCCTTCCAGCTTCACGATCAAATTACCCGCCCCATGGCCGGTAATCGCCGCCGCGCCGTCCTCCTCGACCGTCAAGCCGAGGCCGGCGAATTTTTTCGTCAGTACGTCGCAAATGCGACGCTCGTTCTTCGTCTCGCTGTCTACCTGCACGAGCTCCATGAATTCCGCAATCAATCGGTTCCGGTCGATCATCGGCTTTCCTCCGTCCGTCGTTATCGTTTACAATAGGGACAAGCCTAGGGGCATACTCTCTTATTTTACATGAAAGGAGCATCCTGCCGCCATGCGTCCCAACGCCATGATGAAAGCATTTATTTGGGTGCTAATCGCGTCCCTCTTGATTTCCACGCTGCTGATCGGCATCGGCTGGGTTTTCGAGTAACCCTTCCAGCCGCGCGACCGTCCGGCCGAACTGCCGGCAGAAGTACGGCAGCAGCTCCGACGCCACCTGCTCCACGCTTCGGTGGAGGCCGGTCACGTCCGCGAACGACGTTACCTCGTATTCCTGAATGCCGCACGGGATAATGCCCTTGAAGCCGTCCTGGGCGATACCGGCCTTCACGTTCAGCGCGAAGCCGTGGCTCGTCACGAATCCCCGCCTTGCCCGCGCTTTATTGAATTTCACGCCGATTGCCGCGATCTTCTCGTCGCCGACCCAGACACCCGTATACTCGGGCTTGCGGCCGCCGGCGACGCCGTAGCCGGCCAGCCAATCGATGATGACCTGCTCCAAATCCCGCAAGTATTGATGCAAATCCAGATTCGCGCTGTCCAGGTACAGCAGCGGGTAGCCGACGAGCTGGCCCGGGCCGTGGTACGTGATGTCCCCGCCCCGGTCGATCTGGAACAGGCCGATGCCGCGCTGCGCCAGCTCCTCCTCGGAATATAACAAATGCTCGGGATGCTTCTGCGAGCCGACCGTATAGGTTGGCGGATGCTGAAGAAGGAGCAGCGACTCGCGCCGCTCCCCCTTGTCGATCTCCTTCACGCACGCTTTCTGCAGGTCCCAAGCTTCGGCGTACCCCATCATGGGCACGTACCGCACATCGATCGCGTTCACGTTCGTTGTCATCGCTTGTTCGCCTCGTTTCAATACAGCTTCGTATCCAACGTGAAGCCTTCCAAATTTTCTTTCACGCGCTGCAGGAACCGCCCGCATATGACGCCGTCCAGAATCCGGTGATCCAGGGACAAGCAGATGTTCGCCATGGACCGGACGGCGATCATGTCATTGATGACCACCGGCCGCTTCACGATGGACTCGAACGTCACGATCGCGGCCTGCGGATAGTTAATGATAGGATAAGACAGAATGGATCCGAAGGAGCCCGTGTTGTTGACCGTAAACGTGCCGCCTTCCATGTCTGCGAGCGTCAGCTTGCCTTCGCGGGTTTTGCGGGCGAGATCCTCGATCTCTCGGGCGAGCCCGGCGATGTTCTTCTGGTCCGCGTTCTTGATGACGGGCACCTTCACCGCGTCCTCCGTGCCGACGGCCAGTCCGATGTGAATGTCGCGCTTGACGATGATCTTATCGACGGCCCAGACGGAATTCATGATCGGGAAATCCTTGATCGCGTTGACGACGGCTTTCACCCAGAACGCCAAATAGGTCAGGTTGACGCCCTCGCGCTTCATGAAGTCTTCCTTCAGCTTGTTCCGCAAGGTGACGAGATTGGTGACGTCGACCTCCATCATCATCCAGGCGTGCGGGATTTCGGTCACGCTCTGTCGCATGTTGCGCGCGATGGCGTTGCGCACCGGCGTGACGTCGATGAAGTACTCGCTTCGGCCTGGCAGCTGATGCCCTTCGATCTCCACCTTCGGAATGCGCGGCGTCTCCGACAGGTGAATGCCCGTCGAGCGCACCGGCTCCTTGGAGTTCAAGTTCGGCATGGCCGCGGGCGGCTGCGGCGCGGAGGACGCCGATGCCGCAGGCTTGGCGCCGCGGCCGTTCTCGATGTACGCCAGCACATCCTTGCGCGTGATCCGGCCGCCGAGTCCCGTCCCCTGCACGTACGTCAGATTGACGTTATGCTGGACGGCCAGCTGCTGGACCGCGGGCGAGAACCGGTGGCGCATGCTGTCGTCGCCGTCCGTCTCGCCGCGGCTGGCCAGTCCTTGCGCGCGTACGGCGGCGCGGTCGCCGCTGCTCACGCTCGCCGCCGGCACGGCTGGCGGCGCATCCGCGGCTTCTGCCGGCGCGCCGGCGGCGTCGCCTGCGCCCTCCCCGTCGGATTCGATCAGGCAGACCGGCGTGCCCACCGGCACCGTCTCGCCGTCGCCGACGAGGATTTTGATCAGCCGGCCCTGCACGGTCGCGGGAAGCTCGGCGTTCACTTTATCCGTTATAATTTCGCAGATCGGCTCGTACATGTCGATACTATCGCCCGGCTGCTTGAGCCATTTGTCGATCGTCGCGGTGACAAGCGATTCGGCGAGCTGCGGCATGACGATTTCCGTCACTGTTTTCATTCCGACCACTCCTAAACGTATGCGTGATGTCGGCGCCCTCGCTCCCTAGTACACCGCCAGGCGCTTCATGGCTTCCTTCACTTTGTCCTTGTTCAGCATGAAAAATTTCTCGCCCGGCGGATTGATCGGCATCGCCGGCACGTCGGGGCCGCACAGCCGCATGATCGGCGCGTCGAGCTCGTAGAGCATCTCTTCCGCGATGATCGCGGACACTTCGGCGCCGATGCCGCCGAATTTGTTGTCCTCGTGCACGATCAGCACTTTGCCCGTGCGGCGCGCGGCCTCGAGGATCGCTTCCGTGTCAAGCGGCTGCAGCGAGCGCAGGTCGAGGACATGCGCCGTGATGCCTTCCGCTTCCAACTCGGCCGCGGCTTCCATGATGAAATGCAGCGGCAGGCTGTAGCTGATGACGGTGATATCGTCGCCTTCGCGCAGCACGTTCGCCTTGCCGATCTCGACTGTGTAGTCGCCTTCCGGCACGTCGCCGCTCACGAGTTTATAGCATTTTTTATTTTCGAAATAAAGGACGGGGTCCGGGTCGCGGACGGCCGCCTTCAGCAGCCCTTTCGCGTCATACGGCGTATAGGGCGCCACGATCTTGAGCCCCGGCGTTCCGAAGAACACGGATTCCGGGCATTGGGAATGGTACAGGCCGCCGAAAATGCCGCCGCCGATCGGCGCGCGGATGACGAGCGGGCAGTTCCAGTCGTTATTGGATCGATAGCGGATCTTCGCCGCTTCGCTGATGATCTGGTTCGTGGCCGGGAACATGAAGTCGGCGTACTGCATCTCGGCGATCGGCTTCATGCCGTACATCGCCGCGCCGATGGCCGTGCCGGCAATGGCCGACTCCGCCAGCGGCGTGTCGAGCACGCGGTCTTCGCCGAACTGCTCCAGCAGCCCTTTCGTCGTCGTGAAGACGCCGCCCTTGTACCCGACGTCCTCGCCGAGCACGAACACGTCCTCGTCGCGTTCCATCTCTTCCTTCATGGCCAGGCGGATGGCATCAATATAGTCCATTTTCGGCATATTAGCGCCCTCCTCTGCCTGCATCGTCGCCGTGATAGACGTGATACAGGATGTCTTCCGGCTCGGGGAACGGCGCTTTGTCGCCGTAGGCCGTCGCATCGTCGACGGCCGCTTTCACTTCTTGCTGCAGCAAGGCGTCGCGCTCATCGTCCAACACGCCGCAATCGATCAGATACTGCTTGAACTTCGAAAGGCCGTCCTTGTCGCGGTGCATCTCGATCTCTTCCTTCGTCCGGTAGGCCGTGTCCTCGTCGGACGTGGAATGCGGCGACAGCCGGTACATGACGGCTTCGATCAGCGTCGGCCCTTCGCCGCGGATCGCGCGCTCCCGCGCTTCTTTCACGGCGCCGTATACTTCAAGCGGATCGTTGCCGTCGACGGTGACGCCCGGGAAGCCGTAGCCGAGCGCGCGGTCGGCGATGCGGCCACCCACCTGCTTGTGCAGCGGCACGGAAATCGCGTATTGGTTATTCTCGCACAGAAATATCACCGGCAGCTTGTGCACGCCCGCCATATTGGCGCCTTCATGGAAATCGCCTTGGTTGCTCGAACCATCGCCGAACGTGACGAAGCTGACGAACTCTTTTTTCTTCATCTTCGCCGCGAGCGCGATGCCGACGGCATGCGGAACCTGCGTCGTGACCGGGCTCGAGCCCGTGACGATGCGAAGCCGTTTGGAACCGAAATGACCGGGCATTTGACGCCCGCCGCTGTTGGGATCGGCCGCCTTGGAGAAGAGGCTGAGCATCAGCTCGCGCAAGGTCATGCCGACCGAAAGTACGAACGCGTAATCGCGGTAATAGGGCAAAAAGTAATCCTGCTCGCGGTCAAGCGCGAAAGCGGCCCCGACCTGCGCCGCCTCCTGACCGATGCCGGAGACGTGGAATTTGATCTTCCCCGCGCGCTGGAGCAGAAGACAACGCTCGTCGTAACGCCGGCCCATCAACATCAGCTTATACATCTCGAGCACTTGTTCGTCCGTGAGTCCAAGCGCCGCATGCTTCGGCTGCTTGACTGCGGATTCGGATTGAGTCATGAGGTTCGCCCTCCTTTTAGCTGCTATTATAACCAGGTACTAAGACTTGCCTATACCCATTATAACCGACTTTGGGACAAAAGGAAATGCTGCCTCGTTTTGCCTGTTTTCCCCGCGGCGCGTTGCGCTTCAGATCGATAGCGCCTTCCCGTCGACGGCGAGCATCGCTTCGCCCAGCACCTCCGACAGCGTCGGATGCGGGTGAATGGCCTGCGCCACTTCCCATGGAGCAGCGTCGAGCAGCATCGCGAGCGACGCTTCCGACAGCAGGTCCGTCGCATGCGGGCCGACGATGTGGACGCCGAGCAGGTCGTTCGTCTTCGCGTCCGCGATCACTTTGGCGAAGCCTTCCGGCTCGCCGAGCACTTGCGCCTTGCCGATCGCCTGAAACGGCACCTTGCCGACCTTGATAGCATGTCCTTGTTTGCCGGCTTCGTCCTCCGTCAGGCCGATGGACGCGATTTCCGGCTTCGCGTAGATCGCCCGCGGAATGCGGGCATGCTCCGGCGCCTGCTCGGCGCCGCCGAGAATATGGCCGACCGCGACGATCGCCTCGTGCGCGGCGGCGTGCGCCAGCTGCATCCCTCCCGTCACGTCGCCGATGGCATAGATATGCGGCTCGTTCGTTTGGAAGTACGCGTTGACCTTGATCGCGCCCTTCTCGACGCGGACGTCGGTATTCTCCAGGCCGATGCCCTCGACGTTCCCTTGTCTGCCGACCGAGACGAGCAGCCGCTCCGCGGTCAAGATGACGGGCCCGTCGGCCGTATCCGCCGTAATGATACCTGTGCCGTCACTAAAGGTATACGTTTCCGGCTTCAATTGGATGCCGGTTAATATCCGTACGCCCCGGCGGCGCAGCTGCTTCGTTAGCTCGGCCGTAGCGTCGGCGTCCTCGCCGGGCAGCAGCCGTGCGGCGGATTCCACCAGCGTCACCTCGACGCCGAAGTCGATCAGCATGGACGCCCACTCCACGCCAATGACGCCGCCGCCGACGATGAGCATCGACTTCGGCAGCTTGTCCATCTCCAGCGCTTCGTCGCTCGACATGATCTGGCCTTCCACGGGCTCGAGCCCTTTCAAGTGGCGCGGCCGCGAGCCCGTCGCGAGGATGAGATGCGCCGGCACGACCGTCTCCATCTCGCCGTCCGCCAGCTCCACGGCTACGCTGCCGCTCTTGGGCGAGAAGATCGACGGGCCGATGACGGTCCCGCTCCCCTGAAGCACGGTGATGTCATGCTTGCGCATCAAGTATTGCAGGCCTTTGTACAGATTCTCGACCGTGCCGCTCTTGCGCTGCTGCACCTTGGCAAAATCGAGCGTCACGGTACCGTCCACCTGAACGCCGAACGTGTCGGCCTTGCGCAGCGTGGCGAATACCTCCGCGCTCCGCAGCAGCGCCTTGCTCGGGATGCAGCCTTTATGTAAACACGTGCCGCCGAGCTTCTCTCTCTCGATAATGACGGCTTTCTTCCCCGCCTGCGCGGCCTTGATGGCCGCCGTGTATCCTGCGATGCCTCCGCCGATGATGGCAATGTCGCACGCGATCGTCATGGTCGTTCCCCTCTCCATATGGTCAAGCTGGTCTACTCCCTATTGTACCTGTTTTCGTTCCGCGGGAAAACTCCGGCGGTTTTTCCAAATGGACAGCCCTGCGCGGAAAAGGTATGATGAATATCGTAGAAGCGTTTTTCCGCAAGGCAACGGGAGGGTTCAAACAGAAATGAAGCAAGTTCTCATTCGGTTCATCGCGGTTCTGCTGCTCGTGATTCCGGGTCTCGGCGCCACGTACGGTTTTCTGCTCATGAAAGATGCGATCTTTCATTTCTTCGCTTCCTTCGGAGACGATGCTTCAGTCGTTCATCCGTTCGAATGGTGGCGCTTTATCGCCGGTCTCGCGCTGTTTTTGCTCGGCGTCGGCTTTATCGGCGGCTGGACGTTCTTCCGCGACCGCAAGCGCAATTATGTCGCGCCCCGCTTCCGCAAGAAGCGTCCGCGTCCGCCGCGGCCGCAATCGTAATTTGACAATGGCTTACACAACATGCCGGTCCGTATCGGCGCGCTCCTCGCGCCCTAAGACGGCAGTGCAAAAGGGCAGGTTCTCCGCGGTGCGGAAAGCCTGCCCTTTTGCTTGCGCTATCGTTCGCGCATTTGCTTGCACATGGTTCCGCCTATCAACGGCCGGCCCTTCGCATCAGGAAGCAGCCCCGTTCGACGCGATGACGCGGTCGACGATGCCGTACGCCACCGCCTCCTCCGCGCTCATGAACCGGTCGCGGTCGGAGTCCCGTTCGATCTGCTCTACGGATTGTCCCGTATGGTGCGAGAGCAGCGCGTTGATTTTCGCCCGCGTCTTCAAAATCCAGCTGGCATGGATTTGAATATCGCTCGCCTGCCCCCTTGCGCCGCCGAGCGGCTGGTGGATCATGACTTCGCTGTTCGGCAGGACGAATCGTTTGCCTTTCGCGCCGCCGGCGAGCAGGATCGCCCCGAAGCTGGCGGCGAACCCGGTACAGATCGTCGAGACGTCCGGCTTGATGAACTGCATCGTATCGAAGATCGAGAAGCCCGCGGTGACGGAGCCTCCCGGACTATTGATATACAGTTGAATATCTTTCTCCGGGTCGTCCGCCGCCAGAAACAGCAGCTGCGCGACGATGGCGTTGGCCATATGGTCCTCGATCTCGCCGCTGACCATGACGATCCGGTCCTTCAGCAGCCGGGAATAAATGTCGTAGCTCCGCTCTCCCCGATTGGTCGTTTCGATAACGTAAGGCGTCAAATTCATGCGCATTCCCTCCTCGTTCGGTTACGCAGCAAACCGCATCGTAACGGACGAGGAGGAGGCGATATCCGAGGGCGCGAACCGCTGGCTAAGCCGGCTGACCGCTTCCACCGGGTCGATGATCTGCGCTTCGGCGTTCGCGAGGACGACGAGCGCTTGAGGATCGCCGTGCCGCACGGCGTTCACGTAGGCCGACAGCAAGCTTTCGTCGACGTCCGCCGCCGGCGCGCTCGGCTGATCCGGATCGCGAAACCGCGCCCCGAGCTTCAGCTTCTCGACGGCGATCCGCGCCCGGTGAAGCGCCGCCTTCACCGCGCCCTCGGACGTCGACAGCTTCGCCGCGACCTCGCCGTTCTTGAAGCCAAACAGTTCCTTCAGCAGAAACACGGTCCGCTGGAGCGGCGATAAATGACCGAGCAGCAGTCCGAGCATCGCTGTCAATTCCGCGGAATCGCCATAGAAACGGCTCAGGGCGGCTTCGCTGCGCTGCATGGCCGCGAGCGCGCGCTCGGCGCGTTTCTTCCGCCTCGATTGGTCGACGGCGATGTTTTTGGCTGTGCGGAGCAAATACGCCGTCGGATTCGGATGCGCCACCGACCCGTTCATGACCGGGAGCGCCCGCAGGCAGGTCTCCTGCACGAGATCCTCCGCGTCCCAGGCAGAGCGCGTCAGCGACAGGCAATATCGATACAGCGTGAACCGCAGATCTTCCACGGCCCCGGATGGCTGAAGTTTCGTCATGGGCATGCACCTCCTTATCCGTTTGGTTTGCTTACACTGCGTAAACGAACGGCCCTGTCAAAAGGATACGCAGGCGGGAACCCGTTATACGACCGAATTCGAATTGACGGCCGCTTCCCCGCCGGCGCTCCGGAACAGCGGCCCGAGCAGGGCGAACAGCGCAAACGCTCCGCCCAGCAGCAGGAACACGCTTTGGGTCGATACGTATTGTATGCTGGCTCCCCCCACGCTCGGACCGAGCAGGCTGCCGATACTGAAATGGATCGATGCGATGACGTTGGCCGACGGCAATAGATTCCGCGGAAGCACATCGCCCGCGTAGGCCAATCCGAGCGAGAAGAACGAACCGACCAAGCCGCCGACCAGCGACAGCAGGACGAACAACAACGGCACCTGGCTGCCGGCAAGCGGCACCGCGAAAAAGACCAGGCCCGCCGACAACGCGCAGCCCATCAGGACGCGTTTGCGTCCGATCCGGTCGCTCAGTATGCCGAGCGGGAACATGACGACCAGACTGCCGATGCCTAGAGCAGGCAGCAGCATCGATATCGTTTCTTTGCTGAGCCCGATTCGGAGCCCGTAGAGCGGAAAATTGCTGTTCATCGTCGATTCCAGCAAGCCGTACAGGATGGCCGGCAATAACGCGAACCATCCCAGACGATAAACCAGCCAAAAACGATTGCCGCTCTCGGCGGACGATTTCGCGGCTTCGGGGTACTCCCTGCCGAGCGGCAGCATGAAGAAGGCGACGAGCACGAACAGCGCCGCGTTCAGTGCGAATGGCATCCAGCTGGCTGCATTCGCCAGGTTAATGCCGATTGGGCCGAGGCTGAAGCCGATGCCGTAAGCCATGCCATAAAGCGAAATAACCCGGCCGCGGCGCTGCGGCGAAGCGCTGCTGACGATCCAGAGCTGCGCGCAGTAATGGAGCGCGCTGTCGCCGATGCCGACGGCGATCCGCAGAATGAACCAGATCCATAATGCGCCGGAGAAGACCGGGAACAGCAGCGTGGCCGTTCCCGCGAGCGCGATGCCCGCGAGGATGCCGGCCTTATACCCGAACCGGCGAATCGGCTTCTCGATAAAGAACATCATGCCGAATGTCCCGATATACAGCGCCATGGAGTTGAGGCCGTTCATATCCGACGAGACGCCTTGCTGCTCGAGAAGAATGGCAAGCAGGGGGAGCAGCAGCCCCTGATTGAAGCCCGAGATGAGCGTGACGGACAATAAGACGGTAAGTCGTTTCCACGAAGGAGCGGAAGTAGATGTCAACGATGCCACAAGAAAACAATCCCCCTAGATGCTTGAACAACGCGAAACGCCACTGCCCGCGAGTGACTCGCGGGAGCGGCGCTCCATCCAATCGAATGAATCGTTCGTAATAGCGTGTCGTTCTAAGATACTTTGTGTTCGATCCGCAGCTTGTCGGCGACCATCGCGATAAACTCGCTGTTCGTCGGTTTCGACTTGCTGATATTGATCGTGTAGCCGAACAAGTGGCTGATGCTGTCGATGTTGCCGCGCGTCCAAGCGACCTCGATCGCATGGCGGATAGCGCGTTCGACGCGGGAAGGCGTCGTTTTGAATTTCTCGGCGATCGCGGGATACAGCGTCTTCGTAATCGCGCCTAAAATTTCGATATTGTTGTATACCATTGTAATCGCTTCGCGCAAATATTGATACCCTTTGATGTGAGCGGGTACGCCGATTTCGTGAATGATGCTCGTAATATTGGCATCGAGGTTTTTTCCTTTGGCGATCGGAACGACGTTGGACTTCGTTGCCGAGGCGGACGAGGCCGAGGCGGTGTACGACGATGAGATAACCGTCGGATTGCCGACCAGCTGCCGGATGCGGTTCGCCAAAATTTCCATATCAAACGGTTTCAAAATGTAATACGACGCGCCCAGCTGAACGGCTTTTTGCGTGATGTTCTCTTGGCCGAACGCCGTCAGCATGATGATTTTCGGCATTTGCGGCAGATTCATTTCGCGCAGGCGCTCCAGCACGCCGAGGCCGTCAAGATGCGGCATGATGATATCCAGGATCAATACATCAGGACGCGTTTCTTCCAGAATGCGGAGAACTTCCTCGCCGTTATACGCGACACCCGTTACAGTCATATCGTTTTGTTCGGAAATATACTCGGAAAGCAGAGTCGTAAATTCACGGTTGTCATCAGCCAACAATACTTCAATTCTTTGCAAGGTATAGTCCTCCTTAGACTTAAATCCTAATGGTTGAGACGCAGCATCTTTACGTCTTTCCTGCTTGTTAAACATTTTCGACATGGGGTATAAAATTCCTTCTGTCGAATAATCTTTTTCTTTATTTTTTATTCGATGTGATTTATAATGAATAATTTATTACATGATGTATCATTGTTCGAAATTTTTCGACAAGTCATGATCTTGGACTTGTCCTATGTACAGCGAATGAACTTACGCAACTACCCGTTTCGTACATCTCCGACTTCCGCTACTACATATCCGCGAGAAGCAAAAAATCTTAAGGTGGCTTAGGCCGCCTTAAGATTTAAGTTCGTCGTCTTCAGCAACACGCCAGCATCCTGCAGCATCCACTCGATAAAGCAGCCATATCCCGACGTCGGGTCGTTAACGAATACGTGCGTCACTGCACCGATCAGTTTGCCGTCCTGTATGATCGGGCTTCCCGACATCCCTTGCACGATGCCCCCGGTTTGCTGCAGCAGGCGGCGATCCGTAATTTTGATGACCATGCCCTTCGTGGCGGGCGATTGCTGCCGGGTCACGTGCACGACCTCGACATTGAAACGCTCCACCTTCTGTCCGTTCACGACGGTGAGCAGCTGCGCCGGCCCTTCTTTCACCTCTTCCGCGAATGCAACCGGGATCGATTGCTGATTATAGCTGTGCGCGGGGAGCTCCCTCATTTTGCCGAATATCCCAAAGGACGTGTTGCGTTCGATATTGCCAAGCACTTTGCTTTCTTTGATGAAATGAGCCCGTTTTTCCCCCGGTTCGCCGTTCTGGCTCTTATTGATCGACGTCACGTTGGATTGAAGAATTTGCCCTTCGCCCACCTCGATCGGCGTCTGCGTGTCCATGTCGGTTATAACGTGCCCAAGCGCTCCGTAGACGCCTTGATCCGGCGCATAGAATGTCAGTGTGCCCACGCCGGCTGCCGAGTCGCGAATGTACAGGCCGAGCCGCCAGGCGCGGTCTTCCGCATCGTAGACCGGAGAAAGCTTCGTTTCGAACAATCTTGTGCCGCGTTTGACCGTCAGTTGAAGCGGTTTTTTGGCGGTACCGGCTTCTTCGGCCAGCTTGGCCACTTTATAAACTTCATTGACATAATTGCCGTTGATGCGCACGATCAGATCGCCGAGCTGCAATTTGGCCGTTTCGCCGGGAGAAACCTTCGTTCCTTTATCGTTGACGACTTGGTGATGGCCTACGACCATGATGCCCGCGGACTTCACTTTGACGCCGATGGTTTGTCCGCCCGGTATGACCCGCAGATCCGGTACGACGTTGACTTTGAGCGTCTTGAATGGAATTTTGCCGAATAATTTCAATTTGAGCGTTGTTTCGCCGCTGCTGGATGATTGAATCGTCACCGGCTTGTTTAAATTAATGGAGGTAGAGCGGCCGCTCGAACCGTTAATCTGAAGCAGCTGCGAATCGGATGTTACTTGCGCATGAACGGGCATACTGTAATCCAGCTGTTTCAATTGCCCCGAGAATAAGCGAACTTCATTCGGAAAGGCGGCGAAATGTTGGATTGGCGAGGATAGACCAAGCATGCAGACGATGATGACGAGGAATAAACCAAGCCACCGTTTCCGCTGATAGGCATTCAATGACTTCACGCTCCCTGCTGCTGAATCGCTTGACGAGAAAGGTGGTTCGCCATTTGCGTACCTATAAGGTATCCCTGCCCTTATTGTTTTATGTCGCCAAAAACATTCCCTGAATGGTTCTCTTATGCTCCCTTCTGTTTGTAAGCCAGGTCAAGCATTTCTTGCGCATGGTGGCGCGTTTTTTCCGTGACTTCCACGCCGCCTAGCATGCGCGCCAGCTCTTCGATCCGATTCGAATGGCTGAGTTCCGTTACCCGCGTCGAGGTCCGTTCCGACACGATGGTTTTGCGGATCTCATAATGATGTTCCGCCATGCAGGCCACCTGCGGCAAATGGGTAATGGAGAACACTTGGCACTGGCTGGACAATCGCGCCATCTTCTCCGCGATAGCCTGGGCGGCGCGGCCGCTTACGCCCGTATCGACTTCGTCAAAGATGAGCACCGGCACTTCGTCGATGGAAGCGAAGATCGTCTTTAGAGCGAGCATGATCCGCGACATCTCGCCGCCGGACGCGATTTTGCTGATCGGTTTCAGCGGTTCGCCCGGATTCGGCGCGATCAGGAAGACGGCTTCGTCGATGCCGTTCGAATGGAGTTTGTAGCCTTCGCCGACCGGCGACTGCTCTAATAGGACGCGGAACGTCGTCCGATCCATCTGCAGCTGGCGCAGCTCGCTCTCGATCGCCGTCGCGAGCCGCTCCGCCGCTTTGCGCCGCAAGCCGGACAGTTGAACGCCGAGCGCCATGCAGTCGGTCTGATGCTTGACGAGCTCTTGCTGGAGCCGGGCCAAATGCTCGTCACGATTTTCGATTTTGTCCGTCTCGGCTTGAATATTGCCCAGATAAGCGAGAATATCGGGAATCGACTCGCCGTATTTGCGCTTCAGGCTGTTGATCAGATCGATCCGGTCTTCGATCAACGTCAGCCGTTCCGGATCCGACTCCACGCCGTCCCGGTAATCGCGAAGCTGAAACACCGCGTCTTCGAGCTGGAAGAACGCCGACTGGAGCTGCTCCAGCAGCGGATCGAGAACCTGCGGATCGTATTCGCGGATATCGGTCACCTTGCCGACCGCTTTGCTGATCGCGTCGAGCCCCTTGTTGCCGTTCAACAGGCTATACGCCTCCGCTGCCGAATCCCGGCGCTTGACGGACGACATCAGCTTCTGGCGCTCCTCGGCCAAGTCCTCGTCCTCGCCCGGCTTCAGGCGAGCCGAAGCGATCTCCTCGATCTGGAACCGGTATAGGTCGAGCATCTGCATGTTTTGCCGCGTGGTCTCTTCCAGGCTCTTGAGCTCCGCGCGAACCTGCTCATAGTGTTTGTAAACGACGCGATAAGATTCCAGCGTGCCCTGCACCGCGTCGCCGGCATATGAATCCAGCCAATCCAAATGCTTCTCGGTCCGGAGAAGCGACTGATGCTCATGCTGGCCATGGATATTCACGAGGCATTCGCCAATCTCACGCAGCATGGACAGCGTGACGATATGTCCGTTAACGCGGCTGACGCTCTTGCCTTGGGAGGATAGCTCCCGCCGGACGACAAGACCTTCCTCGTGCGAAGCCCGCAGCCCGAATGTCGTCAAGGTCGTCCAGACCGGGTGTCCCTGCGGCAGCTCGAACATGGCTTCGATTTCGGCTTTGTCGCAGCCGTACCGGACCATGTCGGATGCGCCCCTGCCGCCGACGACCAGGCTGAGCGCATCGATCAGAATCGATTTGCCCGCTCCCGTTTCCCCCGTCAGAACATGAAACCCGTCATGAAACTTTACAGATACCTGCTCGATAACAGCCAAATTGCGAATAGACAGCTCGCGAAGCATCGTCGCTCTCCTCCTTAGCGAATTAGGTAATCGTTGATCGGCCTAGCGTGACTTAATTCATCAATCCGAGCAAGCGGTCTACAATCTCGGAGCTAAGCTCCTTGCTGCGGCAAATAATCAGAATCGTGTCGTCGCCGCAAATCGTCCCCATGACTTCGACCCACTCCATGTTGTCGATCATGGCGCAGATCGCGTTGGCCGTGCCCGGCAAGCACTTCATGACGACCAGGTTGTCTGTAAAATCGATATGCAGAAAATGATCGGACAACGTGCGCTTCAGCTTCGAAATGGAATGCGTTCGCGTCTCCTGCGGAATGGAATACTTGTACCGGCCGTCCTCGATGGGCACTTTGACCAGCTGCATTTCCTTGATGTCGCGCGACACGGTTGCCTGCGTCACTTGCAGACCCGTGTTGCGAAGCGAGTCGACCAAGTCGTCCTGCGTTTCGATGATTTGGTTCGAGATGAGCTCGCGTATTTTCATTTGCCGAACGCTCTTCATGTACATCCTCCTCTTGGTTAAGAACCGAATTTAAACGTTATGGTCCGTATGACGGACTCCTTGTGATCCACGAACAGGACCCCTTCGCATTTCGGCATCAGCAGCGCGTACACGAGCAGCCGGTCCCGTACGCCGCTGCCCGTCCAATCGATGGGCTTTCGCTCGCGCGCCGTCTTCACAATATAGTATTTGCCGTCTTTCTCGGCAATCAAGTCGATAAACAACCGGCTGTACAGCGTCGTACCGTCCAAATCGATCGTCAGCGGAACGCGGTACTTGCCGTGCGTCACCTCGTAGCCGGCCTTCTCGAGCAGCTGCACGTTCACGTCGTCTTCCATAACGTCATCCGTCTCGCTCAAGAGGAGCTTCGTGTTCAATCCCGGCGGCTCGTGCAGCCAGCGGTAAAAAAGCCGATACAGCCAGTAAACCAGCAGCGCGCCGGCGACGATCATGACCAGCCAATCCCCGTAGTCTCCCATGCAGGACCTCCCGCGATCGAAATGATTGCCACTGTACCATTTCGTGGCCCGCGGTCAAAATCCTGTCGAGGGGAACATATGAGTCCCGAACAAGTGTTTGCTTTTGTTCTTATCTTATCAAATAATGGGCATTATGCAAAGGGGGGTGAACCAAAAAATCAGCAAAAAAAGCCTTTCATGCGGCGTGATGCCTCACGAAAGACTTCTTCTAAGCGAATGCGGACGCGGCTTCCTCGACGAGCGAAGCGATCGCCGCTTCGTCCGGAACCGTCCCGGGACGACCCGGCTCCCACCGCCAATACGCCAAAAATTCGATATTGCCTTCGCCGCCCGTAATCGGCGAGAACGTCAGCCGTTCCAGCTCGTAGCCGATTCCAGCCGCAAACCCGAGCACCTGCTGCAGCACCTCCCGATGCGTAGCCGGCTCCCGGACGACGCCCGACTTGCCGACCTTCTCGCGCCCGGCTTCGAACTGCGGCTTGATGAGCGCGACGACGCGTGCTCCCTGTTCGAGCAGCGTACCGAGGGTGGGCAAAATCAATTTCAGCGAAATAAAGGAAACATCGATCGTCGCGAACGTCGGACGCGGTCCTTTGAGATCTTCGGGAACCGTGTATCGGAAATTGGTTCGCTCCATGACGTTCACGCGTTCGTCCTGCCGCAGCGACCAGTCCAGCTGGTTATAGCCGACATCGAGGGCGTAGACGTACGAGGCGCCGTGCTGCAGCGCGCAATCCGTGAATCCGCCGGTCGAAGCGCCGATGTCCAGCATGACCGCGCCTTCGAGGTCCAATCCGAATTGCTTGATCGCCTTCTCCAGCTTCAGGCCGCCGCGGCTGACGTAAGGATGCAGCGCGCCCTTGACCACGATGGAGGCGGTCCGCGGCACCTTCATGCCGCTCTTCTCGATGCGCTCGCCGTCCACGAGGACGAGACCCGCCATGAGCGCCGCCTTGGCTTTGACGCGGCTGTCGTAGTAACCCTGCTCGACGAGCAGCACGTCGATTCGTTCTTTTGCTATTGTCATCGGTTCGAAATCTCCTGTGTTCTATACCTGTCCGGTTACGCGCTTGCGCACCCGCGGAAGCAGCGTGCTCAGCTCCGTCGCGACGTGCTCGGCGGTCAAACCGACTTCCTGGCGCTGCTCCTTCACGGATCCGTGCTCGACGAAAATATCCGGCACGCCCATAATGCGGACATGCGCGCCGTCGCGGCGGTGCAGCGAGTAAAACTCCATCACGGCGCTGCCGAGACCGCCTAGCTCCGCCCCTTCTTCCAGCACGAGCATCGGCAGTCCTTCGTCCGCGATCCGGTGCAGCATCTCCTCGTCGAGCGGTTTGACGAAGCGGGCATTGACGACGCGAACGTTCAAGCCTTCGCGCTTCAGCAGCTCCGCCGCTTCCTCGGCGACCGGAATCATCGGGCCGATCGCGGCGATGACCGCGGATTCGCCCTCGCGCACCACTTCCCATGTGCCGATCGGAATCGGCGTCATCTCTTCGTCGATCGGCACGCCGAGCCCGTTGATGCGTGGGTAGCGGACGGCGATCGGGCCATCGTCGTAATCGATCGCGGTCTTCATCATCCGGCGCAGCTCGTTCTCGTCCTTCGGCATCATCAGCACCATGTTCGGAATGTGGCGCATGAATGCCATATCGTAAACGCCTTGATGCGTCTCTCCGTCCCCACCAACGAAGCCGGCCCGGTCGATCGCGAACACGACGTTCGTGTTCTGGCGGCAGATGTCGTGGACGACCTGGTCGTATGCGCGCTGCAGGAATGTCGAGTAGACGGCGAACACCGGCTTCAGCCCTTCCATCGCGAGCGCCGCGCACATCGTCGCCGCGTGCTGCTCGGCGATGCCGACGTCGATCATCCGGTCCGGGAACCGCTGGGCGAACTTCAGCAGGCCGGAGCCCCCGGGCATGGCCGGCGTGACCGCTACGATCCGTTCGTCATTCTCGGCCAGCTCCATCAATGCATCGCTGAACACCTCTGTATACATCGGCGGACCAACGACTTTGAGCATTTGACCGGATTCGATTTTGTAAGGAGTCGATACGCCATGCCACTTAAAGGAGTCCGCTTCTGCCGGCGAGTAGCCTTTGCCCTTTATCGTAATGACATGCACGAGCACGGGTCCCGGCACTCGGCTCGCCTGATCGATCAGCTCCGTGAGCTGATTCAAGTCATGGCCGTCGACCGGCCCGAAATACGTAAAGCCGAACTGCTCGAACAAAATACCGCTCACGAGCAAATACTTCAGACTATCCTTGAGCCGCTCCGCGGTTTTGGCCAGCCGGCCCCCGATCGCCGGAATTTTGTTCAGGAATTGGTTCAGCTCTTCCTTCGCCTTTTGGTAGTGGCGGTCCGTCCGGATTTTGCCGAGATAATGGTGCAGCGCACCGACGTTCGGGGCGATCGACATCTCGTTATCGTTCAAGATGACCATGAGGTTCTTCTTCTCGTGGCCGATGTGGTTAAGCGCCTCGAGCGCCATCCCGCCCGTCAACGCGCCGTCGCCGATGATCGCGACGACTTTGTTCTTCTCGCCTTTGAGGTCACGGGCGAGCGCCATGCCCATGGCCGCAGACAGCGACGTGCTGCTGTGCCCCGCCTCCCAGACGTCGTGCGGGCTTTCCGCGCGCTTGATGAAGCCGCACAGCCCTTTATATTTGCGCAATGTATCGAACTGATCCCTGCGGCCAGTCAGGATTTTATGGACGTACGATTGATGTCCGACGTCGAAAATGAACTTATCCTTCGGGCTGTCGAACAAATAGTGCAGCGCCAAGGTAAGCTCGACGACTCCCAGGTTGGGAGCCAGATGTCCGCCGGTCGCCGACAGCTTCTCGATGAGGAAGGTGCGGATCTCGCCCGCAAGCTGCTCCAGCTGCGCGATCGACAAGGACTTCAAATCTTTGGGCTCGTTGATATGTTCAAGCAACACGATGTTTCCTCGCTTTCCCGGCCATACAGCCCTCGTTAACCGACAATCGTCAAACGTGGCTAAATTATATCATAATTCGTGGCAGAAACACACGCGGCCGGGATTCTAGTGGTCTCGGCTCATCAAATAATCGGCGATCGCGAGCAGCGTATCCGGCGTCTCGAGGTTCGCCTCGACCAGTGCTTGCTTCGCCTCCTGCGTAAGCCGCACGACGAGCTTCTCGCTCTCTTCCATGCCGATTAAGTACGGATACGTCACTTTCCGCTCTTCCACGTCGCTTTGCACCGGTTTGCCCAGCTTCGCCGCGTCGCCGATCAGATCCAAAATGTCGTCTTGGATCTGGAAGGCCAGACCCAGCTTGCGCGCGAAGCGCTGCAGCGCTTCCAGCTGCTCCGGGGACGCGCCGCCGATCCGGGCGCCGGCCAGCACCGAGAACACGAGCAGATCCCCCGTCTTGTGCATGTGGATGTATTCAAGCTCTTCCTGCGACGTGATGCCCTGCTCGCCCTGAATATCCGCGGCTTGCCCGCCGACCATCCCCGGCACGCCGGCCAATCTGGCCAGATCCGAGACAATCGCGAGCACCGTCTCCGGCTGCGCGCCCAATGCGACGGACTGCGTAGCCGCGAAAAAGGCATGCGTCAGCAGCCCATCGCCGGCCAGAATGGCCATCGCTTCGCCGTAAATCTTATGATTCGTCGGCTTGCCCCGGCGGAAATCGTCGTCGTCCATCGCGGGCAGGTCGTCGTGAATCAGCGAATACGTATGGATCATCTCGACGGCGCAAGCGACCGGCATCGCAAGCTTGCGCGCGTGCTCCTCGCGCCCGACGGCTTCCGCCGCGCTCAGCACGAGAATCGGCCGCAGCCGCTTGCCTCCGGCCTCCAAGGAGTACATCATCGACTCGCGCAGCTTGGGCGGAACGTCCCATTCTTCCGGAATGGCGCCTCTCAGCGCTTCTTCGATTTCAAGGACGGACCGGTTCAAGTAGTCGTTCAGCGAAAGTGAAGTTTTCACCTGTCGTCCCCTCTGTCTTCGTTTGCGGGCGCAAACGGTTTTCGCTGCAGGCCGTTCTCGGATTCGATCAGCGTCTCGATCTTCCGTTCGACCTGCTCCAGCTTGGAGCCGCAAAGCTGGGACAGCTTCATGCCCTCCTGGAACAGCTCGATCGCCGTTTCGAGCGGAACGTCGCCGCTCTCCAGCATGCCGACGATGTCCTCGAGGCGCTCCATGGCGGCTTCGAAGCTGAGTTCCTCCTGTACCGCGACTTTTTCCTTCGCTGCCATCGCTTACGCCTCCCCTTTCATTGCCCATACCTGGCATTCCAGCTGGCCGTCCGTCACGTGCACCTTGACCAGATCGCCGAGCTGAACGTCCGCGACCGACTTGACCAGCTTCTTTCCCTGCTCGTCGTATACGAGACTATACCCGCGCGCCATGACTTTAAGCGGGCTGAGCGCGTCCAGCTGCCGCATCGAAGCGACGAGCTGCAGCCGCCTCGCCTTCAGGCCGCCGGCCATGCCCGCTTCGAGCCGCGCCGTCGCCTGCGTGAGCTGCTTCGCCGCAGCTGCCGCCCTGCTTCCGGGATGCGACCGGTTCAGCGCCGCCTGCAGGCGCGCGAATCGTTCGCCGTTCCGCTCCGACAGCCGGATCGCGCGATGCCGCAGCCGCTCCCGCAGCACGTCGAGCCGCTGTGATTGCTGCAGCACGTACCGGCGCGGATTCACGAAGACCGGCGAGCGTCGCGCGCGCGACAGCCGTTCTTTCCGGCTAAGGAGCGTCTGGCGCAGCACGTGCACGAGACGCGATTCGGTTCGGGCCAGCTGCGCCTTCAGCTCGTGCACGCTCGTCACCGCCAATTCCGCAGCGGCCGTAGGCGTAGCCGCCCGCAGGTCGGCGACGAAATCCGCGATGGTGAAATCCGTCTCGTGGCCGACCGCCGAGATGACCGGGATCAGCGATGCGGCGATGCTCCGGGCGACGGCTTCTTCGTTGAACGCCCACAGCTCCTCGAGCGATCCGCCGCCGCGGCCAATTATTAATACGTCGACCTCCGCCAATCGGTTCATCGTTTCGATCGCCCGGACGATCGACGGCGCGGCTCCCTTCCCCTGTACGGAAACGGGAAAAAGCAGCACCGGCACGGAAGGGTGTCGGCGCTGCAGCGTGATCAGAATATCGCGCACGGCAGCGCCGGTCGCGGAGGTAATGACGCCGATCGCCTTCGGGAATTTCGGAATCGGACGCTTGCGCGCCGGATCGAACAAGCCTTCGTCCTGAAGCTTGCGCTTCAGCTGCTCGTAAGCCATGTATAGGCTGCCGATTCCGTCCGGCTGCATCGTCGTGCAATAGAATTGATAATTGCCGTCCCGCTCGTAGACGGACACGTTGCCTCTGGCCAGCACCTTGGCGCCTTCCTTCGGCATGAAGGCCAGGCGCTGGTTATGGGAAGCGAACATGATGCATTTCAGCCGGCTGTCCTTGTCCTTCAGCGTGAAATACATATGGCCGCTGGAATGATGCGTGAAATTGGAAATTTCGCCGCGCAGCCAAACATCGCTCAGAAGATCGTCCGATTCCAGCTTCATCCCGATGTAGCGGTTGATTTCCTTAATCGAAAAGACGCGCGTTCGGTCAGCCATCGTACGAGATTCACTCCTTCGCCGCTTGCTGCCGCTTCGCGGCTTTCAGCGTGTTTTGCATCAGCATCGTAATCGTCATCGGGCCGACGCCGCCCGGTACCGGCGTAATGTAACCGGCGTTGTTCAAGACGTCGTCGTAATCGACGTCGCCGACCAGCTTGCCGGTATCGAGCCGGTTGATGCCGACGTCGATCACGACGGCGCCCGGCTTGACGTAGTCGCGGCCGATGGCGTTCGGCTTGCCGATCGCGACGACGAGAATGTCCGCCGTCTTGGCGATGTCCGCCATGTTGGCCGTACGGGAATGGCAAATCGTCACGGTGGCGTGTTCGCGGAGCAGCAGCATGGCGACCGGTTTGCCCACGATGTTGCTGCGGCCGATCACGACGGCGTGCTTACCGGCGATGTCGACGCCCGTCCGCTTGATCAGCTCGATGACGCCCGCAGGCGTGCACGGAAGCAGGCTGTCGTCGCCGATGACGAGATTGCCGACGCTGACCGGATGGAATCCGTCCACGTCCTTCTCCGCGCTGATCGCGTCGATGACGGCCTTCTCCTCGATATGCTTCGGCAGCGGGAGCTGCACGAGAATGCCGTTGATCGTGCTTTGCCGGTTCAGCTTGTCGATCAGGTCGAGCAGCGCTTCTTGCGACGTCGCGGTCGGAAGGCGATGCACTTCGGAGTAGAACCCGAGTTGATGGCAGGCTTTTTCTTTGTTGCCGACGTAAACTTGCGATGCCGGGTCTTCGCCGACGAGAACGACGGCCAGGCCCGGAACGATGCCTTTCGCCGCCAGCTTCGCCGTCTCCTCGGCGATTTCGATCCGGATGGCGTCGGAAATGGCTTTACCTTCGATGCGTTGTGCTGTCACTTCGATCACTCCTATGTAACGCCCCGAAGGGCTGTAGTATCGGAAACCCCTTACGCCGGACGGGCGCAAGGGGCTTGTCTCTCCATCGAGCCGGACGCGCCTCAAGCCTTCGGCTTAAGCTCGTCCAGCGCCTGCAGCAGGCGCCCGAGCACGCCGTTGACGAACTTGCCGGATTCGTCCGTGCCGAAATGCTTCGCCAGTTCGATCGCCTCGTTGATGACCGCCTTCGGCGGCGCGTCGTCCCGGAATACCAGCTCGTAGCAGGCGAGCCGCAATATCTGGCGGTCCACCCGCGACAAACGGTCCACCTGCCAGCCCGTCAAGTAATGCTGCAGCATGTCGTCTATCGCCGCTTTATGTTCCACGACGCCTTGAAGCAGGCTGCGGATATACTCGTCGACTTTGCCGACGTCCGCCGCGTCCGCCTCGATCTCGTTCTCGTCGTGGACCTCGTCCACCAGCATGTCCACGGCCGACGACGTCGTCGCCTCTTCGTTCATTTCCATTTGGTACAAGCTCTGTACCACGATTTCCCGTGCTAACCTTCGTTTCATCTGTTCTCTGACCGCTCCTTAAAATTCGTCAAGGCACCGTTCGCCGACCCTACTACCGGGCGGCGACCCGTCGTGCCGAAGCGAAATCCGAACGCAACCCCTCGCAGGCGAGGGGCAGATCGGATTTCAAATTATGATCTCCTCCCTGCCCCGAACGGCTGCCGCGTTGTCCGGGGTACGGAGGAGACCATAGCGTTATTTGAACGGCCGCCATCGCTCCGTCAGCCATTCCACGAGCTGCTGCCACGGAATGATCGGTCCCCGCTGGGCGTCCTTCATCTTACCGATGGCATAACCGGCCCATAACAGCAGGCCGAAAAACAGCATATCCCAAAAACCGACGATAAAATAAAGAAGCCCGAGAATAACGCCGACGGACACGCCGGCGATCCGTCCGCCATAGGTTGTCCAAATTTCCTTCCACATCGGCACCACCCCTATTCGACCCGGCTTTTAAAATTCGCGGTTTGGATGATGTTCGCCACGTAGACGGACACGCTCGCGACGGGAATGCCCGTGATTTCCTCGACATGGGATTTGACCGCGCGCTGAATGTCTTCCGTCAGCGTCGGAATGGAGCTTTCGCCGTCCGCGATGGCGCGCAGCGACACCTCGATGCCAGCCTCGCCGATGCGGATCCGCGCCTTCAGGTCTTTCACGCCGCGCTGGCGCGCGGCCGCCTTGAGCGCCAAATTCTCGACCGTGTCTAGCGAAATGCGGATGTCGCCGAACTCCGTCCGCTGATCGATCGACGGGGCGGACGCGTTACTCGGCCGAAGCGCAATATAGAAGAACCGCAAGCTGATGAGGAAGACGACCGCCGCCGCCGTGACGACCGTCACCTGCAGCCAGCGCATGTCGCCGTTGTACAGATTATGTACGAGATTGCTCAGCCACTCTTCCGGAAACCAATATACGCCCGCGCTGAACGCAACGGCCGCGACGGCCCCGATGGCGATACTGTAGAGAAACAACAGCAGCTTGTCCAACACTCTAATCAACGTCAGATGCCTCCTTGGGGCGGTTCTTCCCATCGAAATGCAAGCAGCGCCCGAAGACTCGGGCAGGTGCTCCCATTCGTAGATAAAACCCCCTAGCGCCGAGCGGCAAGCCCAACCACTAGGGGGTATGAGTCATTCGTGTCTACGAGAGGATTATTTGAGACGAAGCTGCGGGTCTTCCGCCTCGGTCTTCTCCGCGATTTTGAAATGAACGTCATGAATATGAACATTGACTTCGACGACCTGAAGCCCGGTCATCATTTCGATCGAGCGCTTGACGTTGCGTTGAATGTCCGAAGCGATCTCCGGAATCCGGTTGCCGTACTCCACGATAATGGACACGTCGACCGCCGCCTCGCGCTGCCCGACTTCGACCTTCACGCCTTTGGCCAGGTTCTTGCGGCCCAGAAGCTCGGCGATCCCGCCGGCGAATCCGCCGCTCATGCCCGCGACGCCTTGTACCTCGATCGTCGCGAGACCCGCAATGATTTCGATGACTTCGGGTGCGATTTGAATAGTCCCCATGTCCGTTCTTTCATAGTCCGCTGCCAGCGTACTCATGGTTATCCTACACCTCCCGTTAAGTTGCGCGCCTCAGCCGCCAGCCGATAGCTTATCCGCTTCTTATTCCTATACTATAGCATTCTGGCGGAAATATGACAAACGCCGCGGAACTTGTTTCACGGCCTATTCCAGCGCGAATTCTTCGGGGTTGTTGACGTCGTGCTCCTCGAGAAACTTGATATCGAAGTTGCCCTTCAGGAACATCGGATGGTTCAGCAGCTTCAGGTGAAACGGAATGGTCGTCCGGATGCCGTCAATCGCGAATTCCGAGAGCGCCCGCTTCATCCGCGCGATGGCCTCCTCGCGGGTCGGTCCCCACACGATCAGCTTGGCGATCATAGAATCATAGTGCGGCGAGATCGTATAGCCCGGATAGGCGCCGCTGTCCACGCGGACGCCCGGGCCGCCCGGCGCCAGGTAGAACTGGATCTGTCCCGGCGAAGGCATGAAGTTCCGCTCGGAGTCCTCCGCGTTGATCCGGCACTCGATCGCCCATCCGTTGATCTTCAAGTCGTCCTGCGTGAAGGAGAGCGGATTGCCCTCGGCCACGGAGATCATTTCCTTGATCAGATCGACGTTCGTGATCATCTCGGTCACGGGATGCTCGACCTGGATCCGCGTGTTCATCTCCATGAAGTAAAAGTTGCCGTCCGGCCCGAGCAAAAACTCGAGCGTGCCGGCGCCCGCGTAGTTGACCGCCAGCGCGGCGCGGACCGCTGCTTGCCCCATCCGCTCGCGAAGCGCCGGACTGAGCACCGGGCAGGGCGCTTCCTCCACGAGCTTCTGACGGCGGCGCTGAATCGAGCAGTCGCGCTCGAACAGGTGGACGGCGTTGCCGTGCTTGTCGGCCATGATTTGAATCTCGACGTGCTTCATGCCGGTCAAATATTTCTCGAGGTAAACGCCGGCGTTGCCGAAAGCCTTCTGGGCTTCCTGCTGCGCCGTCGTGATTTGGGAAACGAGCGATTCCTCGTCCTCGGCGATCCGGATGCCTTTGCCCCCGCCGCCCGCCGTCGCCTTGATGATGACAGGGTAACCGATTTCGCGGGCGACGCGCACCGCGTCGTCCAAATCCTCGACCAAGCCGTCCGAGCCCGGGATGATCGGCACGTCCGCTTCCTTCATGGTCGATTTGGCGACGGATTTGTCGCCCATTTTGCTGATGGCCGTCGGGGACGGACCGATGAAGGTCACGCCGCACGATTCGCAAATCTCCGCGAAATCGGCGTTTTCCGCGAGAAAGCCGTAGCCGGGATGAATGGCGTCGCAATTGGTCAGCGTCGCCACGCTCATGATGTTGGTCAGGTTCAAATAGCTGTCCTTGGACGCGACGGGACCGATGCAGTACGCCTCGTCCGCTAGTCGGACGTGAAGCGATTCGCGGTCGGCCTCGGAGTACACGGCAACGGTTTCAATGCCAAGCTCGCGGCAGGCGCGTATGATGCGAACGGCGATTTCGCCGCGGTTCGCGATCAGGATTTTGTTGAATTTCACGGGTAAAAGCTCCTCTCGTGTCCGATGTTTCCGGCGTCGTCCCGGTCCGGGAACGGCTTATTCCGGCTTGACAAGGAACAACGGCTGTCCGTACTCGACAAGTTGTCCGTTCTCGACGAGAATCTCGACGATCTCGCCGCGCACTTCCGCCTCGAGCTCGTTCATCAGCTTCATCGCTTCGAGAATGCAGACGATGGATTTTTCGTTAATGCGCTCACCTACGTTGACGTACGGCGGCTTGTCCGGCGAGGACGCGCGGTAGAAGGTGCCGACCATCGGCGATACGATCTGGTGGTAGCCGCTGTTCGCGGCGCCCGGGGCCGGAGCGGCCTGTCCCGCGTTCTGCGGCGCGGTTTGCTGCACCTCGACGATGGGCGGGGAAACCTGCGTATATGTAGGAACGAGAGGCGCGCCTTGCTGGACGTTCACCACTTCGGTTTTGCCGGGTTTGCGGATCATGAGACGCGCGCCGTCGTTTTCGATTTCGAGCTCATGGACCGAGGTCCCGTCGATTAGCTTGATCAATTCTTTAATCTCGCTCAGTTTAAACATCGTTTCACTCCTAAAAGTTTTTGCATCCTCGCTGCGGGACGCTTCGTGCTCGTTTATATGTAAGCGCTTCGTTCGCGGCCGCCGGAAGGCGCTTGTCCTCTCCGTGCCTGCGCATAGCAAATCATATTATAGCATAACTCCGGCCGAACACGAAGCCCCCAATTTGGACGGGCCCGGCACGGAAAAAGCCCCGGGCGCCGGGGAATCCGGCGCCGGGGCCCGCCCGGCGTCACTTCACGTACTGGATCGTCAGCTGGTCCGGCGTCAAGCCGAGCTCCTCGATCGCCGTCGTCAGGATGCTGTCCGCCTGGCTGCGCTCGAGCTTGTCGCTCTGCACGACGATCTTGTAGCGGTCGTTCGCGTCTGGGACAACGGCTGCGTTGCCGAACTGCTTCGAGAGCTCTTCCTCAAGCGCCGTGATCTTCGCGTTCTTGTCCTCCAGCAAGTCGAGCTGCTCCATCGAAGCGGCGGCGTCCTTGTCGCTCAGCTTCGTGTCCGACACTTGACCCATCAGCTTGTTGAATTCGTCGTAGTAGCTGTCGTCCCGCCGCTCCTGCAGCTGGCTGAACACGCTCGTCGCCACGCCGCCCGCTTCTGCCATTTCCTTCAGCACGTCTTCGTCCGACTTGGCCGCGTCCTTGCCGCCGCTTGCCGCGTTTTCCGCCGTGCCGCCGTTCGCGGCGGAAGCGCCGCCCGCAGCCTGATCGTCCGCGGAAGCGCTGTCCGCCGCCGCTTGGTCCGCCGCGTTGCCGGCATCCGCGCCGCCGTCCGTCACTTCGTTCGTGACGATGGCGTCGTTGCCGGCCGCCGAGCCGGATGCCTCCGTGGCGTCGCTCTTCGCGCCTTGCTGCCCCGCGCCGTCCGTCGTCACGATGTCGTTCGACGGCGTGCTGACGTCTTCCGTGAACAGGTAATACGCGGACAAAATCACCATCAAGCTGAGCATCGACACGAGCCAAACCGTTTGCCTTTTGTTATTCATTCCTGTACAGCCTCCCTTTTAATTGTAATCCTTTGGAATCTATTGATGCTTGCGGGGGATGACCGAGATTCGGTTCACCGCAACGTTGAGACCCTTCTCCACGGCGTCGATGATGAGCCTGCGCACCGTGCCGTTCTCCGCGCCTTGGGCGACGATGAGCACGCCCCTGATTTTCGGCTGGATCCGCTTGACGATGATCGGCGCGCTGTCGCCGTCCGTATCGTACAGGACGACATGTCCCTCTTTCGTGATCGAGGTGATCGTCCGTTTGCCGCCGTTCTTGTCCGTCTCGTTCGTAATCTGCTGCGCTTCCTTCTCGTCGATCTGCACGACCGCTTCTTCGGTGGAGTCGACGGTGACCATGACGTCCACGGGACCGACGCCGACGATGTGCTCGAGCATTTCCTTCAAGCGGCTTTCGAGCGGCTGCTCGATGGCCTCGAAGGGGTCGCTCGGGTCGCTCCCAAACTTCAACGCCGGCTCGCTGGGCGGCGCATTCGCCTGCGACTGATCCTGCTGCTGCTGCGGCACTTTCTGAAACGTCAGAAACGAATTGAGGAGCATCAGCGCGGCTCCGATGCCGCCGATGACGAGCAGCCAGCGCAGCGTGCGTACCCGCTTCGGTCCCCCGTTTCCTTTGCCGACGGTCGACTCCAGCCCGTCCAGCCATTTGGCCAACGTCGTCCCCCCCTTCCTATCGCGCGGCCGCCGCTTCCGGCGCCGGTTCCAGCACGTCGACGGCCGCCGGGTTGACGGACCAGCCTTCCCGCAGCGCCGCCCGGACCGCGTCCGCGGCCGCGTCCGAAGCGGGCTTCAGCGCCGCCTCGTCTGCCGGGGCGTTCCCGGGAGCCGCCGGCGCCGCGTCGACCTCCACGGCCACATCCTCGACCGGCGGCACCGCCCCGTCTTCGGCTTCGCCCGCCGTCCCGCCGTCATCCGGGCCGCCCCGCGGTTCCCGTGCGAGCGTAACCCGGACGCCGCCGATCCCCGCGGGCTTCCCGTCCTTGCCCGCCGCCACCCGCACGTCCACCGCCGTCACCGCCAGCCCGGTCGCCTGCTCGATGCCCGCCTTCATCGCGTCCGCCAGCTGCCGCTCGGCCAGCGCCGCCGCCGATGCGGCGTCGTTTCGCTTCAGCTTCTCCGCCTCCTCCTGGATGTCTTGAAGCGTCGGCATGCGCAGCTCCTTCGCCGATCCCGCCTGGGCCCATTCCCGCACCTGCGCGTCCAGCTTGGCGCTGAAGTCGCCCTGCAGCACCCGGATGATCGGGGTCAGGATCGTCAGCAGGACGATCAGGCCGGCCACCAGCCGGACGTACCGCTGCATCGCCTTGTTCGGGAGCAGGAGGTCGATGAAGCCCGCCAGCAGCACGACCGCTATGATTTGCTGCAGCCATACGGCCAGCCAGGTAAGCATGCCATCGCCTCCGCTACTTCATCATGATCGCCGCGTTGCCGGCCGTGAGAATGATGGTGATCGCCAGGAAGAACATGAGTCCGACCGCGGCCAGCGCGGCGAAGACGTAAATCAGTGTTTTGCCGATGGTCTGCAGGCAGCCCACGATCGGGCTGTCGCCGAGCGGCTGCATGACCGCAGCGGCGACGTTGTAGATGAGCGCCAGCGTGATGATCTTCACGGCGGGGAAGGCGCACAGGAACAGGATGATGACGACCCCCGCGATGCCGATGGCGTTCTTCACGATCATCGACGCCGACAGGACCGTGTCCGCCGCGTCGGAGAATGTCCGCCCGATGACCGGTACGAAGTTGCCGGTGACGAACTTGGCGGTCCGCATCGTCACCCCGTCGGCTACCGACCCCGTCGCCCCCTGCACCGAGATGACCCCGAGGAACACGGTCAGCATGACGCCCATCAGCCCGACGCCGACGTTGCGGAGCACGTTGGCCAGCTGCGTGACTTTGAACCGGTCGGACAGCGCGCTCGCGATGTGCAGCACGGCGGAGAAGAACAGCAGTGGGAACACGATCGTGTAGATGACCGAGCCGACCGCGTGGATCATGAACACAATCAAGGGATGGAGCACCGTGACCGTTACCATGCTGCCCATCGTCGCGAGCAGCGTCAGCAGCAGCGGGACCATCGCCATCATGAACTGGATCATGCCGGTGATGGCGTCCTTCGCGTACCCGATCGCGACGTTGAAGCTGTTGACCGCGAGTACGATCATGACCATGTAAGTGATGCTGTACGCCACTTTGCTGACCGTGTTGCGCTCGAACGCCGTCTGCATCGTCTCCAGCATCATGCTGAACACCGTCAGAATGACGATCGTCACGAGCAGCTTCCCGTTGTAGAGCACCTCGTGCAGCATGTACCGCAGCAAGCCGGACAAAACCGTCGTCAGCTTCAGCCCTTCCCCGCCCGGCATGATCATCTCGATAAAGCTCGGGACGTCGCGGTCGGGGAAGAAGCCGCCGTACTCGTTCATCAGCTTGCTCCAGTAGCTCTCCACCGCCTCCGTATCGATGCCGTTCAGCTGCTCGTCCGTAATATGCTTGTTGACTGCCTCCGCCTGCCGCTCGTCCGGTTCGGACGCGGCCGGGGCACCGTCCGCCTGCGCCCCGTTCGCCGCCGGTTCATTCGCCGGCTCCCCCGACGCGGCAGCCGGCAGCAGGATAAGCAGCCCCCACAAGAGCAGCAACGGAAAGACGATGCAGCTGATGGCGCGCTGCCGCATAAGCTTCAACTCCCTATCGGCAATAGGCCGAGCACGGTTTCGACGATGACGCTGATGATGGGGACGGCCATGACGAGAATGAGAATTTTGCCCGCGAACTCGATTTTGGAAGCGATGCTTTCCTGGCCGGCGTCCCGGACGATCTGCGAGCCGAATTCCGCGATGTACGCGATGCCGATGATTTTGAGCACCGTCTTCAAGTAGATGGACGGAATGCCCGAGCGGTCCGCGAGCTGCTCCAGCACGCCGATGACCGTCTCGATCTTGCCGATGACGAACAGGAAGATGAAGAGCCCCGTGAACGCCGCCAGGAGGAACGCGAACATCGGCTTCTGCTCCCGCACGACGAGCACGAGCACGGTGGCGACGAGCCCCAGGCCGACTATCTGGATGATCTCCATACCCTACTCACCGTCCCGCCCTCATGCGTTTGCGCCGGTTTTCATTGAAACAGGAAGATCGTCTTGATCTCCTGGAACAGGTCGTTCAACAGCCGGATGACCATAAACAGGACGACGACAAAGCCGATCAGCGTTACCCAATGCGCCATGTCTTCCTTGCCCATCTGCTTCAGCACCGTATGAATCATGGCCGTTATGATGCCGATCCCGGCAATCTGGAAAATGGCGCTCACATCAATGTTCATGCTTCCGGCACCCCACTAAAGAATCAAAATGACGATAAGCGCCGCCGTGAGCACGCCCAAGCTTCGCCACATCTTCGCGTACCTCGCGCTGTCCTGCCTTGCCGCCTCCTCTTCGAACGCCAGCTGCTGCGCCGCGAGCTTCAGATGCTTCAGCTGATCCTCGCGGTCGCTGATGCCGAGGCTATGGCCGAGCCGGACGAGGGCAGCCTGTTCGGGCTGCCGCATCGCCGTATTCGGCCAGATCGCCGCGACGGCCGCTTCCCAGCTGTCCCGGAACGACGGCTCGCCGGCTCCGGCCAGTCGTCCGTTCACGTCCCGCAGCAGCGAGGCGGCCGGCTCCGGCACGTGCGCGGCGCAGCGCGCGATCGCTTCCGGCAGCGGTGTGAAGCCGTAGCCGATCTCGGTCTCGAGCCGCTGCAGCGCGTGGATCAGCTGGCGAATCTGATTCGGGCGCGCGGCGTAGCGGGCGGCCTGCAGCCAGCCGATCATAGTGCCGGCGAAGATGATAAGCGCCGCGCCGATGAGCTTAACCATGGCTTCCGCCCCCTTTCAGCGGTGTCGGTTCCCGCGCGGCCGGCGCCCGGAACGCGGCGGGCTGCACCGGGATGACGCGGGCGGTCAGCCCGCCGCCGCTCCGGCGCAGCTCGGCGCAGAGCCGGAAGGCGCCGGCGTCCAGCAGCCGGCCGAGGACCGGCCGGGCGCGCGCATCGCCGAGATCGAGCGCGTGCGCGGTGGCGATCACCGCCACCCCGGCATGACTCGCGTCCAGGATAGCCGCGGCGTCCTCCTCGCGCCCGATCTCGTCCACGATCAGGATGTCCGGCGACATGGAGCGCAGCAGCATCATCATCCCTTCCGCCTTGGGACAGGCGTCCAGCACGTCCGTGCGCGGGCCGACGTCGAAGGTCGGCACACCCCGGACGCAGGCCGCGATCTCCGAGCGTTCGTCGACGATGCCAACCTTCCGGCCCGTCCATCCCGACGCCGCGGAATGCCCCCAGGCGCCGCTGCTCGCCGCCCGCGCCAGATCGCGCACGAGCGTCGTCTTGCCCTGCTGCGGCGGCGCGACGACGAGCGTCGACTGCAGCGTCCGCCGGCCGTGATCGAGCAGCTTGGGCAGCAGGCCGGCCGAGGCGCCGACCACTTCGCGGGCGATCCGCACGTTGAAGGCCGCGATGTCGCGGATGCCGCGGACGCCGCCGCCTTCCAGCACGGTGCGGCCGGCCAGTCCGATCCGGTGGCCGCCGGCGACGGTGATGTAGCCGCGCCTCAGCTCTTCTTCCATCGCGTAGAGCGAATGGTTCGTCACCCGCTCCAGCAGCTTGCGGCAGACGTCCGGCGTCGGCTTGTACGCCTCGCGGGGCTGCGACAGCGGCTGTCCCGCCGGCGACAGAAACCAGAAGCCCCGCGACGTGCCGATCTCGAGCGGCCGGCTTTCGCGGATGCGGATTTCTTCCAATTCGGCTTTCATCGCCTCTGGCATGCGGCCCAGTATGTCGGCCAGCTCGGCGGGCAGCAGCTGCTGCACTCCAGTTAACATCCGGCATTCCTCCCGGGTTTGGTCGTCGGCTGCCTTGCGGCGCGTTTGCTAGATTGCCAGCTAGATTGCTAGAGTGACGGATTGACCGATCTTTGTTCCCATTGTATGCGGGCCCGTCCCCGCGTATGCCAGTCTACTTCCGCAGCGCGCCTATCAAAATGCACGCCACGCCGCCGACGATCCACAGCATTTTCCCGAACGACAGTTTGTCCGACAAACCGACGAGCCCGATCGTCGTGGTCGTGATGAGCACGATCGGCCCGACGAGGGCGAGCGAAGAATTGACGACGAGCGCCTTGTCGATCTGATTCAGGCGAAGCATGATGAGCGCCGCCATGATTTCGAGCGTTCCCGAGAAGATGCGCAGCGACGCCATGCTGAGCACGATTTTGTTGAGCATGTGATCCCTCTTTTCCTAGTAATCCGTCCCTTCGGCCGGGCTCCCCCGGCAGCTTGGCCTTCTATCCTACTCTATGCGGGCCTGTCTCTCTTTCATTCGTCCAAAAATGGGCGCCTGCCGGGTACCCGCCGCACCGGCGCTGGGCGACCTGCATATATTGCTCGGGTGGCATGAAGAAACGGCCCTTCCCCAAGCGGGCGGCGCGCGTCTCTTCCTCTATCGCCGCAAGCAGCTTGCGCCTTCGAAACCCCCCGAGGTGATTCGGGGCAACACACGGATAGCGAGGAGATCGTATGAAATCTATTTCTCAGTCGGCATGGCCTGCCGCGCTTCGGGATCCGAGCGGCCAACGCGAACCGTTCGACGGTTCCGGCGACGGGCTCGATTCGCGGCGGACGCCTGGCCGCGGGCAAACGATGGTCATCGACAAAGGATTGGGACGGCGCGCGTTCGCCGATCTGATGGAAACCGCCGGCCCCTATATCGATTGCGTCAAATTCGGCTTCGGCACGGCGCCGCTCTACCCGGCGGACGTCCTGCTTGCCAAGATTGGGCTGGCCAAACGCAGCGGCTTGAGCGTCATGCCGGGCGGCACGCTGCTGGAGGCGGCCGTACGGCAAAACGCCGTGCCGGCGTTTTTCGAATCCGTATGCCGGCTCGGCTTCAACGGCATCGAAGTGTCCGACGGCACGATCGAGCTGGACCGGAAGCAGCGGACCTCGCTTATACAGGAAGGCATCCGTAACGGCCTGCGGGTCGTCACGGAATACGGCAAGAAGCTGACGGGCTCCGTCGTCGACGCCGACGAGCTGCTGTTCACCGCGGAGGCCGACTGGCTGGCCGGCGCGGAACTGGTGACGGTCGAGGCGCGGGAATCCGGCATCGGCGTCGGCTTGTTCGACCGCAACGGCGATTGTGCCTTGAGCGAACTGGAAGCGATCGGCCGCGCGCTCGGCGACGTCGGGCGCATCATGTGGGAGACGCCGCTGAAGCATCAGCAGGTGCTGCTGCTGAACGCGTTCGGCGCCGAAGCGAACCTCGGCAATATTCAGCCCTCGGAGGTTCTGTCCCTGGAAACGATGCGGCGCGGTCTCCGTGCGGATACGTTTCATTTCGGGAAGCGGGTCGAACCGTTCGTGTATATGATTTAAAAGCTCGGCGAAGGGGCATGACCTGCGGTCCGTTAGGTCTCCAATCACTGTTGCAAAGGCGGCCGCTTCGTTATTCCGGCTCCTATCGTCCTCCGTTCATGACGTCGCCCGCCTGTAAGTCTGGGAGTGTAATTAGGAAGGAAGCGTTAGATTCATGCAAATCGAAGTCATATCCAGCGTCAACGAAGCGCAGGCCGACCGCTTCGCGCACCGGACCGTCATCGTCATCGACGTGCTGCGCGCGACAAGCTCGGTCATCGCGGCGCTCGAAGCCGGCGCGGCCGGGGTCATGCCCGTTGAGACCGTGCTGGAGGCGCGGTCGCTGCAGTGCGGCGGCCACTTGGTCGCGGGCGAGCGGTTCTGCCGCAAAATCCCCGGCTTCGAATTCGGCAATTCGCCGGAGGAATTTACCGCCGATGCCGTCCGCGGCCGGCGCATCGTGCTGACGACCACGAACGGCACCCGCGCGCTGCACAAGGCGATGCGCGCGGATACCGTGCTCGCCGGCGCGCTCGTGAACGCCACCGCCTGCGCGCAGGCCGCGTTCGAGCTGCGCCGTGACATCGTGCTGCTCTGCGCGGGCAGCCACAATGAATTCGCGCTGGAAGACGGCTTGTGCGCGGGGCTGCTGATCAGCGACCTGCAGCGGCTAAGCGCGTCTCCGGTCGAGATGAACGACCTCGGCTCCGCCATGCTCGGCTTGTACCGGAGCAGCGCCGGCAGCTTGCGCGAGCTGCTGCTCGGCTCGGCGACCGGCCGGCGGCTCGTCAAGCACGGCTCCGTCCGCGACGTGGACTATTGCAGCCGGGTGAACGCGAGCAAGATCGTGCCGCGGCTGCACGGCGACATGCTCGTCTGACGGTCTGGACCGGCAGACATATCCGGAAGGCTTGTTCCATACAATGGAGGTATGGACGCTCCATCACGTGCATGGAGGCGGTGACAACGAATGAAGGGGTCAACAAGCATGAGCGGGGAAGTCGTGCTGGTCATTCTCATCATCATCGGGTTAATCGGACGTTCGCCGATCATATCGACGGCGGCCTGCGTACTGTTGGTCGTGAAATTGGTTCATCTGGAGCGTTATCTGCCTGCGATCGAACGAAGAGGCCTGGAACTCGGCTTGCTGTTCCTGACCTTCAGCGTCCTCGTCCCGTTCGCGTCGGAACGAATCGGCTCCAAGGACATCTTGGGCGTCGTGACCTCGTGGCCCGGCATTCTGGCCTTGACCGGCGGCGCGATCGCCACGTTCGTCAACGGCAAAGGGCTCGAGATGCTGAAGCTCGATCCGCAGCTCATCGTCGGACTCGTCATCGGCTCCATCTTCGGGATCGTCTTCCTGCGGGGTATCCCGGTCGGTCCACTGATGGCGGCCGGCATCACCGCGATCCTGGTGAAGCTCTTCAGCTTCATCGGCAGCCGTTTCTTCTGAAGACGGCCTGCCTGCGCGGACGCAAAGAAGCCTCCGGCTCGCAATTGCGAGCCGGAGGCTTCTTGTCTGATAGAGGCAAGCTTGAAGAACGGTGCTTACCGGCGATCCTGCGGGCCGCCGACGAAGGCTTGCTCCGCCGTGTCAAGGCCGTAAGCCGTATGCAGCGCGCGGACGACGTCCTGCGCCGGTTCCGCCGCGATGATGACGGACAAGCGAATTTCGGAGGTCGTGACCATCTTGATGCTGATGCCGAGGTCGTAAATCGCCTTGAACATTTTCGCCGCCACACCGGGGTTGCTGACCATACCAGCACCCACGATGGACACCTTGACCAGATTCTCTTCCGACGTGACCTCGCGGTACGGCACTTCGGCGCGGATGCGCTCGACGACGGCGATGGCGTCGTCTTTATCGTTCAGCGAGACGGTGAAGGCGAAGTCGGCTTTGCCGTCCTGCGTGCCGGATTGTACGATGATGTCGACGTCGATGCCTTGCGAGGCCAGCGCGCCGAATACTTTCGCCAAGACGCCGGGGATGTCTTCGACCCCCAGAATGCTGATACGTGCTACGTTTTTGTCATAGGCAATGCCGCGAACGACCATCCCTTGTTCCATGACCGCATCCTCCTTTACGATCGTGCCTTCGTTGTGCGTAAAGCTGGAGCGCACGACGAGCTTCACGTTGTAGTTTTTTGCGTATTCGACGGCGCGCGGATGAAGCACGGCCGCGCCCAGGTTCGCCAGCTCGAGCATTTCGTCGTACGAGATCTCGTCGAGCTTGCGCGCGCACTTCACGACGCGCGGATCGGTGGAGTACACGCCGTCGACGTCGGTGTAAATCTCGCACACGTCCGCGTCGATCGCGGCCGCAAGCGCCACAGCCGTCGTATCGGAGCCGCCGCGGCCGAGCGTCGTGATCTCGCCGGTCGCCGTCGCGCCCTGGAAGCCGGCGACGATGACTGCGTGGCCCGTCGCGAGAGCGTCGAAGATGCGCTGCGGCCGAATGTCGGTGATGCGGGCATTGCCATGCACGGCTTCCGTCTCGATGCCTGCCTGCCAGCCGGTCAGCGACATCGCTTTATGGCCGATCGCGTCGATCGTCATCGCTAGCAGCGAGACCGATATTTGTTCGCCGACCGTCAGCAGCATATCCATTTCGCGCGCTTGCGGGTTGGCGTTCAGAAGCTTCGATTGGTCGATCAGATCGTCCGTCGTATCTCCCATGGCCGACACGACGACGACAACATCGTGGCCGGCTTCCTTATAATCGGCAATTCGCCGCGCAACCCGCTGCATCCGCTCAGTCGAGCCAACGGAGCTGCCGCCGAATTTCATTACTATCAACGACACCGCTCATCCACTCCCAACGAAAGTTCTAGTGTAAAAGTCTCAGGTTGTGATGTTTCTCAAAAAATGATTATAGCATACCCGCTATGGTTTGAATACGACAAAAACCGCCTCGGCGCGCGGCCGGGCGGTGTTCTGCCTGCTTATTGACGGACGAATTAAGCGCGGGAAATGTATTTGCCGTCGCGCGTGTCGATCAGGAGCACATCGCCTTCGTTGATGAAGAGCGGCACCTGCACGTTCAGGCCGGTTTCGACCGTCGCGTTCTTCGTCGCGCCTTGCGCCGTGTTGCCTTTGACGCCCGGTTCCGTTTCCGTCACCTTCAGCTCTACGCTGTTCGGCAGCTGGATGCCGATAATTTCGCCGTTGTAGCTGGAGATGTTTACGTTCATGTTTTCTTTCAGGAAGTTGATTTCCCACTCGAGCTGATTGCGGTCGAGCGTGAATTGGTCGAACGATTCGTTATCCATGAAGGAATATTCCGAGCCGGAGTTGTACAGGTATTGCACGGCGCGGTTCTCGATGTTCGCCCGGCCGATGTTTTCGCCCGCGCGGAACGTTCTTTCGACCGTGTTGCCGTTTCTCAGGTTTTTCAGCTTGGAGCGGACGAACGCCGCGCCTTTGCCCGGTTTAACGTGCTGGAAGTCCAGCACGGTGAAGATATCGCCGTCAACCTCAACGGTCAGGCCTGTTTTAAAATCATTGACTGAAATCACTGCGTATTCCTCCTAATGTTTTTTGCCCGTGCGCGAGGCAGGAGCAGGTCATGCGATAAAGTTAAAACTCATTCCAAAATGAACATGGTTTTCGGAGATGAGGTCAACAACGAATTGCCGTCCGCGGTAATGACGATGTCGTCCTCGATGCGGACGCCGCCGAATCCCGGGAGGTAGATGCCCGGTTCGACCGTAACGGTCATGCCCGGCTCCAGCACGGTCGCGCCCGAGACCGACAAGCGCGGCGCCTCGTGGATTTCCATGCCGAGCCCGTGGCCGGTACCATGGCCGAACTTGTCGCCGTAGCCGTAGCGGGTGATGATGCCGCGCGCGATTGCGTCGGCTTCCTTGCCCGTCATGCCCGGCTTGATGCCCGCCAGCGTCGCAAGCTGGGCTTCCAGGACGATGTCGTAAATTTCACGGTGGCGGTCCGTCGGCTTGCCGACGACGATCGTCCGCGTCAGGTCGGAGCAGTAACCGTTATAGTATGCGCCGAAATCCAGCTTGACGAACTCGTTCGTGCCGATAACGCGGTCGCTGGCGACGCCGTGCGGCAGCGCGGACCGCTCGCCGGAGGCGACGATCGTGTCGAAGGACGGAGACGTCGCCCCTCTGCTCCGCATGAACATCTCCATCTCGAGTGCGACGTCGCGTTCGCGAAGCCCCGGCTTGATGAAGGAGAGCATGTGCTGGAACGTGTCGTCCGCCAGTTGGCAGGCTTCGCGCATGATCGCGAGTTCCGACTCGTCCTTATACAGCCGCAGTTCCTCGATGACGCCGGATACCGGCACGAGCTTGAAGCCGTCGCCAAGCGCGGCCTTCCAGGCGGTATATTCGCCGAAGACGACCGTGTCCTGTTCGAACGCCAGCTTCTTCAGCCCCGCGGAGCCGGCGAGTTCCTTCGCGGTCTCGATCCACTTCTGCCCGTGCTCGACGACGGTAAACCCGGCCGCCTGCTGCGGCGCCTGCGTCATGTAGCGGAAATCGGTGAGCAGCCAGCTGTCCGCCGCCGAAATGAGCAGATAGCCGGACGATCCGGTAAAGCCGCTTATGTATCTGCGGTTCACGGCATTCGTGACGAGGATCGCGTCCGCGCCGAGCTCCGCAAGCTTCGCCCGCAATCCCGCGATGCGTGCAGTCGTCATACTATCACCCTTTTTCTAAATTTAATAGGCCCAGCTCCCGGCGGCTTACAGGCTTGCCTTGTCTCCGCCGAGATGCTGCGCGAGCGCGGTCAGCCCCAGTACATAGCTCTGCGCGCCGAAGCCGGCGATCTGGCCGAGCGCCGCCGGCGCGATCACCGACACGTGCCGGAACGCTTCCCGCTTGTGAATGTTCGAGATATGTACCTCGACGACTGGCAGGCCCACGCTGCCGAACGCGTCGCGAAGCGCGTAGCTGTAATGCGTGAACGCGCCCGGATTGATCAGGATGCCGTCTTCCTGTCCATACGCCTCGTGGATGCGGTCGATCAGCGCGCCCTCGTGGTTGGACTGGAAAAACGAAACACGGACGCCCAACTCATTCGCCTTCTGCCGAAGCAGCCCTTCGATATCCGCAAGCGTCATCGAACCGTAGACGCCGGGTTCGCGGATGCCGAGCATGTTGAGATTCGGCCCGTTTAATACAAGAATCGAAGTCATGAAGAGTCCCTCCCGGCGCATAGATCATCGCCATTCTACCATAAATGCCTATGCTTTGAGAAGTGCCGTGGAACCCTGCCGGCCTAACCCGCCGTAACCGGCTCCCGGGACGCTTCGTCGGTATATTCGAAGGCGATCGTAAAGCCGATGAAGATCCCCCAGACGAGATAAAGCGCCAATTCCGTGAAGATCGTGTCGTACCCGATCTTATTGAAGGCCGGAAACAAACCGAGCATCGGCCCGGCAGCCGCGAAGAGGACGAGCCACCAGAACAGGCCGTAAAACAGCCCCGGCCACGGACCTGCGATCCGGCCGAGCACCGCTTTGTAGATCAGGGCGGCGACGATCGAGAACACGATGAAGCACCCGAGCCCGACCAGATGCCCCCACCCCGTCTTCAAGAACGATTGGCGGAAGAACGGGTCGGCCAGAAAGCCCGGCAGCACCTTCGTGAAATGAATCAAATACAGGAGCCAGCGCGTCGCTCCCCAGATCAGACCTGCGAAAAAGCCTACCCGCAGGCAGAACGGGAACGGATTCGTGTTGGTGGTTCCGTTATACTCGGTGCGGCCCGGCTTGTGCCGCTGCGTCCTCGAATTGGTCGGCATAGTCGATCGATTCCTCCGTTGCAATGGATTGTTAAGTAGGCATGCAGCGGTTAGTATGCGCAGCCGCGGGGCATCCAAATCGCGCCCGTCCGCTTCGGGAAAGGATCCCGCTCGCAATGTCGCTCGGAATCAAGTACAATAAGAGAGAAATCGTATCCGATTGAGAACCTACGTCAAACCAAAGGATGGTGATTCGCCCTTGTCGCAAAGCACGCAAAACATCTACGGCGGACAAGCCGTCATCGAGGGCGTCATGTTCGCGGGCAGAACCACGAACGTAACCGCGGTACGCCGCAAAAATAACGAAATCACGTTTTTCGAAGTCCCTCGCAAAACCACGCCCTGGATTCAAAAGATGAAGAAGATCCCGTTGGTGCGCGGCGTCGTCGCGATTCTGGAATCCAGCGCCAAAGGCTCGCAGCATCTGAACTTCTCGATGGAATCATACGCCGAGGACGAGCTCGAGGACGTCAAGGACGAAACCGCGCCGGTAAAGGAGAAAAAAGGCTGGAGCCTCAGCATGATCGTCGGCGTCGCGGTGGCCGGCATTCTCTCGTTCGTGGCCGGCAAGCTGGTATTCACCGTCGTTCCCGCCATGATCGAACAGCTGATCTTTGGACATGCGTTCAAGAATATAATAGTACACAACCTCATCGAAGGGGTTATCAAGATTCTGTTCCTGCTCTCGTATCTTTACATTATTTCCCTGACGCCGCTGATCAAGCGTCTCTTCCAATATCACGGCGCCGAACATAAAGTGATCAGCGCCTACGAAGCGGGCGCGGAGCTGACCGTCGCCAACGTGCAGCGCTTCACGCGGCTTCATTACCGCTGCGGCAGCAGCTTCATCGTCTTCTCCGTGCTCGTCGGCATCGTCGTCTACTCCTTCTTCCACTGGGATTCCCTGTGGGAACGGGTCTACATCCGCGTCCTGCTGCTCCCGGTCGTGCTCGGCGCCTCGTACGAAGCGCTCCGCTTCACGAATGCGCTCCGCGACCTGCCGGTGCTCCGCTTCCTCGGCTATCCGGGCTTGTGGCTGCAGAAGCTGACGACCAAGGAACCGACGGACGAACAGGTCGCGGTGTCCATCGCATCGTTCAACCGCATGCTGGAGATCGACCGCCAAGGCGTCAAGGCCTGATCCTGGAGCTGGACTGAAATCAAGATTCGGGAAGGAAGGGTGAGCGCGTCATGCCTCGGAAAATGAGTCTGCCAACCATTATCATCCTCGTGCTCGTCGTCGTTGGCCTTGTTTCGCAAACGATCAGCAATCCCTATCAGCTTCTGATTCCTGTCTTTGTGTTCGGCGCGATCTATCTGCTTTACAAATTCCCGCCGGGCGCGAAAGCGAAATCGCCGAAGCCGCCGCAGCGGTACAAATCCGGCGCCCGCCGGGACCAACAGCAGGCGAGCCGGACGAAGACGCGCAAAAACATGCCGTTCCGCGTCATCGAGGGTGGCAAGGACGACGACGATCTGCCCAAGTATCATTAAGGCAGCGCGGTTGACGCGAATGAACAAAAAGGGCTTTCCAACGGGCATGCGCGCATGCGTCGTCGGAAAGCCCTTTTTGCGTCGGGTTCTTGAAAGACGGTCCATTATGAATCTTCGTTGTTCAGCTCGGCGTGAATCGATTTAAACGCTTCCAAGCGGCCGGGCTCCCGGCGGAAAAATTCCACCAGCGTCTCGATGCACGTGATGGAATCCCAGCTCAAGTGATGCTCGATGCCTTCGACGTCCTTATAAATGTTCTCTTCTTGGACGCCGATCACCGTGAGGAACGATTCCAGCAGATGGTGGCGTTCCATCAGCCGCTTCCCCATTTTTTTCCCTTTGTTGGTCAGTACGAGCCCCCGGTATTTCTCGTAAATCAAATATTGATCCTTGTCCAGCTTCTGAATCATCTTTGTCACGGAGGACGGATGCACTTCCAGCCCTTCCGCAATGTCGGAGACCCGGGCGTAGCCCTTTTCTTCGATTAATTTATAAATGCGTTCCAAATAATCCTCCATACTTGGAGTCGGCATTGTACAACCTCCATTTCACCTGCATCCCGTACGAACGGATCTTTGCGCCTCGCGGGCGGTCCGGACAACCGGGTCCCCCGCGCTACTCTTAGTATCATACACTGCCCGCCCTTGTGCCGCAACCTGCGGGCCCGTCTTAACTTTCCATGTTTGCTCCCCCTCGCCATGTCCCACACTAACGAAAACCTAGGAGGTCGGCAGCCATGGACACCCCCACGACGCTCGATCGGCCGGCGCCGGATAAGCGCGTTCACGAATCGCTCATCCATGAGCTAGTCCCGCCGACGAACAAGCAGAAGCGCTCCGGATGTTCATCTCGGAGCGCAACTTCGAGCACTTCGCGGACGCGAAGATCGAATATTTCACATAGGTTCGTTCTCTGCCGCTTAAGTCCGGCCTCATCCTCGCCGGAGCCTAGAACTTCATGAATTCCGGCGTGATGGAATTGAGCCAAATCGTGATTTTCGTCATTTGATCCGTGAAAAGCAGGACGCCCATCAGCAGCATGACCGCGCCGCCGATCTTCATCATGACGGCGGAATAGCGGACGATCCAGCGCGTGGAGCCGATGAAGAACGCCAGCACGAAGAACGGGATGGCGAAGCCGAGCGCATATGCTGTCGTCAGCTCGAACCACGTCCCCGGTTGGGAGGCGGCCAGAAGCAGGATGCTGGCGAGGATCGGCCCCGTGCACGGGGACCAGCCGGCGGAGAAGCCGACGCCGAAGATCAGCGACGCCAGGTAGCCGGATTTCTTCATCCGCAGCGGCATTTTCATTTCGCGCAGCAGCACCTTCGGCTGAATCAGCCCCATAAGAATGAGTCCCATCAGGATGATGAGCACGGCCGAGAGCTGGCGGATGAGATCCTGGTATTTCGAGAATTGCTCCGCGAAGGCGTTGGTGCCGTAGCCGAGCGTATAATAGACGATCGAGAATCCGACAATGAAAAACAACGTGTGGGTCATCGTGCGGATGCGAACCTCCCTGCCGGGACGCTCGCTCTTCAAATCCGTGACGGATACGCCGGTTATGTACGATAGATACGACGGATAGAGCGGCAGGCAGCAGGGCGAGATGAAGGATGCGATCCCCGCCCCGAACGCGGCCCATACCGTAACGTCGGCCATATGATTCCCTCCGCTTCTAGGCTGTGCCGAACTTGCTTCGGAACGTGAGCAGCAGCAGCAATACGACGATGAGCAGCATGACGATCGTGCCCCCCGGAGCGAGATTCCAAACCCCCGCGATGAGCAGGCCAGCCACGACCGCAAACTCCGCGACGACGACGACCGTCATGACGGATTGCCGGAAGCTTCGCGCCACGGCGAGGCTGCAGGCCGCCGGAATCGTGAGCAGCGCGGACACGAGGAGCGCGCCGACGATCTTGATCGAGACGCTGATGACGAGCGCCGTCAGGATGCTGATCAGGAAGTTGAAATACTTCGTCGGCAGGCCGCTGACCGCGGCGGCGTCTTCGTCGAACGCGAGCAGGAACAGCTCCTTCGCGTGCAGGCCGATCGCCAGCAGCACCACGACCGTGACGGCGCCGATGAGCACGAGGTCGACGGTATTCAGCGTGTAGATGCTGCCGAACAGGTAGCCCGTCACGCTGACGTTGAAGCCCTGGCCCATCGAAAACAGCAAGGACGCCAGCGCCACACCGCCGGACATGATGATGGCGATCGACAGCTCCGCGTACGTCCGGTATGCCTTGCGCAGCTTCTCGATCGCGAACGTCGCCGCGATCGCGAACACGAGCCCCACGGCAACGGGATAAATGCCGATCAGGAAACCCAGCGCCACGCCGGCGATCGAAACGTGCGATAAGGTATCGCCGATCATCGACAGCCGCCGGAGGACGAGAAACAGCCCCATGAGCGGCGCCGTGATGCCGATCAGCGCGCCGCCGATCAGCGCCCTTTGAAAAAATTCAAGCGTTAAGATATCCACCCGCTATACGCCTACTTTCCCTCTCTCCATGGACTGGCGCAGGCCGCGCAGGCTGTGCGACAGGTTCGTTTCCGCACAATCTTCGAGATCGTGGGAGTGTCTCACGTAGAACTTGATCTTGCCGCTCTCGTGCTTCGGCTCGCTGCCGAGGTAAGAATGGATCATCTCTATGTCGTGCGACACCATCAGGAACGTGATGTTATGATGCTGATGCATGTGCTTGACGAGATGGAAGAATCCTTCCTGCGTCTCCGCGTCGATGCCGACCGTCGGCTCGTCGAGGATGAGCAGCGCGGGATTGTTGATGAGCGCACGCGCCAGGAAGGCCCGCTGCTGCTGCCCGCCGGACAGCTGGCCGATGCGCTTCCCCGCCAAATCCTCGATGTTCATGGCTTGCAGCGCCTCTTCGCACTTCGCCGCGTCCGCCTTCGTCACGCGCTTGAACAGCTTGCCCCGGTTGTACAGGCCCGACAGCACGACTTCGCGCACCGTCGCCGGGAACAGCGGATTGAACGAATTTTTTTGCGGCACGTAGCCAATCCGGTCCCAGTCGCGGAACTCGCCGATCGGCTTGCCGAACAGCCGGATGGCGCCTTCCGTCGGCTTCAGCAGCCCGACGATCATGCGCATCAGCGTCGTTTTCCCCGCGCCGTTGGACCCGATCACGCCGACGAAATCCCGCTCCTGCACCGTCAAGCTGACGTCGTCAAGCACGCGCTTCTGCTCGTAGGCGAAGGAGACGCCGTCGAGCTCGATGACTGGTTCATGGCAGTCGAAGCGCGACGGCCGTTTCTCTATTAACATGCGTTTCACTCCCGCCCTCGTACACACCTATGTCTATTGTAAAGCCTGCACTAGATTTTGCAAATTCGCCCGCATCAGCGAGAAATAATCATCGCCCTTCGACGCCTGCTTCGGCGTCAGCCCTTCCAGCGGATTCAGCACCATCGTACTCACCTTCGCTTCGCGGGCGAGCGTCTTGGCGATTTCGTCGGACACCAGTTCTTCGAAGAAGATCGTCTTGATGCCGTTCGCCTTCACGAATTTCGAGATGCGCAGCAAATCCCGCGCTTTCGGCTCCGCGTCGGGCGATAGCCCCATTATCGCCACTTGCCGCAGCCCGTAGTCCCGGGCCAAGTATCCGAACGCCCGATGCGACGTGACGATATCCTTCTTTTTCACGGCCGACAGCTGTGTCGCGTACTCCCGGTCCAGCGCCTCCAGCTTGCCGTTCAGCACTTCGTAATTCGCTTCGTAGGCCGCTTGATGCGCCGGGTCGACCTGCACGAACTGGTCGGCCACCGTCTTCGCCATGATCAGCATCGACTTGGGGCTGACCCACGTATGCGGATCGGCGCGGCCGCTGTCCGTCTCGCCATCCTCCGGATTGCCCGGCAGCAGCGCGATGCCTTGGCTCGCTTCCACCGTCACGAGCTTCGAATCGCCCGGCAGTCCTTGCAGGAAGTCGTCGACCCAGCCCTCCAGGCCCGCGCCGTTGTACAGGAACAGCTGCGCCTTCGACGCCGTGTCCAGATCGCGGCTCTTCGGCGTCCAGTCATGCGGCTCCACGCCCGCCGGAATCAGGTTGACGACGTTGGCGTCCGCGCCGCCGATCGACTGGGCGAGAAAATAGAGCGGATAGAAGCTCGTCACCACGTTCAGCTTGCCCTCGACCAGCTTGCCTTGGCCGGCCGAGCCGCAGCCGGCGGTGAAGAAGGCTAGCAGGAACAAAGAAACGGCCGCGACGGCCGTAGATAACCCTCTCTTGCATATGAACATTGCTGCACCCCGGTCTATCGATCATAATCGTAAACATTACTATGAAGATTATATAGAGCCGCGGTTGTCCTGTCAACAAAACAACCGCCGGGGTGAAGCGCCCGGCGGCCGAAATCCGTTTTTATTTCACGATCGCGCCGTTCGCCATGCCGTCCGGCACGGTGGCAAGCGTCAGCTGGTCGCCGTGGGAGGCGGCCAGGATCATGCCTTGCGACAGTTCGCCGCGCAGCTTCACCGGCTTCAGGTTGACGACGCAGATGACTTTACGCCCGACCATCTCCTCCGGCTTGTAGAACTTCGCGATGCCGGAGACGACCTGGCGCCGTTCGTATCCGAGATCCAGCTGCAGCTTGAGCAGCTTGTCGGCTTTCGGCACCGGCTCGCACGCCACCACCTCGGCCACGCGCAGCTCGACCTTGGCGAACTCGTCGATGCCGATCTCGTCCTTGCCTTCCGGCGCGGCCGCCTCGGCGTCAGCCGCCGGCGCCGCTTGGCCCGCCGCATCCGCGGTCCCGGTCTCCGGCCCGGCCTGCGATGCGGCGGCTTCCGCCGGCGCCGCGCCGCCGTTCATGGAGACGGCGATGAACGCCGTCTCCTCCGCGACGTCGAGTCGCGGGAAGATCGGCTCGCCCTTCGCGACGCGCGTGCCGTCCGGCAGGACGCCGAACGTCTTCGTGCTGTCCCACGCCGTCAGCTCGCCTTCGGCGATGCCCAGCTGCGCGCGGATTTTCAGCGGCGCATTCGTCAGGAACGGCTGCAGCAGAATCGAGACGATCCGCAGCGACTCGGCCAAGTGGTGCATGACGGACGCCAGCTCGCCGCGCTTCTCCTCGCTCTTCGCGAGCGTCCACGGCTGCGTCTCGTCGATGTACTTGTTCGTGCGGCTGACCAGCTGCCAGATCGCCGTCAGCGCGACGGAGAATTCCATCCGCTCCATAGCCGCTTCCACCTGCTCCGCCGTGCTTTGGGCGAGCGCCGACAGCTTCTCGTCGAACGCGGTTACCGGGCCGGCATAGGCCGGCACTTCGCCGTCGAAATACTTGCCGACCATCGCGACCGTCCGGTTCAGCAGGTTGCCGAGGTCGTTCGCCAGGTCGAAATTGATCCGTTCCACGAAGTTCTCCGGCGTGAACGTGCCGTCCGCGCCGAACGGCACCTCGCGCAGCAGGTAGTAGCGGAGCGCGTCGAGGCCGTAGCGGTCGATCAGCGTCACGGGATCGACGACGTTGCCCTTCGATTTGGACATTTTGCCGTCCTTCATTAATAACCAGCCGTGCGCGAACACTTTTTTCGGCAGCGGCAGGTCGAGCGCCATCAGCATGATCGGCCAGTAAATGGTATGGAACCGAACGATCTCCTTGCCCACGAGATGCACGTCCGCCGGCCAGAACTTGTCGAAGCGGGCGCTGTCGCCGGAGTCGTAACCGAGCGCGGTGATGTAGTTGGATAGCGCGTCGATCCAGACGTAGACGACGTGCTTCGGATCCCCCTTCACCTTGACGCCCCAGTCGAACGTTGTCCGGGAGACCGCGAGATCCTCGAGGCCCGGCTTGATAAAGTTGTTGATCATCTCGTTCTTGCGCGATTCCGGCTGGATGAACTCCGGATTCTCTTCATAATACTGCAGCAGCCGGTCGGCGTACTTGCTCATCCGGAAGAAGTAGCTCTCTTCCTTCACGAGTTCCACGGGACGCCCGCAGTCCGGACAGTTGCCGTCGACGAGCTGGCGCTCCAGGAAGAACGATTCGCACGGCGTGCAGTACCAGCCTTCGTAGTGGCCCTTGTAAATGTCGCCCTGCTGCAGCAGCCGGTCGAAGATCCGTTCGACGACGGCCTTGTGGCGATCCTGCGTCGTGCGGATGAAGTCGTCATTGGAAATGTCGAGCTTCTTCCACAGGTCCTTGATAAGCACGACGATGTCGTCAACGAACTGCTGCGGCGTCTGGCCCTTCTCGGCCGCCTTCCGCTCGATCTTCTGGCCGTGCTCGTCCGTGCCCGTCAAGTACCAGACGTCGTAGCCGCGAAGCCGCTTGTAGCGCGCCATCGCGTCGCCGGCCACGGTCGTGTACGCATGTCCGATGTGCAGCTTGTCGCTCGGATAATAAATCGGGGTCGTAATGTAAAACGTCGGTTTGGTTTCGCTCATCGCCAACACTCCTCCGGCCTGCCTCGGGCAGGCATAATCAATGCTCGGAACAACAAAAAAAGCCTTCGTCCGCCATGGGACGAAAGCTTGCGCTCACGTGGTACCACCCAAATTCCTCTCCTCCGCCCCGGCCCCGTACGGTCCAGCGCGAAAGAAAGCTTCGTTCGGCTCGTCCGCATTCGGACGAGCGGTCGACCGGTAACGGGGTCAAACGCCGCAGCCTTGCGCCGGCCGCGCTGACGGCCGCCGTTCGAAAGCGGTTCTCCCGGACCATGTTCCCCAAGCCGTTCCTTGCCGGTTTCCAGCTGCCCCGGCTCTCTGGTAAGGTCATCGCTTCGGTACTTATCCGTTCATCGAAGAAAGATATGGTTAACGCATGCTCTTGCTGAAACTATACCGAATCCCGCGCGGCGCTGTCAAGCGAGGCGCGCTGCCGGGCAAGCTCCTCCCGCGTGGGCGGCACGTAATCGATACCTCCCGGGTGGAACGGATGGCAGCGGCAGATCCGCCGGACCGCCATCCAGCCGCCGCGCAGCGGCCCGTGCTTGTCGATCGCCTCCAGCGCATACGCGGAGCAGGTCGGGTAGAACCGGCAGGTCGGCGGCTTGAGCGGCGATATGAACCGGCGGTACGCGTGAATCGGCGCTTTCATGATGGTCCGCATGGCGGTCGTCCCCTTTCCGCCCGCGCGTCGCGCGAGGCTTGGCTGCTTCCTTCTATCATGCCGCAATTCGGCGTCCGCGTCAATTTGCGCCCGCATTCCGAAATGGCGCCATGCATTTTGTCGCGATTTTGTAGTTTTATTGGCACAGGAACGTATTATAGCCCAATTTCATTTGTGTTACCGTATACATGTGTCGCATAATTAGAGCATGAGAAACTGTAATTGCGCGACAAATCCGAGTCGATCCCGACTTCACCCACTATTAGGAGGAATCACGCCATGATTCGCATCGCTATGCTCAGCTACTGGCATGTTCACGCTTGGGATTACACGAGAGACGTGCAAAAAAACCCGAACACCGAAGTCGTCGCCGTGTGGGACGAAATTCCGGCCCGCGGCCAAGAAGCCGCCGATAAGCTCGGCGTGCCGTTCTTCGCCGACCTGGACGAGCTGCTCGCCCGAGACGACATCGACGCGGTCGTCGTCGATACGCCGACGAACATTCACCGCGACGTGATGGTGAAAGCCGCGCGCGCCGGCAAACATATCTTCACGGAGAAAGTCATCGCCCCTACGCTGCGCGAAGTGAACGAAATCATCGCCGCCGTGCGTGAAGCCGGTGTGAAGCTGACGGTTTCCCTTCCCCGCTTGAACGACCGGTACACGCTGGCCGCTCAAGAAGTGCTGAGCCAAGGCCTGCTCGGCCAGCTGACGCAAGCGCGCGTGCGCCTGTCCCACAACGGCGCGACGGCGAACTGGCTGCCTGAACACTTCTTCAACCTCGAGCAATGCGGCGGCGGCGCGCTGATCGACCTCGGCTGCCACCCGATGTACCTGACCCGCCTCTTCCTCGGCCTGCCGGAGAGCGTAAGCGCGTCGTTCGGCTACGTCACGGGCAAGGAAGTCGAAGACAATGCGGTCGCCACGCTCCGTTACGAGAACGGCGCGATCGGCATCGTCGAAGCGGGCTTCGTGAACGCGCACTCCCCGTTCAGCGTGGAAATCCACGGCACAGAAGGCACGCTGCTGTACGGCTCGCCGGACGAGGCCGTCCGCGTCCGCAGCAACAAGCTGGAGTCGAAGGAATGGGTGACGATCGAGCTGCCAGAGCAGCGGATTTCCGCGTTCGACCAATTCGCCGGCCATGTGCTGAACGGCACGGAAGCGACGGAGAACGTCGGCCTCGCCGTCGATCTGACGAAGCTGATGGAAGCCGCCACGATCTCGAACGCGGAGAAGCGCGTCGTGACCCTGGCCGAGCTGAGCAACTAAACCGCGCCGTCCGGCAGGGAGAAAGGGGGAGTAAAGGATGGCAAAACCGTTTGCCTATTCGCTCATGGCCGAGCGTAACGATGCGATCGACCGGCTCGATATACAGTTCCGCTGGGGAGGATACGGGTTTCGCGTGCTGCGCTGCCACTTGACCTCCTTCGCTCCCGGCAAAATCGTCCGCTTGCACAAGCATTCGGAATACGAGTTCCACTTCATCCCCCGCGGCAAAGGCACGGTCGTGATGGAAGACAACGTCTATCCGCTGCACGAAGGGCTGTTCTACCTGACCGGCCCGAACGTCATTCACCAGCAGGAAGCCGACGCCCGCGAAGCGATGGACGAGCTGTGCCTCCATATCGACATCGTGCCGATCAAGGAATCGGAGCAGGAAGCGAGCTGGGGCGACCCGTGGGAGCGCCACGAGGCGGAAGCGTGCATCCGGGCGCTCGACAACTTGCCGAGGCGCCCGCACGTCGATCAATACAACGCGATGGCGTGGTTCCTGACGGCGTACCGCGCGTGGAACGAAGGCCAGCCCGGCGCGTTCTCCACGATCAAGCAGGCGATCATCCAGATCCTGCTCCGCTCCGCGCGGATGTCCGCTATTCCGAACGTGACGTTCGAGCCGCCGTCGCGCAGCATTAACGAGCACCGTTTCCGGATCGCGACGCAGTTCATTCACGACAACTACGCACAGCCGCTGACGCTGCAGGAGGTCGCCGAACGGATTCCGATCAGCGCCCGGCAGCTGCAGCGGGTGTTCCGCGAGCAGGGCGAGGAATCGTTCACGGCCTATCTGGAAAACTACCGGCTCTCCCAGATCTGCTCCGCCATCGTCGAGGGCAGCCGCCCGATCGAGCAGATCGCGCTGGAGCACGGATTCGCGAGCAGCAACTACTTGTACTACGTCTTCAAGAAGCGCTTCAATATGACGCCGAAGCAGTTCCGGAAGCAGCATGGAACCGCCGGCGAGACGAAGCTGTTCGCCGCCCCGCGGCCGACCGCTCCGTAAACGGCGCAAACAAAAGCCTCCGTTCCATGGAAACCATGGAACGGAGGCATTTTTCGCGTGCTTGGCGCTGCCTAGGCTGCGCCTGCCCGCCTACCAGCGGACTTCCGGGAGCGGCAGGAATGTCATGGCGATCGGAAGATTGCTGCCGGCCGCCAGCGTGAACGTGATGTCGACCGCTTCTTCCGTGTCGCCCGTGCGGTACAGCACCGCGGCTTGCGTATTGTTCATCATCGACGCCGTGACGATTCGGCCGTTCACCATGAACGCCCCGATATACAGCCCGCCCCGCGGATTAAGCGCGATCAGCGTATGCGGCGATACATGGGACAAGTGCATGCGATACAGCGTGCCGAAGTTGCCGGTGTTGTACTGCAGCTCGCCGTTCGTGTCGTCGATGCCGTCCAGGTACCGGTCAATCGTCTTGTCGCCGAGCACGATGCGCTGCTCCTTGTCACCGAGCGCGTCGTCGATCACGACGGACCGGTCGGCGTTGTAGAACGTCCCGCGGACATGGATACCGTCGCGCGGAAGCACCGGCAGGTACGGCAGCTCGGCGATCGCGCTTTTGCCCGACGCCACGATCACGATGTGGAACTGCAGCTCCTGGTCGCTGAAGACGTCCGCGTACGCGGTCAGCACCTCGTTCATTTTCATCGGCGTCTTTGACAGCTCGGGCAGGATTTCGACCGTCTGATGCGGCCGAACCGTCATCCATTTGGGTGCCGGGTTGCTCTGATAGGCGTTCAAGTAGCGCACCGTGGACATTTTGCCCGTGTTGCCCACGACCGGATCCGGTCCGCCGATGCCGACGGAGCTCGTGTTGACGTTCACGGTCGTGCCGTTGTTGTTCGTCGCGAGCAGGTACATCCGGACCGGATAGCCGATCTTGTTCACGTGATGGAACATGAAGCGGACTTGGCCGGTCAGCTGCGCCTGGTACACGATGCCCTCCTGCGTCAGCGTCTCCGGGCTGTTGCTGCGCACCAGCTGGGACGACTCGGACTGAATCGCATACGGAATCGACGGCATCTTCGGCACCGAATCCGGATTAATCGTGAAATTGCTGCCCGGCGGCGTATTCAGCCGGAAGTATTCGTCCTTCGTGTACAATACTTCGCTCGTGACGGTGACCGTCTTGGTGACGGTCGACGTCAAGCCGTGGGCGTCCTCGACGGTCAGCGTGACGGTCTTGTCGCCCGGTTCGAAGAACACCTTGTCGTTGCCCGTATACGTGCGCTTGACGATAGCGTTCTCGTCGTCCGTGCTCTGGTCGATGTATTGAATTTCCTCGCCGATCCGGTACTGCGGCTTATCGGTGGCGAAGTCGGCGACCGGCGGCTGGTTCGGCGCTTTGACCACGACGGTGATGGAGTACGGATCGCTCCACGTGCCGTTCGCGTCCTCCACCTGCCGGGTTATGACGTACGTGCCCGGCTCCGGAAACACGTCCATCCGGCCGTCCCAGCGCTCGTCGACGAACGGAAGGCCCGCCGGGTTCGTGGACCGGTCGACGTAGGACACGATCGTCTGTCCCGCGTAAATCTCCGACGGCTGCACCGCGAACGCGGCGGTCGGCTTCGGCGGGATGACGACGGAGGACCATTTGAGCGTGATCGTCTTGCCGACGACGGCGATCGTGCTGTCGGCCATCTCGCCCCATGAGCGAAGCGGCACCATCAGGTAGCCGTTCGAGATGTAGGCCGCGCCGGTCAGCTTCGTCAGCACGCCGTCTCGGTACGCGAAGCCGCTTCCGATCTTGAACATCAGCTCGTGCTTGTCGCTCTTCGCGACGGCCTCCTTCTTCTGGGCGTCGTACGAGATGCGGTACCCGTACCGGGCCGCGATCGAACTGAACGGAATGAACGTCCGGCCGTTCATGTTCGCGACCGGCTGCGCCGATGTATACGGCTGTCCGTTGTGCACCATCGCGGCGCTTTCCATGGTCAGTACGAGCGTATCCGTGACGGCTGCCCCCCCTAGAGGCGAAATGCCTTCCGCGGACGCGGGTGCCGATGCCGCGTATGCGAAAGGCAGGAATAAGAATGATGCGATTAACAACCATTTCAGTGATTTCATGCTGGTCTCCTTTGCCTTCTCTCTCGTTCGGCGATCGCGTGATAAGCGCATAGCCGGCTGTTCTTCAGCCTGCTATGACAGGTTTAACGCAATAACCGACAAGAAAGTTGCGAAAAAGAAACAAAGCGCCATGGTTTGGACACAACTTGAAGCCGCTCAGCCGTTCACGCGCATGTTGATCAGGAAGAATGCGACCATCGCGGCAAACGAAGCCAGGCAGAACACGGCCGACGTCAAGCGGCGTTTCTTCGTCCGGGCCAGCCGCTGCGCGTCCGCCTCCTGACGGGCGAGCGTCACCGAACGGTGCGTGAACAGATATACGATCGCCAGGACCACGAAAAGCATGTTCGAAACAAACCATAATTGCTGCCAATACATGTAGACCTCTCCCTCTAGGCGTTCAGCTAGTACTGTAAAAAAGACTACCGGAATCGCCGCGAGATTGCAAACGGGCGTTATGCTATAATGAACGAACGACTACCGCTGCCCCAAGCGGCCGAAAGGATGATTCACGGCCATGACGCCGACTACCGCACCTATGGCGCGCCCGTTCGCGGGCTTCGCGCCCGAAGATTTCGACGTATTCGCCATTCCGGGCCTCGAGCCCCGGATGGACGCCCTCATCGCCCGGGTCCGTCCCAAGCTAAGCGAGCTTGGAGAGCGGCTGTCGCCGTTCCTGACCGAGCTTTGCGGCGAGCCGATGTTCCCGCATGTCGCCAAGCACGCGCGGCGGACGATCAATCCGCCGAACGATACGTGGATCGCGTTCGCTCCGGGCAAACGCGGCTACAAGATGTTCCCGCACTTCCAGATCGGCTTGTTCGGCTCTCATCTGTTCGTGCAGTTCGCCATCATCTACGAATCCGACAACAAATCGGTGTTCGCGGAGCATGCCCTGCAGCAGCTGGACGATATCACGGCGCATATCCCCGCGCATTACGTCTGGTCCGGCAACCATATGGTGCCCGGCGGGGACACGCAGGCCGAGCTGGGCCGCGACGGTCTCGCGAAGCTGCTGGAGCGGCTGCGCACGGTCAAGGCGTCCGAGGCGCTGTGCGGCATCACGATCGACCGCGAGGATCCGATCCTGCGGGACGGCGAAGCGTTCGTCGCCAAAGCCGCGGACACGTTCCGGACCGTGCTGCCGCTGTACAAAATGGCGTTCTGATACGTCTGCCGCCGGCCGGCTGGCCTTGGGACCGGTAAGACGCGCCGGTGAGAACGCGAACAACGATCATCATGTGCACGCCGACAGTAATAAGGATCCGTCAACGATAAGAAAGGGCCGCGGGGAGCCTATGCTCCCGCGGCCCTTCTCGTTTATCGCCACTTCCACCCTCGCGCGCGAACCATCCGTCAGGGCTGCTCCATCATCGCCGGCAGCACGATGTCGATCGTCGTCCCCTTGTTCAGCTTGCTCCTCACGAGCAGCTCGCCGCGGTGCGCCTCGATGATTTTGTAGCACATCATGAGCCCGAGCCCCGTCCCCTTCTCCTTCGTGCTGTAGAACGGCTCGCCCAGCTTCGACAGCCGCTCCTTCGGAATGCCGGCGCCCTGGTCGGCGAAGCGGATCATGACGTGCCGCTTGTTCTTGGGCTTCACCTGGATGGCGAGCAGGCCGCCGTTCGGCATCGCTTCGATGGCGTTCTTGATCACGTTGACGAACACCTGCTTCATCTGCGCTTCGTCGCACTGGATCGCCCGGACGTCGGGATCGAATTCCGTCTGCACCTCAACGTTGTTCAGCAGCGCCTGCGGGTTCAGCAGCGTCAAGATATCCTCGATCAATTTGCGGAGATCCTTCCGCTGATGGTTCATCGCCTGCTCCGGCTTGGCCAGCAGCATGAATTCGCTGACGATCGTGTTGATCCGCTCCAGCTCCGACAGCATGATCTCCAAGTAGCTGCCGTTCTCGGTCGTGCGGGATTGGATCAGCTGCACGAAACCTTTGATCGCCGTCAGCGGATTGCGGATCTCATGCGCGACGCCCGCGGCGAGCTGGCCGACGGCCGCCAGCTTGTCCGACCTGCGCAGGAATGCCTCCGTCCGCTTCCGCTCCGAAATGTCCCGAATGACGGTCTGAATGACGGGCTTGCCCAAAAATTCGTACACGGTGGTGCTGCATGCTTCGATATCGACGATCTCCCCATTCAAACGGCATAGCTGGTATTCCGAATAGCCCGTGCCGCCTCCGGCGATGATTCGCTTGATCGTGTTCGCGGTGTACTGGTGCTGATCGGGATGGATGAAATCGAAGATCGGCCGCCCGACGATATCCTCCTGAGCCGCCGCGCCGAGCAGCTCGATGCCCGCGTCGTTGATGTAGATCAAGATGCCCTCGCTATGGATCGCGATCGGTTCCGGAAGCCGCTTCAACAGCTGGCGGTAGCGTTGATCGTTATCCCGCAGCATGTTTTCCGTCTGCTTGTACGCCGTGATTTCGACGATTTGAAGCAGATAGCGCGGCGCTTCCCCATCTGCGCGATACAGGCTGCAGCCGAATTTCGCCCAGACGGTATGGCCCTGGCTATGGACGAACCGCAGCTCCGTTTGAAACGACACGACCCGCCCGTCAGCCATGTCCGCCAGCAGGCGCAGACACGACGCGCGGTCGTCGGGATGGGCGACGCCCGAGAAGCTAAGCGCTTGCAACTTCTCTTCCGCGTAACCCGTCACGTCGCAAAACGAACGGTTGGCCCGGAGAAACCGCCCGTCCGCCGCAACGATCGCGATCCCGCTCATTGAAACCTCGAAGGCATGCCGGAAAATATCGCAGCCGGGCGCGTACAACCCGTTATGCCCGGCGTTGCGGTCCCTGTTAGCGCTCATAATTGACCCTCACTCGTCCTGCGATTATTGACGCGAAGCGCGATCATGAACGCAGCCGCCCGAAATGATCGTCCGATTGCGCGCCGCATTCGGTCTTGACCGGTATATCGAGGAACATTCGCACGGCCGCCGATTTTTCCGTCCGTGGCGCTCAATCGACCGCGGCGATCGCGCGCGGCGGGTGGAACGGCGCCGCAGCCGATTCTTGCAGCGTCGGCGGATCGTGCGGAAGTCAGCCGCAGCCGGCTTTGCCGCCGCAACAACCGAGCCGCCATGGCTTCTCCGCGTTGAAGCCCGCCAGCGTTGACATCGGTCTCCTCCCTCCTTTGCCGTTCGGATCGCCAATTTTTTCGTACAAGAACTAAATTAACATAGAGTTGGCTACGGTTTGTGTCACATGCGGCCGCCGTTTCTTGTTTTGTTTTGTCGAACGGGACCGCCAGCGCGGCGGCAAGCCTCGCCGGGCCTCGGCCGCGTCGCGCCGCCAACGCCGAACGCCCCCGAAGGGCGTCCCTGCCTTGCGGCACGGACGAACTCCCTCGGAGGCGCAGCTCATTCCGGCTATCCGCCGTGGCCAGGTCGCCGCCGCTTGTCTTACGCGGCGTGCTCCGCGCGGGCGCTGACGCGCTGGCGCTTGGCCTTGCGGAAGAAGAACAATTCGTAGACGCATGGCACGATGACGAGCGTCAGCAGCGTAGCCGCCGCCAGGCCGCCGATGACGACGGTCGCCAGGCTTTGCGAGACGATGCTTCCGCTCTCGGTCGAGCCGAAGACAAGCGGCAGCATCGCGGAGATCGTCGCGATCGCCGTCATCAGAATCGGACGGGCGCGGGTGGACGCCGCTTCGATCAGCGCTTCGCGGATCGTCATGCGCTGCTCGTTTTGCTTCACGCGGTCGATAAGCACGATCGCGTTGGTCACGACGATGCCGACCAGCATCAGTGCGCCGAAGACGGCGGTAAAGTCCGGCGAGATGCCCGATACGAGCAGGCCGACGACCGCCCCGATCGCCGCGAGCGGCAGCGAGCACAAGATCGCGAGCGGCGCGCGAAGCGTCTTGAACGTGACGACCATGATCAGGTAGACGATGCCGATCGCGATCATCATGATGACGCCGAGATCCGCGAAATCGGACGATTGGTCCGCGGATGCGCCGCCGACGGTGTACGTGACGCCGTCCTGCTTCTTCAGCTCGCCGACCTTCTTGGCGATTTCCTTGCCGACGACGGACAGCTGCTTCGGATCGACGTCCGCGACGACACGAACGTACGGCTTGCCGTCCTTATGATAGTAGACGCTCGGCTGCTCGGTCTTGACGAGCTCCGCGACCGACGAGACCGGCGCCGTGCCGGCGGCCGTCATGATCGTGAGGCCGTTCAGGTCGCTTTGCGATTTCGGATCGACGGTCGGCTCCAGCACGACGTTCGCCGCATGGCCGCCGATCGTCACGGATCCAAGCGGGATCGGATTCAGCAAGCCTTGCAGCTGGGACGCCACTTCCTGGCCGTTCGACTTCGCCGGATCCAGCCGGAACGTATAGACCGGCTTTTTCTCTTCCTGATTCGTCTTCACTTTCAGGACGTCCTTGACCGGCTTGATGGCCGAGACGACGTCGTCCGCGCCCTTGGCGATCGCTTCGAGATCGTCGCCCGTCACGTCGACGAGCACCTGCGTACCGCCGGAGCCGCTCATGAAGTCCATGGCCCCCGCGTTCAAATCCGCGCCCGGGAACGAGGCGCGCTGCTTCTGCACGTCGGCGATGACCTTCTCGGCGTCCGCGCCTTTCTTCATTTGCACCAGATACGTCACGAGCGTCGGCGAGGAGACTTCGCCGTATTGCGCGCCGTCTGCGCTATTGCCGTTCTGCATCAGGACCCAATCGATGCCTGCCTGCTTGCCGAGGAACGCTTCCAGCTGGCGTCCGCCCGAGACGACGTGGTCAAGCGGCGTCTCGCTCGGATATTCCAGCGAGATGTTGAGGTTCGACGCATTGGATGAGTCCAGCGCCCCTTTCGGCATCGACATGTACGCGCCGACGGAGCCGATCAGCAGTGCGACCGACACGACGAGCGGCACCCACTTGTGCGCCAGGCACCAGCCGAGGAACTTCGAGAACCGCTTGGAGCCTTCGTGCTCCTTCATCTTCGTGTTGCGCAGCAGCGCGGCGCTCAGCAGCGGCACGACCGTCAAGGCGACAAGCAGCGACGAGAGCAGCGAATACGTGACGGTCAGCGCGAACGGCAGCAGGAACGCCTGCAGCGAGCCGCGGAGGAGCCCCATCGGCAGGAATACCGCGACCGTGACGAGCGTCGACGACGTAATGGCCGTCGCTACTTCCTTCGTGGCGTCCGTAATCAAGCCGAGCGAGAATGGCTCGTGCTGCAGCCTGCGGTAAATGTTCTCGATGACGACGATGCTGTCGTCGACGAGACGGCCGACCGCAACCGCGACGCCGCCGAGCGTAATGATGTTCAGCGACACCCCGGACGCCTGCAGCAAGTACAGCGTGATGCCAAGCGACAGCGGGATCGAGACGATCGTCACGAGCGTCGCCCGCAGGTTGCGCATGAACAGCAGAATGACGACCGTGGCGAACAGCGCGCCCATCAGCACTTCGCGCAGCATGGAATTGACGGAATGCACGACCTGCTCCGACGTGCTGGACAAGACGCGGATATCGACGCCGCCCACGTCCTTGTTCAGCCGGTCCACCGTCTCCTGCACCGCGTCGCCGACCTTGACGGCATTGGCATTCGCGGACTTGGATATCGTCAGCATGAGCACGTCCTTGCCGTTCAGGCTGCTGATGCTTTCCGCCTGATTCGCGAGCTGAACGTCCGCCACGTCGCCGAGCGTCACGCCCGGCGCCACCGGCAGCTTGCGGAGCGTCTCGAGGTCGCTCACGTTCGCTTCGACGATCAGGTTGCCGGAGGCGCCGTCGATCGTCTTCTCGCCGACGGATGCCGAGACGCTGCGTCCTTGCAGCACGCCCATGAGCGCCTGGAACGGAACGCCCTTGGCGGCGAGCTTCTCAGAATCCGGCACGATCGACACGCGCGGCGCGGATTTGCCGCCCAGGGACACCTGGGCGGCGCCGTCGATTTTCTTGAAGGCGTTGATCAGGTCCTTCTCGACGCGGTCGCGGTCGGTATCCTTCACGCCGTCCAGGCTGACGGAGACCCATGATATCGGAATCATCGACGTGTTGAACTGCACGACGTACGGCGTCATGACCCGCTCCGGCAGCCGCACGGCGCGAACGGCCGCTTCGACTTCGGCTTTTGCCTCCTTCATGTTCGTCTTGGAATCGAACGACAAGTCGATCTTGGCGAAGCCGTTCCCGGAGGACGAAGTCATCAGCGTCTTGCCTTTGACGAACTGCACGGCGTCCTCGAGCTTGCTCGTGACCTCCGTCTCCATCGACTTGGCGTCATAGCCCGGTCCGATCGCGGCGACCGTGACCATCGGGTTATCCGCTTCCGGCAAAAACTCCATCGGCAGCCGGAAATAGCTGACCACCCCCATCGCCAGCGCCATCAGCACGACGAGCTTCATGGCGGCCTTGTTATTGAACGCCCACTTCGTAATCCACTGCATGTACTCCCCATTCTCCCTTCAATCTATGGTTCTCCTTGGAACTCCTCGTTAAAGTCTACCTTCCCGGAAGGGAGGACCGTAAACGTCTCGAGACCAGTCTTTATCCCCGACCTGGGACGGAGACGGAGACGGAACCGCGTCCCGCAGCGCGGCATGCCGTCCAATGCATAAAAACCGGCTCCGTTTGGAACGCTGTTAATCAAGCGAACGCTGGAAAGGAAGGGAGCTTATGCCAGTACCGATATTTACGGACATGGACCGCAATTTGGCGTATATCCGTTCCCGCTTCAATCCATGCTCGGATTTGGTCCTGTTCCGCTGGAATTACGGTCCCAAGCTCACCCGGAAGGCGCTCTCGGTCTATCTGGACACGCTCGTGCTGGACAAGCGCAGCAATTTTTTCAAACACCTGCTTCAAGATCTCGTTGCCCACGAAGTCGGCGACGGCACCGAAGTGACGCCGGACATGATCATCCGGCAGTTCAGCAACCACGTCGCTTCGGAGGAATCCGCCACGCTCGTCGACGAGCTGGAGGATGTCGAACGCCTCGTGCTGAGCGGCTGCCTCATTATCTTCATCGACGGCTGGAGCCGGGCGCTGTGCTTCCGCGCCGGCCGGTTCGAGACGAGGCAGGTGGACGAGCCCGTCACGGAGCCCGTCGTTCAAGGACCACGGGAATCGACCGTCGAGAACCTGAAGAAGAACATCGGCATGATCCGGACGCGCGTACAGAGCTCCGCGGTCAAATTCAATTTCATTCAGACCGGCGGCAGCGCGCGCACGACCGTCGCGTTCGGCTATATGGAAGGCGCCGTCGGGCAGGAGGCGCTCGACGCCTTCGTGGACCGGATCAGCCAGCTGCCGGACGCCGACGTGCTGGAGACGAGCTATATCGAGGACGTCCTCGAGGAGCGCACGTGGACGCCGTTCCCGCAGTTCCGGTACACGGAGCGCACGGACGTCGCCGCCTCCGCCCTGCTGAACGGCAAAATCATCGTGCTCGTCGAAGGCACGGGAAGCGTGCTGATCGGCCCGACCACGCTGTTCGAGCTGCTGCAGTCGAGCGAAGATTTTTACCAGCGCACGCTGATGGCCAACTTCATTCGCATCCTCCGGTTCACCGCCCTTATGATCGCGCTCGGCCTGCCGAGCCTGTATATCGCGATTTCGACGTTCCATCCGGAAATGATCCCGACCGTGCTCCTGCTCGCCGTCGTCGATGCCCGGGAAGGCATTCCGTTCCCGGCTTTCCTGGAGGCGGTCATCATGGTCTTCATCTTCGAGATTCTGCGGGAAGCAGGCATCCGGCTGCCGCGCCCCGTCGGGTCGGCCGTCAGCATCGTCGGCGCGCTCGTCGTCGGCGAAGCCTCGATCAACGCCGGCATCGTCTCGCCGAGCATGGTCGTCGTCATCGCCTTGACCGGCATCGCGTCGTTCGCGCTGCCCCAATACAATTTGGCCGTCTCGCTGCGCCTGCTCCAGCTGCCGCTGATGATTCTGTCGGCCTTGCTCGGCATCTTCGGGCTCATCATCGGGTTCTCCCTCATGTGGATCCATCTTATCGGCCTAAAGTCGCTGGGCGTGCCATACCTGAAGCCGCTGGCGCCGTGGACGGTCGGCGAGCTGCAGAATACCGTCGTGCGAAAACCGCTCAAGGTGCTGATGAAACAAAGCGAAGCCCGGCAGACGCGGTCGAAGAGGACCCGCTAGGCCGCGGCAGCCGGGACGTGGAGGAGATACACATGGGTATGATGCGGATACGGTTCATGGCCCTGGCGGCGCTGCTGCTGTGCTGCGGCATCGCCGTCTCCGGCTGCGGCGACCGTGCGGAGCTGCCCGAGAAAGGCTTTGTCATGGGCGTTGGCATCGACGATGCGGGCAGCGGCCAGGTGCTGGTCACGTTTCAAATCTATAAACCGTCCCAGACGGTCGCCTCGCGGGGCAAGAGCGGCACGCCGTACGTCAACGTGCGCACGAAGGATACGTCCGTCATGGAAGCAATCCGGGACGTCACGATCCACCTCGGGCGCAAAGCCCAGTTCAGCCATACGCGGGTCATCCTGCTGAGCGAGCGGATCGCCCGGAAAATTCCTGTGACGCAGCTGCTCGATATTTTCTACCGGGACAACGAACCGCGGCTGACGATCACGCTTATGATCACGAAGGGCCGTGCGTCGGACTACTTCGATCAGCGGCCTTTCATCGAGAACACGGTGAGCCAGCAATATTATTTGAGCGAGCGGTCCGAGCACCTGTACAGCGGCAAAACGATCGGTACGAACCTGCTGGAGCTGGCGCTGCAGCTGCGCAGCGAATCGCAGGTCGGCGCGATCCCGTATCTGAAGCTCGACGAGCGGCAAACCGGATCCGAGCCCGGCGTGGCGGGACTCGCGATCGTCAAGAACGGTCTCATGACGGGCCGGTTCGACGGCCAGGAGACGGAAGGACTGCTCATGCTCATGAACCGCTACACGAACGGCATCATCGAAATTCCATGCGCGTCCGGCGGAAACGCCGGCGACGGCGGGAGCGAGGACGAGAACGGCGGCGTTCCGCTCGACGAAGCGGCCGAGATGCTCCAGTTCGACAACCATCGCACCGTCGCGTTCGGCAAGGACGGCGTCAAGGTGCGGTACCGCATTCGCGCGACCGTCGCCAATTTGGAGCTGTCCTGCACGACGCTCGGCAACGAACGGCAGGAGCAAGCGTACGAGGACAAAATCTCCGCGGCCATCCGGCAGCAGATGCTAAGCGCGATGACCCGCCTGCGGCAGGAGAAAGCGGATCTGCTCGGCATCGGCAACGAAATCTACAGACGCGACCCGCAGCTGTGGCGCAAATGGAAGCCGGACTGGGCGGAACGCTTCGCCAAGCTCGACTGCGAGGTCGAGGTCGAGACCGTCATCGCCACGCACGGCACGGAGACAGGCAGCACGCTGCTGCAGCCAAACCAAGACGAACGGAAGTGAGACCATGTTCGTTGCGCTCGTGATCGTATGCCTCGCCGGCATGCTGCTGGTCAATTACATCGACGGCAAAGGCGACGGACCGCGGCCCGTCAGGACGAAGCTGACGTACGGTCTGCTGCTCGCGTTGACCTTGTACCACATGGCGCATGCCGCGGGCGCGTTTCGCTTGCCTACGTATTATGATTCCGCCAACGCGCTGTTCGGCCCGATGGCGGACGCGCTGAATAAATGGTTCAAAGCGAAAGGGGGACGCGGATGAATATGAAAATCACGGCCAATCAAGCGGCGCTCCTGCTGTTCGTCTATTTGACCAGCTCGTCCATCGTCAACATTCCGGGACCGATGATCCAATTCGCGGGCAATGCCGCCTGGATCAGCATTCTCATCGCCTCCGCCGGCGGCATCTTGACGATTCTGCCGGTGATCCTGCTGGCCAAGCGCTACCCCGGCCAAAACTTCGTCGCGTACAGCCGGAGCGTCGTCGGCGCGCCCGTCGCCGTGCTCTTCTCCCTCATGCTGCTGTACTATCAGATCCATATGGGCGCGGCCATCGTGCTCGACATCGCCATGTTCCTGAACAGCTCCATGATGCGCAATACGGATGGCTATTGGTTCGTGCTCCTCTCCTTTCTCGTCGCCGCCCTGTCCGTTCGCGCGGGCATGGACAAGATGGCCGGCCTGTTCCCCATCCTGATGGGCAGCGTCATGCTGTTCGTGGTCCTCATCATCCTGCTGTCCGTCAACAACTTCAATCCCGGTCACCTGTTTCCCGTCCTGCCGGACGGCGTCAAGCCCTTGCTGCAAGGGCTCTATTTCTCGTACGGGTTTCCGTACGGCGAAGTCGTTCTGTTCGCCATGCTGCTCTGCTTCGTGCCCGATTTCGGGAAGCACTTCGAGTTCAAGGCGCTGCTCGCGGTGATCGTGAACGCCGCCTCGCTGGCGGGCACGACGGCCGTCACCATCCTCGTGTTCGGGCCGATCGCCGGCGACCGCAAGTACTCTCTCTTCGAGGTCGCGCGGTCCGTCGACCTGATCGACGTCTTCTCGCGGCTCGAAGCGCTCATCGGATACTCGCTCATTCTCGCTTCGTTCATGAAGACGACGCTCGTACTATTCACCGCGCACCAGACGTGCGCGCAGCTGCTCAAGCTGAAGAACGACCGCATGCTCGTCTTCCCGCTCGCGCTGTTCATGGCGTCCGTGTCGCTCGCGGCGATGACGCGGGGCGAGACGAAATGGGCGTACGAGGTCACGGTCATCCACCCTCTCTGGGGCATGGCGTGCGCGGTGCTGCCCATACTGATCGTCTTCGCCGTCTCGCTCGCGCGCGGCCCGCAACGAAACAAAGCCCCGCTCGAAACCTCTTCGGACGCGCCGTCTTAAAAAACAGCTTGGCCGCCGAAAAAGCGAGTGATTACTCACTTCACAAATCGGGTATATGCGCATATGATGAATGTGAGTAATCACTCATTATTCGGAAAGGCGTGATTTCATGTCCGATTTGGCAGCTCCTTCTCCTTCCGTCGTCGACGTTCGCGGCGTCTCGCGCCGCTTCGGCGGCCGGACGGTGCTGGACGGCGTCTCGCTTCAGGTCGGAGCCGGCGAACTGTTCGGCCTGCTCGGGCCTTCGGGCTCCGGCAAGACGACCTTGATCAAGCTGATGACCGGCATCGACCGCGCCGACGGCGGCACCGTCCATCTGCTCGGCGAACGGATGCCCAAGCTCGCGATGCTGAAGCGGCTGGGCTACATGGCGCAGTCCGACGCGCTCTACGGAGAGCTGACCGCCAAGGAGAACCTCGCGTTCTTCGGCTCGCTGTACGGCCTGAAGGGCGAGCGGCTCGCGAAACGCATCCGGGCGGCCATGGCGCTCGTCGACTTGGAGGCGCATCTGAACAAAGCCGTCTCCGCCTATTCCGGCGGCATGAAGCGCCGGCTCTCGCTCGCCATCGCGCTGCTGCACGAGCCGGAGCTGCTCGTGCTCGACGAGCCGACCGTCGGCATCGATCCCGTACTGCGCCGGTCCATCTGGCGCGAGCTTGGGGATATGCGCCGCAGCGGCACGACGATCGTGCTGACGACGCACGTCATGGACGAAGCGGAGCTATGCGGCCGGCTCGGCCTCATCCGCGACGGCAGGCTGACGGCGGTCGGCACGCCGGAAGACCTTATGCGGCAATGCAGCGCGTCCTCCATCGAAGACGCGTTCATCGCCCTAGGGGGAGGTGCGCGCGCATGAGAATCCGCGCCTTGGCCATCCGCATCATTCGCCAGTTTCTCCGCGACAAGCGGACGCTCGCGCTGCTCTTCCTTGCCCCGCTGCTCATTCTCGGCCTTATGAAGCTCGTGTTCAACGGCAATACGATCGAGCCGGCGATCGGGCTCGTGCAGGCGCCGTCGGCGGCCATCGAACGCCAGCTCGAGCAAGCCGGCGCCGACGCCGTCCTTTACGACGGCCGGCAAGCCGCCGAGGACGCGCTCCTGGCCCGCAAGCTGGACGCGTACCTGACGTTCGAGGGCGGAGCGCCCGCGCTCCGGCTGGAGGGCAGCGACCCGTCCGTGAACAAATCGGTCCTGCTGCTGCTCCAGCGCGCGCTGAGCGCCGGTTCGCCGTCCTCGCAGCCCGCGGTGACCTACCTGCACGGCAGCGCGGACATGGCCTCGTTCGACTCGTTCGGTCCGGTGCTCATCGGCTTCTTTTCCTTCTTCTTCGTCTTCCTGCTCGCCGGCGTGTCGTTCCTGCGCGAGCGCACGAGCGGCACCCTGGAGCGGCTGCTCGCGACGCCGATCCGCCGGTCCGAGGTCGTCCTCGGCTACCTCGCGGGTTTCGGGCTGTTCACGCTGCTGCAGGCAGCCCTGATCGCCTGGTTCTCGATCGACGCGCTCGGCCTCTACATGGACGGCTCGATCTGGTACGTCCTGCTGCTCAACCTGCTGCTCTCGCTGACGGCGCTGACGCTGGGAACGCTGCTGTCCTCGTTCGCGAGCAACGAATTCCAGATCATTCAGTTCATCCCGCTCGTCGTCGTGCCGCAGGTATTCTTCTCGGGCTTGTTCAATCTCGACGCCATGACGCCGTGGCTGCAGCATCTGAGCCGCATCATGCCGCTCTATTACGGGGCCGACGCGATGCGGAACATTATGATCCGCGGCGAAGGCTGGTCCGGCATCGCGACGGACGTGTGGGTGCTGGCCGGCTTCTCCGCGGCGTTCGCCCTGCTGAACGTCGCGGCCTTGAAGAAGCACCGCGCCATTTGATTCGCGCGGCCGCCTCGCGATGTGCTAGGATGGGGTGGAGCGAACATGCGGAGCAAGAAGACATTTTGGCGCGCGGTAAGGAGTTGGCGGCATGAGCGATACGGTGGAAGCATGGATCGAAGAGTTATTGAAGAGCGACGTCGCGGGTGCGAAAATGACGGAGAAGCAGTCGCGCATCGTCCAATCCGCGATCGAAGTCTTCGCCGAGAAAGGATACGCCGCGTCCTCGACCAGCGAGATCGCCCAGCGCGCGGGCGTGGCCGAAGGCACGATCTTCCGTCATTACAAGACGAAGAAGGAGCTGCTGCTCGCGATCGTCGCGCCCGCGATGACGAAGCTGCTCGCGCCGTTCGTGCTGCGCGGCTTCCATAAAGTGCTCGATACAGAGTACGAGAGCTACGACCAGGTGCTGCGCGCGATGATCGAGAACCGGATCGAATTTCTGCGCAAGCATCGCAATATCCTGAAAATCATGCTGCAGGAGATTCCGTTCCATCCCGAAATGCAGGAGCGGTTTCAGCGGGACGTGCTCGGCCTCGTCCTGGAGCGACTGCGCAAGCTCGTCGCCAAGTTCCAGGACAACGGCCAGATGGCGGAGCTGCCGTCGACGACCGTCGTCCGCCTCAGCGTGTCGGCGATCATGGGCTACGTGGCCGTCCGCACGTTGTACGGCGAACGCGAGGATGCCGTCTGGGACGACGACTTCGAACGCGAAGAGACGATTCGCTTCGTCATGCGCGGGCTGGGCCTGGCCTGACGGGCGGCCTTCGATACCCGCAAAAAAAAGCTTCGCGCGGTCCGAGGAGACCGTGCGAAGCTTTTTTGGGTTGCGTGCGGCCGGTGCCTATGCCGTCCTGGCAAGCACGCGCGTGGCGAGCGCGCGCGGCGCGGGCGCGGCTACTCCGTTCGGCCGCGCTTACGCCGAAGCCGACGACGGCTCCGTCGCCTCCCGCTTGCGGTCGAGCGCGCGGAAGCGGTACAGGAAGGTCAGCGCCAGCAGCGACAGCACGCCCCCGGCCACATAAGGCAGCGCGATGTTCGCGTGGAACAGCGAAGCGCCGACCAGCGGGCCGATAATCCGGCCGAGGCTGTCCATGGACGAGCTGAGCCCGGAGGCGACGCCTTGGCCCACCGTCGTCTTCTGCGTGATGAGTGAGGTGACGCACGGGCGGATCAAGGCATTGCCGATGCCGAAGATCGCGAGGTAGACCGTCGCGGCAAGCAGCGAGTGCGCCGTCACGAGCAGCAGGAAGCCGGCGGCGGAGATGACGAGGCCCGCCGCGATGTACATCGGCTCTTGGCCTTTGCGGATCCGCCTGCGCACGACGCCGCCCTGGATAAGCGCGCCGACCAGGCCGCAGACGAGGAACATGAAGCCGACCTGCAGCGGCGTTACGTCGAAGCGCTGGTAGCCGAACAGCTGCAGCGTCGCTTCCAAGCCGGCGAGCGACAAGGAGACGAACAGCGCGAGCACGTACAGGTATTTGAGCGAGCCCGTGAAGGCGCTCCATCTGGATGGCTTGCGCTCGCGCGCGCCTTGGCGCGACTCCGGCTTCAGCGACTCCGGCAGCTTCGTCACCGCGATGAAAAACGTGACGAGCGCGAGGGCGGCCGCGGCGAAGAACGGCGTGTTGCGCGAGACGAGACTGAGCAGCCCGCCGAAGCCCGGTCCGATCGTGAAGCCGAGGCCAATCGACATGCCAACGAGCCCCATGCCCTTCGTCCGCCGGTCCGGCGGCGTGATGTCCGCGACGTACGCGACGATGACCGACGTGACGGCGCCCGAGAACAAGCCGCCGAGCAGCCGCGACGCGTACATGATCGGCAGGCTGCCGTCGGCGATGCCGAACAGCAGGAAGCTGGCCGCGAAGCCGAGCACGCCGATCAGAATGACGGGCCGTCGTCCCACGCGGTCCGACAGGCCGCCCCAAAAGGGCGAGATAAGGAACGCGACGAGCGAGTAGACCGACAGCATCATGCCCGTATGAAAATCAACGTAGCCCGGACTTGCGTCTTTGATAAGCTCCGGCAAAACCGGAATAATAATCCCGAATCCGATGAACGTCGTCACCAGCATGACCATGACGACGCCCAGACGTTTATCTCTGTTCATGTCGCACTCCCTCCACTCCGATCATCGTACCACATCCGTCCGGTGTCTTGTTATGAACAAATGAAGAACAAACAAGACGAGCAGGACGGCGCCGCTGAACAGAAACGGAGCGTGCGGACCGAGCTTGTCCCACAGCTTGCCGGACATAATGCTGCCGAAGACCATGCCAAGTCCTTCGATCGTGAGGAAGAACCCCCATACGGCTCCCCGCTCCGCCTTCGGGATCGCCTGCGCGATCAGCGCGTTCCATGCGGGGATAATGCAGGCGTACCCGATGCCGACGAACCCGACGACCAGCAGCACGAGCGGCAGCTCGCGGGTATAGCCCAGCAAGCCGAGCGCGAACGCCGCGACGAGGAAGCCGACGTGCAGGAACCATCGCGTGCCGAAGCGATCGACCCATTTGCCGACGGGGATGAGCCCGAGCACCGTCACCGCGCCGCCCGCGACCAAATACAGGCTGTACTCCTGCGGAGTCAGGCGCAGCACCGTTCGCGCGTACTGCGTGAGCACCGGCGTGAGCAGGCCGAGGGCGAAGTTCTGGGTGAACATCGCCGGATAGAGCAGCTTGCTGGCATGCAGCGAAGCGCCGACCCGGGCGAAATAGCGGCGCACGCGGACGGCCATCGGCAGATGCTGATGCTCCGATTCGGCGCTCGCGTCGCGCGCCTCCAGCGCGAACGATTGCGTCCGGCCGGGCAGGGCGAGCGCCACCAGCACGACGACGACCATCATGCCGATCAGGACGCGGAACGCGGGCGCGTACGAATGGACAATGAAGAAATTGATGACGATCGGCCCGCAGCCGACGCCCGTCAGCCAGGCCATGTAGACGACGCTCATGATCGTGCCGCTCGCTTCGTTGCCGGCGACGTTCGTGGCGCCGCTGATGACGCACGGCCAGAGCGGCGACGTGCCGATGCCAAGCAGCAGGCAGGCGGCCACGATCCAGCCGAAGCCGCTCGCGAAGGTGATGATCAGCACCGACGCACTCGTGAACAGCACGCCGAACAGCATGACAGAACGGTAACCGATGCGATCGATGATCCAGCCGAGCGGCGACCGGAACGCGTTGTCTCCAATATATTGCAGCGCAAGCGCCCAGCCGACCGCGTAGGCGGTCAAATTCAATTCCGTTCTCATATAGACCGGCAGAATCGAGACGAGCAGCGCGCCTTTGACGAATTCGACCATATACATGATGACGAGCAGTTGAATGACGAACGGCGACGACAGCACTTTTCTGCCGCCCCAGCTCTTCGCGATTTCCATGTCGGTCCCCCTTCCAACCTAGCTTCCGGATACACCTTTATCCCTTTTAGTCTCAACCAAAAAGCCGCTTGCAATCCCCCCCGATTTTGCTATACTCAACTTTGTTTGTAACAATCCAACATGAAAGGCTGGGATGAAACCATGGATCATACCCGGACCCCGCTGTTTACCGCCCTGCGGGAGCATGCGGCAAAAGACCCCGTGCAATTCCATATTCCCGGACATAAGAAGGGAATCGGCAGCGACCCCGAATTCCGCGAATTTATCGGCGACAACGCCTTGTCGATCGATCTGATTAATATAGCGCCGCTCGACGACCTGCATCAGCCGACCGGCGTCATCGAGGAAGCCCAGAAACTGGCAGCCGACGCGTTCGGTGCTGATTATACCTTTTTTTCCGTGCAAGGGACAAGCGGCGCCATCATGACGATGATCCTGAGCGTCTGCTCGCCAGGCGATAAGATCATCGTGCCGCGCAATGTGCACAAATCGATCATGTCGGCCATCATCTTCGCCGGCGCCCGGCCGATCTTCATCTCGCCGGCCCGCGACGCCAACCTCGGCATCGACCACGGCATCACGACGCGCGCCGTGCAGCGCGCGCTCGACCGCCATCACGACGCGAAGGCGGTACTCGTCATTAACCCGACGTATTACGGCATATGCGCGGATCTGAAAGAAATCGTCGACCTCGTCCACAGCTACGACATTCCCGTGCTGGTCGACGAGGCGCACGGCGTGCTCATTCACTTCCACGAGAAGCTGCCGATGTCGGCCATGCAGGCCGGCGCCGACATGTCCGCGACGAGCGTGCACAAGCTCGGCGGCTCCATGACGCAGAGCTCGATCCTGAACGTGCGCAGCGAGCGCATCAACCAGAAGCGCGTCCAGACGATCATCAGCATGCTGACGACGACGTCGACGTCCTATATCCTGCTGGCCTCGCTCGATACGTCGCGCCGGAACCTCGCCATTCACGGCCACGACATCGCGGAACGCGCGATCAACCTGGCCAAGCACGCGCGCGCCGAGATCAACAAAATGCCGGGTCTCTATTGCATCGGCGAAGAAATTCTCGGCACCGAGGCCACCTATGACTACGATCCGACGAAGCTGACGATTCACATCCGCCACCTCGGCATCACCGGCTACGAGACGGAGAACTGGCTGCGCGAGCATTACAACATCGAAGTCGAGCTCAGCGACATGTACAACATCCTGGCGCTCGTGACGCCGGGCGACACGGAAGATTCCATCAACAAGCTGCTCGCCGCCCTGCATGATCTGGCCGCACAGCATCAGGTGAACGAGGCGGCCGAGCTGATCGTCAAGATCCCGGAGATCCCCCATCTCTCGCTCACGCCGCGCGACGCGTTCTACGCCGATACGGAAATCGTGCCCTTCAAGGAATCCGCCGGCCGCATCATCGCGGAATTCATCTACGTCTATCCGCCGGGCATTCCGATCCTGCTTCCGGGCGAGGTCATCTCGCAGCCGAACATCGACTACATCGTCGATCACGTCGAAGTCGGACTGCCGGTGAAAGGGCCGGAGGACCGCAGCATTCAATTCGTCAAGGTCATCGTAGAGGAAGAAGCCATCTCTTAATTCGGCTTTCATCGCCTAGCGAACAAATCCCCGGCGCCCCTCGCCATTCGTGCGGGCCCGGGGATTTTTGCAGGACGATTTCCGGTTATTGTCAATCGATTTTCGAGATGCTATGATGGGGTTGGAGGTGGCGATGATGAGTCAAAGCGCTTACATAAAGTTCGTGCAAGGTTCCGCGGTCGAAGCGCTCAGCCTCGCGGACGTCAAGGAGCGGCTCGACCGCTATAAGGAGCAGACGGGGCTGACCGGTCGGCAGCTCGAGTGGGACTATGCCGATGCCGCGTTTCCGTATACGATCGAGACGAAGCCGGGCGAGGAAGACCGCTGGTTCTACTTGAAAGGAACGACGCCGCAGTACCAGTACATCCTGTTCGGAGTCGGAACGGCGACGAACGGCGACGCCGCCGTATCCCATGTGCAGGTCACGCTCCCGGATGCCGCCACGCACGGCGACAAGGCCAAAGCGAACGAGCTGTGCAAATATATGGCCAAGCAGCTGAAGGCCGAGCTCAAGCTGTTCAACGGCCGAACGATTTACTATAATCCGCGCAAATAAACCGCATAGCGGTCCATTAAAAAAACTCCGGTGCCGGTCGGCAGCGGAGTTTTCGTTTTAGTTGTTTGCTTCGTTCTCGCGCTTGGCGATCTCTTCGTAAATCGCGGTCACGCGATCCCATTCTGCGTCGTCCTCGATCCCTACGAGGAACGCCTCGCCGTCTTCTTCTTCGATGCGGAAGATGACGCCGTCCGCTTCCGGATCGTTGCGATCCAGCAGAACGGAGTATACTTGATCTTCCGACTCAAACGTGAAGACCATGACCATTTCGCGTTCGTTGCCTTCCTCGTCCGTGACAAGGAATACGTGCTCTTCGTGGTCGTGATCGTGGTTGCAGTTCTCGTCATGCACGTGATCACTCATTGTAGACCCTCATTTCCATTCATAGATACGTTCTCTCGTATCGTAACATGTAACATGCCTCGGGTCAAACGAAAGCGCCTCCGCCGCTGGGGGCAGAAGCGCTTGCGCGATCAGGTTGCCTTGGCCGTAATCGTCTTCTGGGACACGAGGTTCCAGTCGTCGCCGGACGAGGTTTTCATATAGAAGTTAATCGTATATTTGCCGGCCGTATCGAACGTGTACGTATAATCGTCGGTCCGGTACCAAAAGTTATCCTTGTCGATGGAAACGCTCTTCGATTGGATCACCTGCTCGGTCCCGCTCGGATTGACGATCGTCAGCTTCACGGCCGAGATGTCGGTCAGCAGGTTGTCGATCTGGGCGAACACCTTGAACGTGATCTTGTTGCCCTTGACGACGTTGCCGAAAATCGTCGTATCCTGGAACAGGAACATGTGCACGTTCGGCTTGTAGATCGTCACTTTCTTCGAGGCGTCGTCCCAGAGGACGAGCGATTGCAGCGTGTTCGCGACTTGTCTCGCCGACAGATACGTCTTGCCGTCCGCAAATATGCCCGCGTCGTTCAATTCACTGCCGTTGACGATGACGCGGATGCGCTGCGATGCCCCGTCCGCGAACAGCATCGTTCCGCCCCATAAGGACAACACCAGCGACGCAATCAGAAGCTTTCTGAACTTCATGGTAGTAAACCCTCCGTCCGTAGGTCTGGATGAATGGTTATACTCGCCAAGTCGTCCAAAGTTGCGCCAACGGAAAAAGTTTTTTCCTCTTCCGGGGTGTCGCTTTATGTTGAAATCCGCGCTTGCCCGGGAAATACGAGGCCAGGAATGAACCCCTTACACGATCGTCCGCGTCAATACGCATGGCACGCCTTTGCCCATCGCGCCCGGCTGCCGCATGCGGTCCAAGTACCGCATCCCTCTTCCGCACGGCGTCTTGCACACCGCGCATGTATCCGAAAGCACGATCTTGAGCACCGTCTGTTTGCGGTCCGAGGCCGATTTTTTCTTTGCCGCTTTTCCTTTTTTTCCGCCAGAAGCCATATTGTCCGCACCCGCCATTCTAAGTTCCGTTTCATGCTATCGTATGACGGCCCTTGACAAGTGTGCCTGGCTTATGTGGAGGAATTACGGTTTTTCTTTCCATTGCCGACGGGAGATGATAAATTGAAATGTACACTGCCCTTAGGAGGATGTCCGTTGGATATTCAAATGCTCGGAACGGGGAGCGCGTTCGCGAAGACGTATTTTAATACGAACGCGCTTATCTATGCCCCTTCGCATACGCTGATGCTCGATTGCGGCACTACAGCGCCTCTGTCGCTTCATCGGCTCGGCAAGCCGCTCGCGGATATCGATGCCGTGCTGATCAGCCATATTCATGCCGACCACGTCGGGGGCCTGGAGGAACTGGCCTTCCGGATGAAATTCGCCATCGGGCGCAAGCCGCTGCTGTTCGTGCCGGAGCCGCTGGCCGGGCCGCTTTGGGAAACGTCGCTCAAGGGCGGCCTGCTGCAGGACGAATTCGCTGCCCTGGACGATTATTTCGAGGTACGGCTTCTCGAGCCCGGGGTCCGGACGGAGCTGCTGCCGGGTCTTGCCGCCGAACCGATTCGGACCGCGCATATCCCGAATAAAAACAGCTATTCGTACGTACTGAACGACGATTTCTTCTATTCGGCCGATCTGACCTTCAACCCCGGGCTGCTTCGCGCGCTCGTCGAAGAGCGCGGCGTCCGGACGATCTTTCACGACTGCCAGCTGAAGCCGCCCGGCATCGTCCATACGACGCTCGAGGAGCTCGAGTCGCTGCCGCTCCCTATCCGGGAACGGATCTGGCTCATGCATTACGACGACACGAAGCCGCAATACGAAGGCAAGACCGGCGTCATGCGCTTCGTCGAGCAGCATGAGCGGTACCGGTTTTAACCGCCTGCCCGCCGAAAGAGCCGCTGCTTTAAGAGCGCTGGACATGAAAAAGCCCGCTTCCGCGGGCTTTTTCGCATGAATGCGGCCGTCAATACGTCGGCAGCTGGTCGAGGTTGTTCGTCGGATCGCCGTCCGCGTCGCCGCGGATATACGTTTCGCCGTCCCGCCCTTTGAAGGCGTTGACGCCGGCGATTTCGCCGTTCTGCACGGCGGACAGCGCTTGCTCGTAGTTCAGCTCGCGGCCGGCCGAAGTTTTGAAGGACATCAGATCGCCGTCACCGTTTTTCCGGGCCGCCACGAACGACTCTCTGTCCGCGCCTCCCGCTTCATCGACGGGATGATGCATGCGTGCCATCGAAAATTCCTCCTTCCCGCGATTGGAATGCGTATGTAGCCTTTCCCGGCGGGATACCGGCTATGCATGCCGCGGCGCCAAAAAAGTCCGGATGCGCGGGGCACCCGGACGGCGGCGGCGAACTCGAACGGACTCAATCGACGGTCATGAGCGGCGGCTGCCGCTGCTCCGGAGGCGGTTCTCCGGGCATGGCCGGCACGAGGTCGCGCGGCTCCTCTTCCGAATCGTACACGCTGCCGAACACGGACTGGTCCTGCGGATACACGGTGTTGGTCACGCTTTCGAACAATTCGTCTTGGGGAGGTACCGTCGCGTTAACGGCGGAATGGGACTGCACGCAGCCGGCGCAAAGCGTTATACCTAGCACAGCAATCAATCGTTTCATGGCAACCACTCCCGGTTATGGAAAAAAGTTCATCTGGAAGTAGTATACCCGCTCCTCTAGGAATATAACCCAATCGCCGCCGCGCTAGCGCTTGCCGCTCGCTTCCGAGGGCAGCTTCCGCATCCATATGTAGCGTTCGTCATAATCCATGGTATCGTCGATGACGACCTTGGCCATGTACGCGCAAACCAAAATGACGATGCCGAACAATCCGATCAGCCAAACCGTCAAATAGGCAGCAGCCTCCACCATTAGACATCCCGCCTCTCCCGAAATCACTGATTTGAGTACACCTTATGCGGGCTGTTTCGCATATAGAACTTTTTTAAAAAAGTGGTTGACTTCGTTTTCGCCGTTTGATATATTATTACTTGTCACTGAGACGAGCAACTCATATGATCTGGTAGCTCAGCTGGGAGAGCACTATCTTGACAGGGTAGGGGTCACAGGTTCGAACCCTGTCCAGATCACCATCTAAAACCAATCAAAACCCTTGAGAAATCAAGGGTTTTTTGCTGCTTTCAATTCCTCCCCCTTCTGCTCGCCCGATGGCACGAATGCACGAATTGGATATGAAGAGATTGCATCGCTACTACTTGCTCGGAGAATGCTCGCGGAGACTTCGCGAAGACTATTGGGAACCTTGCATCGCATCAAGAAGCCCATGCGCTCGGCGCATGGGCTTCTTGGCGTACATTTGGCGCAGATACCTCGCTCTCGGGCACGCGTTAAAGCACGCGTTTGCCGAAGAGGAAGCGTTTATCCCAATCCCCGTCCATCCGCGTGATCGTCACGCCGGGCTCGCCGTACGTCTGGATGACTTGGCTATTGCCGATATACAGCCCGACATGACCGACGATCTCGCGGCTGCCATAGCGGCCCGGCGTGTAGAAGAACACGAGGTCGCCGGGGGCGAGCTGGTCGCGGGCGACGGTTTGCCCGATCCGCGATTGAGCTTGGGCGCTTCTCGGAAGCTCGACGCCGACGTGCTTGAATACGTGCTGCATGAACGACGAGCTGTCGAACGCGTCGCTCTGCGCATAAGGGTCGGCATCGAACCGGTAAGGCGTACCGATGAATTTCTTCGCGAAGGCGATCGCCTCCGTAGCTTTCGGGCTTTCTGCCGCGGCGGCCCGCATCGAATAGCCGCGCTTGTCCATCGTCGTCTGCTTCACCGGCTCCTCGCGCGGCGCAACGACGACCGTCTTGCTGCGGGCGTCCCAACGGACCGGCGTCTCGAGCAGCTGGGACAGCGAGCCCAGCTCGACGTACAGCGATGTCCCGATCATGCGCGGCGCTTCCCGGAGCATAACGGCGCGATCGCCAATCGACGCGCGTTTGGAATCGGCGGCCAACGTATAGAGCGGGTCGCTGAAGCCGATGGTGGCCGCGTTCGCTTCCGGTTTGAGATCGTAACGGTAATTGAGCAGCGCGGCCGCCCGTTCGGCCGGAATCCAGATGCGTCCGTTCTGGTTCATATGCTCGGAATCGAAGACGGTCGCGTCTCCCTGCGTCCTCAGCTTGATGACGTTCCCGGCGCTCTGGGCATTCGCGCCGTCCTTCGCCGAGCATGAAGCCAGCAGAACCGCCGCGGCCGTCCAAATCAAGGCGCCTTTCATCATGGTGCGTATCATCGTGTCGCGGATCCCTCCCGTGCATGCGCGCGTCCGGCGCCCCGGACGCGGCGCATGGATTGACTTTCCATACGAGAGATTAGTATGGCCTTCAAGCGGCGACCGTATGCAGGCAGGTTTCCAAAAATCCGCCACGGGCTCCGCATTATCCGTTCTCCATTTTTTTCGTAAAACCTCTTGCGTTTTACCTAAAATGCTTATATAATCTATCTTACTGAAGGAAACATTTTCATCGTGATCTGGTAGCTCAGCTGGGAGAGCACTATCTTGACAGGGTAGGGGTCACAGGTTCGAACCCTGTCCAGATCACCATCCTCATCCACCGAAGTTCTTGAGCGATCAAGAGCTTTTTTTCATGACCAGAACCCTCGCGAATCGGCATTCGCGGGGGTTCTTCGCATGTTAGACGTTCACGCGCAGCTAAGCGGAGGAGTAACCGGTCAATTTCGCGTTCTATCCCGTCAGCTTGGGCAACATACGCATATACGTGCTTCGATAAGCCGCTCGTCCGCTTGAATCGACAGATGATCCGTCTCCGACCGTTCGCGGCGCGTCCGAATCGCCTTCTCAGCCATCCGGGCGCCCGCATCCAATCCCCGTCCGCGGCACGCACATAGACTAGGGCGAACGGGAGGGAATGAAGCATGCCTAACTACCGCATCATCGTGGATTTGTCCGACCGCCAGCTCTACCTGCTGGACGGCAGCATCGTCGTCCGGGGATTTCCGGTCGGCATCGGCCGGATGGTCACGAGGACGCCGACAGGCGAGTTCGAAATCATCAACAAGCAGCCGAATCCCGGCGGACCGTTCGGCGTCCTGTGGATGGGACTCTCGAAGCCCCATTACGGCATCCACGGCACGAACGACCCCGGCTCGATCGGACGGGAGGTGTCGCACGGGTGCATCCGCATGTATAACGATGACGTGCTCGCGCTGTCCGCCCTCGTGCCGATACGCACGCGCGTCACGATCCGGCCATAAGGGCCGGATCGGACGCGTTCCTGCCTGTGCAACCTTTCGGGAGCGGGAAGCGTCTACATAGATGCAAAGCTTTACAATAATTTGGCAAACGGGGTGGACGAATTGAAGAAACCGATCGTTGCGCTTAGCGTCATGCTGCTGCTGATCGCGGGATTGACGCAGTCGGTCTGGGCATTCTCGGATACGAAAGGACATCCGAACGAGGCCAAAATCGCCGAGCTGCAAAAACTCGGCATCCTGTCGGGCGATCCGAAGACGAATACGTTCGATCCGAACGGCAGCTTGACATATGCCGCGGGCATCTCGATGATCGTGAACGGGCTCGGCTTAAATCTGGACGGCATCAACTTCATCAAGGAACCGAAGGTGACCGACAGCTTTCCGTATATGAAGGACGATGCCTGGTACGCGAACGCCTTCATTATCGCGGCTATGAACGGGCTCGATATTCCGCGGGACACGAAAGCCAGCGACGCCATGACGCGCGAGCAGTTCGCGCATCACCTGATGCAGGCGCTGCTCAAGAAAGGCGACTATGCCTTCATCGACCTCTACGTGGTCCTGAAGGACGAAGCCAAGGTGAATCCGGACTACATGGGGAGCGTGCAGCGGCTGCTCGTATCCGGCATCGCCAAGCTGGACAACACGCAGCTCTTCAAGCCGAAGGCGATGATCACGCGCGGCGACGCCGCAGGCTGGCTGTACGACACGATCCGGTTCGCGGCGGATCATGAGCCGATCGAACCGCCGGCCGAGCAACAGCCGTTCCCGCTTGGCGATCTGACGCTCTCCACCAAGCCGGTCTCGGCCGACGTGAACGAAGTGACCGTCAGCGCGCAGGCGCCGAATCCCGGCTACGGCATCCGGATTGCTTCGATCGCGTTCGAAGGGGACCAAGCCATCGTATACGTCGAAGCGACTTATCCCGAGAAGGGCAAAATGTATCCGCAGGTCATCACGCAGGTGAAGGCGGTCACGTACGTCTCGTCCGCCTATAAAGCAGTACTGGGCGGCCAAGGCGCAGGCACCGGCTCTTCGGCCGGCAGTTCCGCGGCCGGCGGGTCCACGGGCATCCTCGGCAGCGACGGCAATACGCAGCGAAACTGATCCAGCCCTAATCACGAACACGAAGAAGCCCCCGTTATCGCGCAGATAACGGGGGCTTCTTCGTGCGGTGCCGCGGGCGCCTCCGGCGAGCGGCGGAGCAGCAGCGGAGCAGCAGCGGAGCAGCAGCAGCGGAGCAGCGGCGGAGCAGCAGCGGAGCAGCAGCGGAGCAGCAGCAGCGGAGCAGCGGCGGAGCAGCAGCGGAGCAGCAGCAGCGGCGGCGCCGGGCGAATCAGGGCAGAAAGCCTTCCTGCCCGAAAAAGACGGCGCCTGCGGGCATGGCCTGCCTCAGCGTTCGGACGAAGGCGTCCGTCGTTTCCGGGGCGTACTGCGCCTCCGCCCCCAGCTCGCGGTAGCGGTCGGCCATGCGCAGCTGCGCGGAGCGTTTGCCGCCGCTTCCGTCGCCGCGGAAGAAGTCGTCGACGACGACGCGTTCCACCGACGACGCGAGCAGCGCGGGGAACGCGTCGCTGCACGGCAGCAGCGGCGACACGGCCGCCTGCACGCGCACGCCGGCCTCGCGCAGCCCCCGGACGGCCCGCAGCCGTGCCGCTAGCGGCGGCGCGGACGGCGTCAACGCCTTGCGGACGGCCTCGAGGTCCGTCTCGACCGTCATGCTGACCCGGACGCGATCCCCGAGCCGCTGCAGCAGATCCGCGTCCCGCAGCACGAGCGGGCTGCGGGTCTGGACGAGCAGATACTGCGGCGGCTCCTCCTCCGCCATGATCTCGAGCAGCCGCCGCGTCAGCTGCTCGGCATGCTCGGCCGGCTGGTAAGGATCTGTGGCCGACGACATGAACACGGTGAGGCCGCCCTTCGCCAGCGCCCGGCGCCACTCCCGGCGGAACGCGTCCGGGTCGAATCGTTTCGGCTCGACCCATTCGCCCCACGGGCTGTCCCGGAACAACGCGACCGGCATCCGCCTGACGTAACAGTACGAGCAGCCGAACGCGCAGCCGACGTACGGATTCAGCGTATAGGCGTAGCCGGTCAAATAGCCCGAAGCGGGATTTAGCCAGCGGACCGGTTTGGGCTTCTTATCCGTTTGCTCTCCCATGCCGTCTCCCCCTCTCATGTGCCAAAGAATAGATCATCTATGACTTAAAGCAAGCAATCGGTGCGGTTAAGCGCCTTCGCCAGCCGCCGCCGCTTCCAGCTCCGCGAGCGAAGGCAGCGGCCAGCGGATTTCCTCCGCGCCGATTTGCTTCAGGCAGGCGTTGATCTTGGAGTACGGACGGCTGCCGAAGAACCCTCTGCGCGCGGAGAGCGGACTGGGGTGCGGCGAAGCGAGGACGACATGGCGCCCGGTATCGATCAGCGATTCCTTCGTCTGGGCATGCTTGCCCCAGAGCACGAACACGACCGGCTGCTCGCGTTCGTTCAGCGCCCCGATGACGGCATCCGTGAATCGCTCCCAACCGAGCCGCGAATGCGAACCGGGTTCTCCGCCGCGCACCGTAAGCGCCGTGTTGAGCAGCAGCACGCCCTGCCGTGCCCACGGAATTAGGCAGCCGTGATCCGGCATCGCGCAGCCGAGATCGTCGCGCAGCTCCTTCAGCATGTTTTGCAGTGAGGGCGGCTGCTTCACCCCGGGCAGCACCGAGAAGCTGAGGCCATGCGCCTGTCCGGGGCCATGGTACGGGTCTTGACCGAGCAGGACCGCTTTCGTGCCCGCGAAGGACGTATAATGAAGGGCGTTAAATATCGCGGACGGCATCGGGTACACGGTCTGCAGCTCATACTGGCGCGATAGCTCATCCAGCATAGATCGAAAATACGGCTTGTCCAGTTCCCGCTCCAGGACGCCAGCCCAATCGTTCTTGAATACGGGCTTGGTCAGCTCCGTCATGGCCATCACCTCTATTCTAGTAGATCCTTCTTCCGCGCTTGTTGCAACCGTTCGGCGGTGAAGATCGTTGCACGGTTCTAAGTATAGGAGGTCGGGCGGCGAAACTCAAACTAAATGGCAACGTTGCCAACACCGCGGCGCTTGGTGTCAACATTCAATTCGACGCTTCCACAAAAACCGTTAAGGTTAACAATGGCACTTCTCAGAGCCTCCGACAGGATGTACGCTTTGAGGTGCGAAGCATGAAAAAAACTTCCTCCGCACATGGATGCGCGAGGAAGTTGTATTTGAATCCAGTGCATGACAGGATGCACATCGGCTGTTCAGTTCAGTTTCATCGATCAAAAAGTGAAAAACCTTGATTACTCAAGGTTTCTCCGTAAATGCCGAGGACGGGAATCGAACCCGTACGGTGGTCACCCACCGCAGGATTTTAAGTCCTGTGCGTCTGCCAGTTCCGCCACCCCGGCACGTTGTGGTAATGATCCGTGGAATGGTGGGCCCTGAGGGACTCGAACCCCCGACCAATCGGTTATGAGCCGACCGCTCTAACCAACTGAGCTAAGGGCCCTTGCGATAATAATCGAAAGGTTGGTTGCGGGGGCAGGATTTGAACCTGCGGCCTTCGGGTTATGAGCCCGACGAGCTACCGAGCTGCTCCACCCCGCGATAACACCGATTCACACCAGAATCATTCAATGGCGACAAGTCCTAATATACTATAAGAAGAGTCAATTAGTCAAGCATAAATTTGCTATGGCAGGAACCGAACGCCAAATTTCCCCTTGCGCGACCGAAACACTTCGATTTCCTGCGGACATTCGTAGCCGTAGACCCACCAGTCGTTCTCCATCCGCCGGACCAAACAGCTGGCTTGAAACTTGGTGTCGTATAAGCGACCCCAATAGACCCATTTCATGCGCGAAGCCCCTTCCATTGCCGTTTCAATTAGCGTGCCCAGTTTGAACGAAAATAAGCGTCGCGCTCACGCGCATACCTGTTTGGCGGCAGCGGAAAAGGACAGCCCGGTTGCTCGCCGCCGTCGGGCGGTGCCAAAAGAAAAGGCAGCCGAGCCTAAGCTCGACTGCCGATTCCCCCTTTAACCGACCGGTTTCACGCTGGCCGCGTCTCCCCCGCCGACGCCGACGCCATCGATTGGCCCGTTCGGATTCGCCTTGATCTGCTGCAGCAGGGCGTCCCCTTTCGTCTGCCATTCTTTCAGCGCCGCTTCGACCGATTTCTTCTTCTGCAGCACGTCTTGGAAAAGCGGCTGCGCGAGATTTTGCACTTGGTAGAGGTTCGGTTTGTCTTGGTACAGCTTGTCGATCGCCGGATCCTGCGGCGGTACCGGCTTCAGCGTGTAGAACGCCGCGATGTTGTAATTCATGCCGTCCTTCGGCTTCAGGAACGATTTGCGGGACACCATCTCGTACGTGCTGCGGGATTTCAGCTTCGCCCATTCCTTGCTGTTGTTGAAGGCGATGAATTCCCACGCGTCGTCCGGATTTTGCGCCTTCGCGTTGATCGCCATGAGATTGTTCAGATAGATGTTGCCGCCAACGCCCGGCACTTCGGTGAATTGCGGCACCGTGACGACGTCCCAGTCGACGGCTTTGATCTCCTGGTTCTTAGCCGCGGCGTCCTTGGCGGCGGACAGCTGCGTCACATAATCGTAGCCGGCGATCATCATGGCCACTCGGCCGCTCAGGAACAGGTCGCCCTGGAACGGATCGTAGACGACTTTGTCCTTGATGATGCCGCCGCCGGCGCCGTTGTTGACGTCTTCCTGCGTCGGCACGGTCTTCGACTCGTACAGGTCCAGGATGTCGCTCCACGCTTTTTTCCAAGATGCGTTGTCGACGCTCATCTTCTCGGCTTTGTTGTCGAACATCTTCAGCTGCAGCGGAGCCGAATACGTCTGGGAATCCCAATACGGATCACCGGTATACCGGTTGAAGGACAGGCCGAACTTCCGGTCCTTGCCCTCGCCCTTCGCGAGCCGCTTCGCCAGCGTGATGACGTCCGGCCATGTCATGTTGTCCTTCGGCGGCTCAATGCCCGCGTCCGTGAACATTTTCTTGTTATAGAACAAGGCGGAGGAACTGAACGTCGGCGTCAGCGCGTAAATGCTGCCGTCGCCCAGATCCTTGATACCTTCGAGCACGGTCGGCACCATGTCGTCGATGTCGAATTCCTTGTCTTGGATAAGCGTGTCGAGCTTCGTGACCAAATTATCCTGCGTCAGACGCTTGAGCACCCCGGAATCCAAAATGACGACGTCCGGCGGGTTGCTGCCGTTCATCATTTCCTTGACCTTCTCGTACACGTCCGGGTTCTTCTGGTTCGGATCCGGCTGCTGGAAGCGCTGGTCGTCGTAGTTGATGGCCGCGACGATCTCGATGGAGACGTTCGGGTGCGTCAGCTCGTAACCGTCCGTGAACTGCTGCCGGTAATACGACTCGGTATCCGCGTTCGAGCCGACGAAGCCGACGCGCAGCACGTGCTGCTTGCCATCGTCGCTGCCCGACCCTTTACTGCATGCCGCCAGGCTGGACGCGACCAGCGCCATGGACAGCGCCGTCGCCGACGCCTTCAATACGATTTTCCCTTTGCCCCGCTGCTTATTCTTCATTCGGTTTACCCCTCCAATGATTTGGGCGGCGAAATGATGATCCGCTCGCCGTCGAATTCCATCGATGCTTTATCTGTAATGTTTAAAGCCGTCAAATACGTTTTCGGAATTTGCAGCCTTCCGACGCGGTCCACGACGACGTACTCTTCGTGCACGCTGCCCTGCGCGAGCCCGCCCTGCTCGAAATCGTCGTCCAAATTCGGATTCCGCTTGATGAACTCGGTGCTCGTCAAGCCGTCGCGGATGGCGACGACGCGGTCCACCTTGCCCGCGAGGGACAAGTCGTGCGTGACGATGACGATCGTGATGCCGAGCTCCCGGTTCAGCCGCCGGAAGATCTCCATGATCATATCCGACGTCCGCGTGTCGACGGAGCCGGTCGGCTCGTCGGCCAGCAGCATCTTCGGCCGGTTGGACAGCGAGATGGCGATCGCCACCCGCTGCTGCTCGCCGCCGGACAGCTGATGCAGCTTGTTGTGCATCCGGTCCTTGAGCCCGACCCACTCCAGCAGCTGCTTGGCATAGGCGCGGTCGAGCTTGGCGCTGAACATCATCGGCATCTCGACGTTCTCGAGCGCGGACAGGTACGGCAGCAGGTTGCGCGCGTTGTTTTGCCAGATGAAGCCGACGGTGTCGCGCTTATAGGACACGAGCTGCTCGTCGGTGATTTTGAGCAGATCCCACTGGCCGACCTGAACGCTGCCGGCGGAAGGCCGGTCGAGGCCGCCCAAAATATTGAGCAGCGTCGACTTCCCGCTTCCGCTGTTGCCGATGATCGCCATCATCTCGCCCTCGCGGACGTGAAGGTTCAGTCCCTGCAGCGCGACGACCTCGAGATCGTCGGATTTGTAAATCTTCACCAAGCCTTCGCAAGTAATCATCGGTTAGCGCTCCTCTCCCATCTTGACGGCCTGGTGCACCCGGAGCCGGCGGATATGCGCCAGCAGCAGCAGCGCGCCCATCAGCATCATGCAAGCGACGACGATGTACAGCTGATTGGTGTCCTTGGCGTCGAAGACGACCCGGAACGGCGGCACGGAATTCGCCACGTTCTCCGTCGTCTGCAGGAACGGCAGGAACAGCAGGCTCGCGATCTTGCCGATCGCGATGCCGAGGCCGATCGACAGCCCCGCCGTGAACACCTGCTCCAGCAGCAGCATGCCGGTCAGCTGCCTGCGCGAGAGCCCCATCGCCCGCAGGACGCCGAACTGCACGATCCGTCCCGACAGGTTGAAGAACCAAAAGAGAATGTAGCCCGTCAGCGAGATGATGATGGAGACCAGGAAGCCTAGACTGAGGATGCCGAAAACGCCGCCCCGCGTCGGGTGCTTGGATTGGGCCGCGAGCTCGATCCGCACGTCCTTCACGTCCGCGAGCTCGATGCCCGCGTCTTCCAGCTGCTTCATGATCGGCGCGGTCAAGGCGCCGGGCTTCATCTTCAGCCATACCTCGTACGGCATGATCGGCACCTGGTCGTAGATGTAATCCAGGTTCGCGATGATGAACGGCGATTGGTCCGGATATTGCGCCGGCCAGTACGGCACGATGCCTACGATCGCGAATTCCACGACCCCGTCCTGCAAGCCCGCCGTAATCGTGTCCCCGAGCTTCAGCTGGTATTTCTCCGCCACGCTCGACGGAATGATGGCCGCCTGCTCGTATAGGCCGAGATTTTTCAAATAGTTGAACGGATGGACCGGGAACAGGTCGTTGCGGAACCAGGCCACCTTCGAGAAATCGACGTTGTCGATTCCCATGACCGTCCCTTGGCCGATCGAACGGCCGGAGACGACGATGTTCGCCTTCGTCTGCAGGACGCGGGCCGCGGCTTCGACGCCGTCCAGCTTGCGGAATATCTCGAACGGCGGCTCGCTGTAATTGACGCGCGTCGGAATGCTTTCGCCCCCACCTTGCCCGCCGCCGCTGCCGCCTCCGGATCCGCCGTTCCCGTTGCCGCCGCCTTGCCCGCCGCCCTCGGTACCGCCGTTGCCGTTGCCGCCACCGCCGCCATTGCCGCCGGACCCGCCGCCCCCGGTAGTGATGACTTCGGTACGGCCTTCCCAGACGGTCTGAACGATCACGTCCGTTCCGTATTTATAGAGCGTCCGCTCCGTCGAGTTCAGGTCGATGGTCCGCGCCGCCGACGCGTTGTACACGCCGAGGCCCAGCGTCAGAATGAGCAGTATCATGAGCGGGTAATACCCTTTGGACGAGCGCGACAGCTGCGTCAGCGTGAGGTAGAGCGGCACGGGCAGGAGCTTCCGGCCGAGCCAGTTGAACAGCTTCAGCAGCCACGGGAATACCCGCAGGAAGAACAGCCCCATCGCGAAGATCGCCAGCGCCGGCACGAAGAACAGGAACGGCTGCACGTTCAGCTGGTCCGTCGTCAGGTTGCTCTTAATCGAGATCATCTGCCGCTCGTTGAACAGGTACCAGCCGTACCCGGCGACGCCGAGCAGCAGCACGTCGACGAACCAGCGCTGCCAGAACGGCTTGCGGTCCGAGCGCGCGATCTGCTTCTTGTAGTCGACGATCGAAGCCCGCGCGTACACCACGGCCGGAATGACGGTGGCGAGCATGGCGAGCACGACCGCGCCGAGCCCCGCGATGACCGCGTCGGATGTGAAGCCGACCGGAATCGACTTGCGGTTGACGAACTCCAGGAATCCGTTCGCCGAGCCGATGCTCTTCGCCATGAACCAGCCGAGCAGCGGTCCCGCGGCCAGCGCCAGGATGCCGAGGAACAGCCCTTCGAGCAAATAAATGCCGACGATTTGCCTCGTTCCCGCTCCCCGGCTTCGCAGCACGGCGATGTCGCTGCGCTGCTTGTCGAGCGACTGGCGCGCGTTCATCGTTATAAAATAGAACACCATCGCCAGCATCGGCGCCGCGAGCGTGAAGAGCAGCATCTGCAGCTGCAGGCTCTGCGTCTTGAACTCGCCGAGCAGCTTGGCGAACGAGATTTCCACCCGCGTATCCTTCAGCCGCTGGTACAGGTCGATGTTGAGCCGGTCCAGCGTCTGCGTGAGCGGCGCGAGCTGGCTCGTCTTGATGTCCTTCAAGTCGAAGGCGTAGTACCAGCTGGCCGTATGGATCGGAATGTTCCGTTCCTTCAGCAGCCCGTCTTGGAACGCCTTGTCGCCGATCGTGAGCGTGCTCATGAGGCCCTCCAGCCCTTGGTACCAGAACGGATCGGTATCCTTGAGCGGCTTGTAGGCGCCGACGATCTTGACCTTCAGCGTCGTGCTGTTCGCGCCGTAGATCGGGTACTCGAACTCGTCGCCGATATGGACGTCGCTGCGGTACATCGCTTCTTCCATCATGACGGCTTCGATGACGTCCCCGTCGCCGACGGCGTCCTTGAACCAGCGCCCCTGCGTCAGCTCCGCCTTCTTGTCGAGTCCCGTCATCGTCGTGATGGCCATCGTGCGCGCCCGGCTCGCGTCAACCTTGGTCGGATCGACCGGCGTCAGATCGGCGCTGCGGATCGCGAGGCTCTGGCTGTACGTCGCGAACGGAAACCCGATCAGCTTCGGCACGTCGTCCCGAATGTAGGCGCCGACCGCGTTCAGGCCGTTCAGGTCCGTCTTCGACGACGTCTCCTGGTACCGCATGAGCAGGGAGCCGGCAGGCAGGCCGCCGCTCTCGTTCTGGAGCGTCTGCGCCACCACCCGCTTCAGCGCTCCGTCCGCGTACATCGGGATGCTGGTCGCGAAGGCGACGGCGATGATCAGGCCCGCGAGCGAGCTGAGCGTCATCCAGCGCGTATTCCACATTTTGCGGAACAGAAAGCGAAAAAGCTGGATCCCCATACGCTACTTACCTACGACTTTCTGCCCCGGCGTCAACCCTTTGAGGATTTCCACTTCCGTCGCGGTCTGCTGGCCGACTTCCACGTCCACCTCGCGCTTGCCTTCCGCGTCGACGACCTGCACGTACGTGCGCGAACCGATGGTGCGCAGCGCGGACGGCGGGATGACGACGGCGTTCTCCTTGCGGTCCATGATGATGGAGATGGACAGCGGGGTGCCGCGCATGACGCCGGCCGGCAGCGGCTTGTCGAGCGAGACGGTCAGAAAATCTTCCGGCCGTTCCGGACGCTGCGCGCCGCCGTTGCCGCCCCCGTTCCCTCCGCCGCCATTGCCGTCATCGCTCGAGACGACGGGAAGCTGCGTCACTTTGCCGCTGAATTCGCCGGCGTTGTTGATGTCGACGACGACCGGCATGCCGACCGCGACGCCTTCGAGGTCTTCCGGCGCCAGCTTGGCTGCCGCCGTGAGCTTGCCCGTGTCGGCGATGATGCACACCGGGTCGTACGCTTTGATCGCATCGCCCTTCGAGACATTCAGGCTGACGACCGTGCCCGTGAACGGCGCCGTCAACTCCGCCTTGGCAATCTCCGCTTCGGCGTCGGCGAGCGCCTGGCGCTTCTCCTCGAACGCAATCTTCGCCAGCTCGAACTCGACCGGGTCCATCTCGTCCTTCTTGCGCAGCGTGTCCTTCATCTGCAGCTCATCCTTGGCGAAATTGAGCTTGTCGGAGCGAAGCTGCTTGCGCATGTCGTCGACGTCCAGCGAGCCGATCAGCTGCCCGGCGGTCACCTTCTGGCCGACTTTCACGTTCAGCCCCTTGAGCCGTTTGCCGTCGAGCGTAAAATAAAGCGTCTCTTCCTGCGTGGCGATCATCTTGCCAATCTCCGTCCGCTTCGTCTCCAGCGTCGTCGTCGTCACCTCGTACTCCGGCTTCTTGGAGATTTGCGGCGGCGCGATTTCCGGCAGCACCTCCTCGCTCGCCTCGTTCGGCAGCAGCGAGCAGCCGGTCGACGCCAGCAGCACCGAACCGCCGATGACGATCGCGGCCGCTGTCTTAAATGAACTTCCCGTCAACCATTTCGTAAACATGATCGGCAACCTCCAAAATCGTGGGATCGTGCGTAGTCATACAAATCGTGACATGCTCTGTGCGGATAATCGTCTGGAAGACCGACATGATCTGCGCGGCCATCTGCGAATCCAGCTCAGCCGTCGGTTCGTCCGCGAGCAGCAAGCTCGGCCGGTGGGCGATCGCCTTGGCGATGGCGACGCGCTGCTGCTCGCCGCCGGACAGCTCGAACGGGCGGTGATGCATCCGCTTGGCCAAGCCGACGAGCTCCAGGCAGTGCTCCACCCGCGGCTTCCACTCGGCGCCGGGCAAGCCCGCCATGCGAAGCGACAGCTCGACGTTCTCGTACGCGGACAGCAGCGGCATCAAGGCGTACGCCTGGAAAATAAAGCCCATGTCCTTGCGCCGTACCTTCGTGCGCTGATCGTCGTTCATCGCATGGAACGGCAGATCGTTGAAAAAAATATGTCCTTTAGACGGCTGATCGAGCCCGCCGATCATGTTCAGCAGCGTCGTTTTGCCGGAGCCGGAACGACCGCGCAGCATGACCAGCTGCCGGGGCTTCAGCTCCATATGAATGCCCTTCAGCACGTGCAGCGGCTGTCCGCCGACCTGAAAGGTCCGTTCGACGCCTTCGACGACGAGCAGCGGCTTCGAGTCCGGAACCGCCGGCCCCGGCGCTTCCTTATGTACGTCGTTACGGGCAGCTTCGGCCACGGTTCTTTTGCCCTTCCTCCAACCCATATCGACCGCGAACCCCCTTCCCATGAGAAAACTCTAATCTTGCTACCGAATAGACGGTGCGTGGCAACAAAAGGTTACACTGGAAAAGGCCTTTAATAGAATTTTATATAGGAAAATAGCGCCCGTTCGACGCGGCCGTGACCATGCCGCGCGAACGGGCGCTATTTTCGACAATCCGGACGCTGACCGGGGGAGCGGACTCGGGCCATTTCACGGCCGGCGCCCTATCCGCGGAGCACGATAGCGTTGCCCGAGGCGTACCGCTTCAAGCCGAGCCGGAACGCGAGAACCGCAGCCGCGCCGAACAAGAGCGTGGCGCCGACGGCCTTCAGCGCGAACGCGGGATCGGCGTCCCGCATCAGGCCGATCGGCAGGAAGCTGATGAATCCCGCCGGAAGCGCCGTGAAGAGCAAAGCCTTCGCCAGCCCCTTGAAGATGTCGGACGGGTACGTCGACAGCGCGACGAAGCTGTTGAACACCTGCTGCGATAGTCCCTCCGCGTTGCCCATGAAGAAGGCGAGGCTGCCCGCCAGGACGACGACGCCCATGAACATCATGCCGCTGATCAAGAGCGCCGCGGCGAACAGCAGCACGCCCTTCGCGGAATGGTCGCCCACCCAGGCATACACGGCGAGGCCGAACGCGAAGTCTCCGGCCGCCGTCAGCGACATCCGGCTCGCCAGCACGTGAAGCAGCACCGGCTTCGGCTGCGACAGGTAGACGTCCAGCTGGCCGCTCGCGACGATCGGGGCGATCCGGGTGAAGTTGCCGAACAGCAGGTTCGCCCAGCCGAAGCCGCCGGCCCCGACCGCCCACATGAGCATGACGTCGTTCAGCCCCCGGCCGTTCACGACCGGAAACTTGCCGAAGAACAGGCTCCAAAAGAACAGCCACATGAAGTTATTGATGAACATCATCCCCGCCATTAAGAAGAAGCTCGCGCGGTATTCCATCGCGGAAGCCAGATTCACCTTCCAGCAGGTAAACAGGAACGCAAGCGCGCTCCCTGCCCGTCTCGCCCAGAACGGAGACGGCCCCGTCCCGTGCCGGGCGCGTTCATTATCCGCCGTTGACATGCAGCTTCGACACTCCTCTCCTGTAGATCAGCAGCACGGCCGCCGTAAGCATCGCGATCCAGACGGCCTGAATCGCGAATTGTTCGCCGAGCGGCGCCTCCCCGAAATTAACCGCCGTTCGCGCGGGAAAATACAGCATCGCCTGAAACGGCAGCCAGGCGCATACACGCTGCAGCGGCTCCGGCATCAGGTCGAGCGGCAGAAGCATGCCGCCGACGGTGAACTGCAGTTTGTGCAGCACGAACTCCATGCCCCGCGTCTCCTCGACCCAGAAGGCGCAGAGCGCGACGATCATGTTCAGCATGAACGCGATCGTAAGCGCGCCGGCCGTAAGCGAGAATAATCCCAGCCAGCCGAGACCGAACGCCGGCGGCCCGACGCACAGCCAGGCGACGGTGCCGCCGACGGCGAGATGCACGAAGAAACGGAAGACCGCTTCGGCCATGTAGGCGGCATAATGGTAGCCGACGTACGACAGCGGCCGGATGAGCCGGACCGCGATGTCACCGCTCTTCACTTCGTTCTCGATCAGGCCGCACAGCGCGGGGACGCCCATGGTGATCGCCTCGGTGAAGACGAGATACCAGATGATCTGCTTCAGCGTATAGCCGTCGATGACGCGCGTCCGGTCGCCGCCGTACGCCGCGGACCAGAGCTGGACGAACACGAACAGGATGATGAACATGAAACTCGCGCGCATCAGAAAATCCGTCTTGTACGCCAGCTGCTGCCTCATCGTGATCCGAGCGACCGCGGCGGCCTTCAAACCTCCGGCGGACAGCGGCCGCGGCCGCCGGACTGCCAAATCGTTCGCATTGCGCATGGCCCGCTACCCTCCCGTTCCGTATATATGCGTGATGATTTCCTCCATCGGCGGGTCTTCGACGGTGACGTCGTCGAGCCGGTACGCGCCGATGACCGCGCCGAGCACGGCTTCGATGTCGGTGGCCGCCAGATCGACAGCGAGTTTCAGCCGCCGGCCGTCCCGGGCAAGGACGCTCGTGCCCCGGAGCGGCGGCAGCGCGGACGCGTCCGAGCCCGCGGCCATCGTGAGCGAGATGATTTTGCGGTTCAGCACCTCCCGCTTCAGCCGGTCGACGGGCGCGTCGAGCAGGATGCCGCCGTGATGGATGACGACCGCGCGCGAGCACAGCTCCTCCATATCGCCCGCGTCGTGCGACGTCAGGAACACCGTCGTCCCTTCCGTCCGGTTCGACTCGCGGATCAGCTCGCGGATCCGCTGCTTCACGACGACGTCCAGCCCGATCGTCGGCTCGTCGAGGAAGAGCAGCTGCGGCCGGTGGAGGAACGATACCGCAATTTCGCAGCGCATCCGCTCCCCGAGCGACAGCTTGCGCACCGGCGTGTGCAAATACGGTCCGAGCTCGAAGCGCGCGATCAGATCGTCGCGCCGGCTCCGGTAGTCGCGGCGGTCGAGCTCGTATATCCGGCTGACGAGGTCGAACGTGTCGATCGGCGGCAGGTGGTACCAGAGCTGCGATTTCTGGCCGAAGACCGCGCCGATGCGGTACGCCAGCTTCTCCCGTTCGCGCCACGGCGTGAAGCCGAGCACCTTCGCCTCTCCTGAGGACGGGTGCAATATTCCCGTCAGCATCTTGATCGTCGTCGACTTGCCCGCCCCGTTCGGCCCGAGGAACGCGACCATCTCCCCCTGCCGCACCGTCAAATCGATGCCGCGCACCGCGACCTTCTCCTCCCATGCCGGCTTCAGCAGCGACCGGAAACTCCCGGCCAAGCCGGCGTCCTTGCGTTTGACCGCGAATACTTTGCGCAGCGCCTGCGTCCGAAGTGCGATCACGCGATTCCCCTCCTTTTTCTTTGCCCGCGGCGCTTCGTCGGAGTAAAGCAAAAAAGACCTCCGCGCAAACGCCGCCCAGTCCTGCTGGGTGGAACTTGCCGAAGGTCTTTTATCCCTACGGTGTGGCGGACTATCGTCCATGCCCGGTTTCGCTCGGTTCGCCTCGAAGCGGATCCCTAGAAACCCTTCCATTTAATGTTACATATTACCATCACCTCCACCGGCTGGCAAGAGGTTTTTTCTCTTCTTCCTTCTTCATTTTGCTGCACACGGGTTTCGATCGTGGGCCGGGAAAATGACCGGAGGGCGGAACGGAATCGGAGCAACGAAGTGGTCGCCTTTGCAGACGGAAATTCACCTTTAATCATTTCCTACAATGAAAATTTCCGTCTGCAACAGCGAGCGCAGATCCGTTCCGCCCGGAGGTCATTTTCCCTTCCGGCCCCCCCATTCAAGCCGCGTGCAGCAAATCCTCCATCATCGTGATCAGCCGCTGCCGCATGTGCAGCAGCTTCGCCGCCACGCGCTCCATCGCGGATTCATTGCGCGCATCTATCGCGTCGAAGGCGCGGCGCAGCTGGCCGTACGCTTCGTCCATCTGCAAGATTTCGTCGCATTTCTTCAGCTCCCGGTCGTATATCCGTACCCGGTACAGGAGGTCTTCCGTCGAATCCATCAATCGCTTGTAAAATATGTGCATCATGGCTTCCTCGCATTCTAGCAATCTATTTTGGCGGAACACTCCATTGTATGCGGCAGGTTAGCTACATATAACCCGCCTGCGGAAGGATGAAACACGGAGCTTGGCGACGAAAAAAAACAGGACCCGCCCTAGTAGGCGGATCCTGTCTGAAGAGAACGGCCGGAACCCGCTGATTGCGCGGGTCTCCGGGACGCATATCGCGGCCAGCGGCCGGCAGCTTACGCGCCGAACGCTTGCGGATTTTCCCGCCACGCTTGCAGCAGGGCGACGTCGCTCTGCTGAACGATGCCGTTCTCGAGCGCCACGTCGATCAGCGCCGAATAATTCGACAGCGTCGCGAGCGGAATGCCCGCTTCCGCGAACGCTTCGGCGGCTTGCGGAAATTGGTACGTGAAGATCGCCACGACGCCCAGCACCTCGCAGCCGGCGTCGCGCACCGCGACCGCCGCCTTCAGCGAGCTGCCGCCGGTCGACACCAGATCCTCGATCAGCACGACCTTCTGGCCGGGCTCGAAATGGCCTTCGATCTGGTTCGTTTTGCCGTGGCCCTTCGCCTTGTCGCGGACGTAGAGCATCGGCAGGTTCAGCTTCTGCGCCGCCCAGGCCGCGTGCGGAATGCCGCCGGTCGCGATGCCGGCGACCGCCTGGCAGTCCGGATACTGCGTGCGGATCACCGCCGCGAATCCTTCCGCGATCTGGTCGCGGATCGCCGGATACGACATCGTCAGGCGATTGTCGCAATAGATCGGCGATTTCAAGCCGGACGTCCAGGTGAACGGATCGTTCGGGCGCAGCGCGACCGCATTGATTTGCAGCAGTCCGTTCGCGATGTCTGTCGGCAGTTGTTCCAGCGTGGATGTTGTCATCTACATCAGCTCCTCGATTATGGTTTCCAAAGCTTCTCTCGGGCTCGGCGCCGCCGTGATCGGCCGGCCGATGACCATGTAATCCGTGCCTTGCGCGAGCGCATCGCGCGGCGTCATGACGCGCGACTGATCGCCTATGTCGGCGCCCGCCGGACGGATGCCTGGCGTAATCGTCCGAAACGACGGCCCGCAGGCCTCCTTGATCAGCCGCACCTCGCGGGGCGAAGCGACGACGCCGCCCAGACCCGCATCCAGCGCCAGCCGTGCGTAGCGGACGACCGCGTCCGCGACGGAGCCGCCGATGCCGATCTCATCGTTCAGCACCGCCTGGCTCGTGCTCGTCAGCTGCGTCACAGCGATGACGAGCGGCCGCCGCAGACCCGGCTCGGCGGCGACCGCCGCTTCCACGCCTTCCATCGCGGCGCTCATCATGGCCGTTCCTCCGGCCGCGTGCACGTTGAACATATCGACGCCGAGCTTCGCGATACTGTTCGCGCCGCCTCTGACCGTGTTCGGGATGTCGTGCATCTTCAGGTCGAGGAACACCTTGTACCCCCGCGTCTTCAGCTCCGTCACGAAGCCCGGACCGGCCGCGTAGAACAGCTGCATGCCGACCTTCATGTAGCACGGAATGCCCTCCAGGCTCCGCACGAGCGCTTCGGCCGACGCTGCATCCGGATAATCGAGCGCCACCATGACGCGGCCCGCTGCTTCTTCTCTGCTTAGCTTCAACTGCTCCGCCTCCTTCGATTCGTTTGCTATGCATGGCGAAAGCCTGCTGGGGGGCAGGCTTTCGCGGCCGGCTGGCGGCCATTGCGGTCGGTTCGACCGCGGTTATTTTTGCGCCGACAGCACCGGCATCGGCCGCGAGGAGAAGTTGATCGTCTCCAGCATGTTCAGCAGGGCGCGGACCGTATCGAGCGAGGTCATGCAGACGACCCCGTTCTCGACCGCCTCGCGGCGAATGCGGAAGCCGTCGCGCTCCGGCGTCTTGCCCTTCGTCAGCGTGTTGACGACGAAGTGCGCGCGTCCATCGCGAATGAGATCCAGGATGTTCGGCGAACCTTCGCTCAGCTTGTTCACGCGCTTCACGCGCAGCCCCGCTTCCTCCAGCGCCGTCGCCGTGCCGCCCGTGGCGATGATGTTATAGCCCAGCTCGTAGAAGCCGCGCAAAATATCGATCGCTTCCGGTTTGTCCTTGTCGGAGACCGTGGCGATGATCGAGCCCGTCGGCGGAATGCGCATGCCCGCGCCTACGAGGCCTTTGTACAGCGCCTTCGCGTACTGCTCGTCGCGGCCCATGACTTCGCCCGTCGACTTCATCTCCGGCGTCAGCGTCGGGTCGACGCGGCGCAGCTTGGCGAAGGAGAAGACCGGTACCTTGACCGAGACGAATGCCTCTTCCGGCCACAGCCCTTCGGCATAGCCGAGGTCCGCGAGCTTCTTGCCGAGAATCGCCTGCGTCGCCAGGTTCGCCATCGGAATATTCGTGACTTTGCTCAGGAACGGCACCGTACGCGAGGAGCGCGGGTTCACCTCGATGACGTACACTTCGTCCTGGAAGATGACGAACTGGATGTTGACGAGGCCGATGACGTTCAGGCCGCGCGCGATCTTAATCGTGATGTCGACCATCTTTTGCTGCAGCTCTTTGGAGATCGCCTGCGGCGGGTACACCGCGATGGAGTCGCCGGAGTGCACGCCCGCGCGCTCGACGTGTTCCATGATGCCCGGGATGAGCACCGTCTCGCCGTCGCAGATCGCGTCTACTTCCGCCTCCTTGCCCAGCATGTAGCGGTCGATCAGGACAGGATGCTCCGGATTGATCTTCACCGCCTGCACCATATAGGTCAGCAGCTCCTCGTCGGAGTAGACGATTTCCATCGCGCGGCCGCCGAGTACGTACGACGGACGGACGAGCACCGGATAGCCGAGGCCTTGGGCGGCGGCGACCGCTTCGTCCACGGACGTGACCGTCGTGCCCTTCGGCTGCGGAATGTTCAGCTCGCGCAGCAGCGCCTCGAACTTCTTGCGGTCTTCGGCCGCGTCGATGCTCTCGAGGCTCGAGCCGAGGATGCGCACGCCGGCTTTCGTCAGCGGCGCCGCGAGGTTGATCGCCGTCTGGCCGCCGAACTGCACGATGACGCCGATCGGTTTCTCCTGCTCGATGACGTTCATGACGTCCTCGAAGAAGAGCGGCTCGAAGTACAGTCGGTCGGACGTGCTGAAGTCGGTCGAGACGGTTTCCGGGTTGTTGTTGATGATGACCGCTTCGTAGCCGGCCTTCTGAATCGCCCAGACCGCGTGCACCGTGGAGTAGTCGAACTCGATGCCCTGGCCGATCCGGATCGGACCCGAGCCGAGGACGAGCACCTTCTGCTTGTCGGTCTCGATCACTTCATTCTCGACCTCGTACGTCGAGTAGTAGTACGGCGTCGTCGCTTCGAATTCGGCCGCGCACGTGTCGACCATCTTATAGACCGGCTTCAGGCCGAGCTCCAGGCGGTAGGCGCGGATATCGTATTCGTTGGTATACGTCGGCTGATTGCCTTCGCGGCGGATCTCCGCGATGGAGCGGTCGGAGAAGCCTTTGCGCTTCGCCTGGTACAGCAGCTCCTTCGACAGGACCGCTGCGCCGCGCAGCTGCGCTTCGAACGCGACGATGCCCGCGATCTTATCGAGGAACCACCAGTCGATCTTCGTCAGATCCTGCACGTCCTGCAGCTCGTAGCCGCGGCGGAACGCTTCCGCCACGAGGAACATGCGCTCGTCGTCCGGCTTGCGCAGCCGCAGGCGCAGCGTCTCCTCGTCCAGCTCCGCGGCGTCCTTCAAGTGGATGCGGTGCGTGCCGATCTCGAGCGAGCGGACTGCCTTGTGCATCGACTCTTCGAACGTCCGGCCGATCGCCATGACTTCGCCGGTCGCTTTCATTTGCGTGCCCAGCTTGCGGTTGGCCGAGGTGAACTTGTCGAACGGCCAGCGCGGAATCTTCGAGACGATGTAATCGAGCGTCGGCTCGAAGCAGGCGTACGTTTGCCCCGTGACCGGGTTGACGATTTCGTCGAGCGTGTAGCCGATGGCGATCTTCGCCGCCATCTTGGCGATCGGGTAACCCGTGGCCTTGGACGCCAGCGCGGAGGAACGGCTGACCCGCGGGTTCACCTCGATGACGTAGTATTGGAAGCTGAACGGATCGAGCGCGAACTGCACGTTGCAGCCGCCTTCGATGTTCAGCGCGCGGATGATTTTGAGCGAAGCCGAACGGAGCATCTGGTACTCGCGGTCGGACAGCGTTTGGCTCGGCGCCACGACGATGGAATCGCCGGTATGTACGCCGACGGGATCGAAGTTCTCCATGTTGCAGACGACGATGCAGTTGTCGTTCGCGTCGCGCATGACTTCGTATTCGACTTCCTTCATCCCCGCGATCGATTTCTCGATGAGGCATTGGCCGATCGGGCTGTAGCGGATGCCGGACGCGACGGTTTCGCGGAGCTCCTCTTCGTTGGCGCAAATGCCGCCGCCCGTGCCGCCGAGCGTGTACGCCGGGCGCACGATGATCGGATAGCCGATTCGATTGGCGAAGTCAAGCGCTTCGTCCAGCGTCGTGACGATGACGCTGTCCGGCACCGGCTGCTCGAGCTCGCGCATCAGATCGCGGAACAGGTCGCGGTCTTCCGCTTTCTCGATCGCCGTCAGCTGCGTGCCGAGCAGCTGCACGTTCTCGCGTTCCAGCACGCCGGCGCGCGCCAGCTCGACCGCCATGTTCAGGCCGGTCTGGCCGCCGAGCGTCGGCAGGAGGCCGTCGGGACGCTCTTGGCGAATGATCTGCGTGACGAAGTCGAGCGTGATCGGCTCGATGTAGACTTTGTCCGCCATGTTCGTGTCGGTCATGATCGTGGCCGGGTTGCTGTTGATCAGCACAACCTCGTAGCCTTCTTCTTTCAACGCTTGGCAGGCTTGCGTCCCGGCATAGTCGAATTCAGCCGCCTGGCCGATGACGATCGGGCCGGAACCGATGACGAGGATTTTTTTCAGCTTGTTATTTCTGGGCATACTGCAGCTCTCCTCTCAATGATGCCGCCATTTGCGCTTGACGCGGTTTCTGCGGGTTGTTTCGTTTCGTGGTGCGGATCATGTCCAGGAATTGATCGAACAGGTAGCTGCTGTCGTATGGGCCGGGCGCCGCCTCCGGGTGGTACTGCACGGAGAAGGCCGGGTATTCCGCATGCTTCAAGCCCTCGATCGTCCGGTCGTTGTTGTTGATATGGGTCACTTCCAGCTTCGTGCCCGCGACGGACTCGTCAAGCACCGTGTAGCCGTGATTCTGGGACGTGATGTAGCAGCGGTTCGTCGCCAGCTCCTTGACCGGATGGTTGCCGCCGCGGTGGCCGAATTTCAGCTTCGACGTATCCGCGCCGCAGGCGAGCGCGAACAGCTGATGGCCGAGGCAGATGCCGAAAATCGGATATTCGCCGAGCAGCTCTTGAATCATCTTGACCGCGTGCGGCACGTCCTTCGGGTCGCCGGGGCCGTTGGACAGCTGGATGCCGTCCGGATTCAGCTTGCGGATCTGTTCGGCCGTCGTGTCGTGCGGCACGACGACGACGTCGCAGCCGCGCTTCGTCAGCTCGCGCAGGATGCCGCTCTTCGCGCCGAAGTCGACGAGCACGATCCGCTCGCGTTCGCCCGGGCTCGTGAACATGCTCTTCGTCGACGTGCGCGCCACTTGATCGCGCATGAGCGGAGAGCCCGACAAGCGCTCCTGCAGCTCTTCAACGCGCTCGGCGCCCGTCGTCAGGATGCCCTTCATCGTGCCGTGATGGCGGAGGATACGGGTAAGCATGCGGGTATCGATGTCGCTGATGCCGATGATGCCGTGCTCTTTCAGGATGCCGTCCAGCGTGTACTGCGCCCGCCAGTTGCTCGGCACCGGCTCGTGGCGCCGCACGACGAAGCCGTGGATGAACGGCGCCACCGTTTCGAAGTCGTCGCGCGTGATGCCATAGTTGCCGATGAGCGGGTACGTCATCGTCACGATCTGGCCGCAATAGGATGGATCCGACAGCACCTCTTGATATCCCGTAATGCCTGTATTAAATACGACTTCGCCGGTCGACTGCCCTTCGGCGCCGAAGCCGAGGCCCGTGAACAGCGTGCCGTCTTCCAGTAACAATCTTGCTTGCATCCGTATCCACTCCTGTTCTCAAGTTGCGTGCTCGCGTTAGTGTGCCGTCCAAACGATCTTGCCGCCCACGAGGGTCGTCTCCGGCCAGCCGTACAGCTTCCAGCCGCCGAACGGCGTGTTCTTGCCCTTGGAAGCGAAGGTCTCCGGATTAACTTCGCGTTCGTGCTCCAGATCCACGATAGTAATATCTGCAGGAGCGCCTGCTTTCAAAACCCCGCTCGCCAGCCCGAACACGCGGGCCGGGTCCGACGTCATCCGGCGCAGCAGGAAGCCGAGCGTCCATTTGCCCGTGCGGACGAATCGGGTGTACAGCAGCGGGAACGCCGTCTCGAAGCCGACGATGCCAAACGGCGCGAGCTGCATGCCGCGGGCCTTCTCCTCCGCGCTGTGCGGCGCGTGGTCCGTGACGACGATGTCGATCGTGCCGTCCTCGAGCGCTTCGATGACCGCTTGCACGTCGCGCGGCGTGCGCAGCGGCGGGTTCATTTTCCAATTCGCGTCCATGCCGGGAATGTCTTCGTCCGACAGGATCAGGTGATGCGGACACACCTCCGCGGTAACGTTGATGCCGAACTGCTTCGCGTGCCGGATGAGTCGCACCGACTGCTCGGTGCTCACGTGGCAGACGTGGTAGTGCACGCCCGTCGCTTCCGCGAGCAGAATATCCCGGCCGACGTGGATCGCTTCGGACTCGTTCGGAATGCCCTTCAGGCCATTCGCCGCGGCGAACTTGCCTTCCGTCACCGCCGCGCCGACGACCAGCGAGTCGTCTTCGCAGTGGGCGATGACCGGCATCCCCATCGAAGCCGCCAGCTTCATCGCGTCCTTCATCATCTGGGCGTTCTGCACGCCGACGCCGTCGTCTGTGAAACCGATCGCGCCTGATTCCTTCAGTGCCGCGAAATCGGTCAGCTCGCGTCCCAGTTCGTTCTTCGTAATCGCCGCGTACGGGAGCACGTTGACGATCCCGGCCGTCGCCGCCTTATCGAGGATGTACCGGACCGTGTCCGGCGTATCCGTAACGGGACGCGTGTTCGGCATGCAGGCGATCGTCGTGAATCCGCCCGCCGCCGCCGAGCGCGTGCCGCTCGCGATGTCTTCTTTATATTCGAAGCCCGGCTCGCGCAGGTGGACGTGCATGTCGATGAACCCTGTGGATACCAGCTTGCCTTGCGCGTCGATCGTATCGTGGCCTTGCGTGTCCGGCATCCCCGCGGACGCGTCCGCGAGTTCGGCGATGACGCCATCCGCGATGCGGATATGCTTCGTCTCCGTCTCGCCCGTTGCTTCGTTCCAGACTAATCCGTTCAAAATCCATGCTGCCATATATGTTTTGTCTCCCTTCGAACTTTAAGTCAATGCCCGTTCGATGACGGCCATGCGGATCGGCACGCCATTTTGCATTTGCGGAAAGATGCGCGATTGGCCGTGCTCCACCAGCTCCTCGTCGATCTCCACGTTCCGGTTGATCGGCGCCGGGTGCATGATGATGGCGTGCGGCGCGATGCGCGAAGCCCGGTCGACCGTCAGGCCGTACTGCTCCCGATACGCTTCCGGCGTACTCATCATGCCCGCTTCGTGGCGCTCCAGCTGAACCCGCAGCATCATGATAACGTCGGCGCGCAGCGCCTCCTCCATCGTGACGAGCGGTGCGTCCAGCTCCGGCGCGGCCATGCTCGGCGGCGCGCAGAACTGCACGTTCGCGCCGAACTTGCGCAGCGCGTACAAGTTCGAGCGCGCGACGCGGCTGTGCAGGATATCGCCGACGATGGACACCGTCAGCCCGCGGAGCTCGCCGAACTGCTTGCGCATCGTATAGAGATCGAGCAGCGCCTGCGTCGGATGCTCGTTGTTGCCGTCGCCCGCGTTGATGAGCGGCACGTTGATTTTGACTGCCAAGTCGGCCAGCACGCCGATCGGCTTCAGCCGGATGACGCCGGCGTCAATGCCCATCGATTCCAAGGTGCGCACCGTGTCGTAGATCGATTCGCCCTTCTGCACGCTCGAGACGGCCGCGGAGAAGTTGAGCACTTCCGCGCCGAGCCGCTTCTCCGCGACTTCGAACGAGAAGCGGGTGCGGGTGCTGTTCTCGAAAAACATGTTCGCGACGAATTTTCCTTGCAGCACCGGATCGATCTTGCGCGCGTGATGCTCCCAGTGCGCGGCGCGGTCGAGAATCGACTCGATCTCGCCCCGGCCGAGCTCTTTCAGCCCGAGCAGGCTTCGGTCCTTGGTCAGCGTTGCGGTCGTCATGCTCTTCCCCCTTAGTGGATAATCGTCACTTGATCGTTCTCGTCGACTTCCTGCAGCGACACTTCGATCTGCTCCTGCTTCGAAGTCGGCACGTTCTTCCCGACGTAGTCCGGCCGAATCGGCAGCTCCCGGTGGCCCCGGTCGACCAGCACCGCCAGCTGGATCGCCTGCGGCCGTCCCATGTCCATCAGCGCGTCCATCGCCGCCCGGATCGTCCGGCCCGTGTAGAGCACGTCGTCGAAGAGAATGACCCGTTTGTCCTTGACGTCGACCGAAGAGACTGCCGCCGGACGCTCGGCGCTGCTCTTCTCTCGGTCGTCGCGGTACTGCGTAATGTCGAGCTCCTGCACTTCGACGGGGCGTCCTTCGATTTCCCGGATTTGCTCGGCGATCCGCTGCGCCAGATAGATGCCGCGGGTGCGAATGCCGACGATCACGCAGTTGTCGATGCCTTTGTTCTTTTCGACGATTTCATGGGCAATCCGCGTGAGCGCGCGCCGGATCGCCGTTTCGTCCATGATGACGCGATGCTGCTCATCCATTGGTTTCATGCGCCTCCTTGCTTGATTGCGAAGTTCCATGGCCACAAAAAAACTCCTTGCGGCATGCGCAAGGAGTTCGTCGTTTCAGATATTCAATCTTCTCGGGTTGGACAAAGCGCCACTTCGGCTAAGCGCCAGTGGGCAGGGTTGTCCCCGGATTCGATTGATAAAACGATTCACGTTACCTTGCCAGCCTCTCTGGACTGAATTAAAGGTACTACGGTTTATCAAAAGAATTATGTCACATTCGACAAGCGATGTCAATCGCCGGCCGCCTGCTTAATTACAGGCTCAGCTTCGTAATCCGCTCCACCGCTTTTTCCGTGTTCTCGCGGCTGCCGAAGGCCGTCAGGCGGAAATAGCCTTGGCCGGCTTGGCCGAAGCCGACGCCCGGCGTGCCGACGATGTTCGCTTCCGACAGCAGCTTGTCGAAGAACGCCCACGAGTCGAGGCCGCTTGGCGTCTTCAGCCAGATGTACGGCGCGTTCACGCCGCCGAACACTTCGAGGCCGAGGGAAGCCAGACCGTCGCGGATGATGCCGGCGTTCGTCATGTAATAGTCGATGATGGACGCGATTTGCGCTTTGCCTTCCGGCGTGTAGACCGCCGCCGCGCCGCGCTGGGTGACGTACGAGACGCCGTTGAACTTCGTCGTGTGGCGGCGGTTCCACAGGTCGTTGACGAGCACGGCGTTGCCGTCCGCGTCCTTCGCTTTCAGCTCGCGCGGCACGACGGTGTACGCGCAGCGCACGCCTGTGAAGCCGGCCGTTTTGGAGAAGCTGCGGAACTCGATCGCGACTTCCTTCGCGCCTTCGATTTCATAGATGGACCGCGGCACGTCCGCCTCGCGGATGAAGGCTTCGTAAGCGGAATCGTACAGGATAATGCAGTTGTTCGCTTTGGCGAAATCGACCCAGCGCTTCAGCTCTTCCTTGGTCAGCGTCATGCCGGTCGGGTTGTTCGGGTAGCACAGGTAAATCAGATCGACCTTGCGGTCCGGCAGGCTCGGCGTGAAGTTGTTCGACGCGTCGCATTTCAGGTACACGATGTTTTCGTACTGATTCGTTTCCTTATTGAACGCGCCGGAACGGCCGGCCATGACGTTCGTGTCCACGTAGACGGGATACACGGGATCCTGCACGGCGACGACCGCGTCCTGGCTGAAAATTTCTTGAATGTTGCCGACGTCGCATTTCGAGCCGTCGCTGACGAACACCTCGTTCGTCGCGATGTCGATGCCCCGCGCCTTATAATCGTGCTCGATGATGGCGTTGATCAGGAAGTCATAGCCTTGCTCCGGTCCGTACCCGCGGAACGTGCCCGGATTCGCCAGCTCGTCTACCGCATCGTGCATCGCTTTGGTGATCGCGTCCGGCAGGCCGCGCGTCACGTCGCCGATGCCGAGGCTGATGATTTGGGCGTTCGGGTTTTCCTGCATGAATTTCGTGCGGCGTTTCGCAATTTCGGAGAACAGGTAGCTGCCCTGAAGATTCGTATAATACTGATTGATTTGCGTCATGCTCGATTTCTCACCCTTCGATTCGAAGATTTACGATTTGGTTCCATCATAGCGCAAGGCTAGGCGGCTGCCATATATAGAATATGGCGAAAAGTTTGCACTAATTTCGGAATCAGCGCTGTCGTAATATCGTCAGCTCATGCTCCATGTCGGCTGGAATCGGGGCCGAAAATTCCAAGTACTCGCCGCTGCGCGGATGCACGAAGCCGAGCACGGCCGCGTGGAGCGCCTGGCCCTTGAGCCCGATCGTCTTGCTCCGCCCGTACACCGGGTCCCCCGCGAGCGGATGGCCGATGTACTTCATGTGGACGCGGATCTGATGCGTCCGCCCGGTCTCCAGCTGCAGCTCCAGCAGCGTATAGTCCCCGAAGCGTTCGAGCACCTGGAAGTGCGTGACCGCTTCCTTGCTGCCCTTGTGCGTGACCGTGAACAGTTTCCGGTCCTGCGGATCCCGGCCGATCGGCGCGTCGACGGTGCCGTTCTCGTGCGGCAGGTTGCCGTGGACGAGGGCCACGTATTTGCGCGTGACGGAATGCGCCTTCAGCTGCTCCGCCAGCGACAGATGGGCCAGGTCGTTCTTCGCGGCCATTAAGAGGCCCGACGTGTCCTTGTCGATGCGGTGCACGATGCCCGGGCGCAGCACGCCGTTAATGCCGGACAAGTCTTTGCAGTGGTACATCAGCGCGTTGACGACCGTGCCGGAATAATGGCCGGGCGCCGGATGGACGACCATGCCCCGCGGCTTGTTGATGACGATGACGTCGGAGTCCTCGTACGCAACGTCGAGAGGAATGTCTTCCGCGTCGATGACCGCTTCCTCCGGTTCAGGCACAATAACCGTGACCACGTCGGCCACGGCTAGCTTGTAATTCGCCTTCGCTTCGCGGCCGCCTACCAGCACCGCGCCGCTCTTGATCCAGTCCTGCACCTGCGTGCGCGAGACCGCGCCGTCCTCCAGGTTTTCGGTCACGAATTTGTCCAGCCGTTCGCCGGTCGACGATTCGCCGATTTCGAAGACCATCGCGTCCTGGTCCTGTTCGTCACCGGATAAATTGATGGTTTTCGGATCCATTGCTTTCTTGTCCATTGGAATTAGAATCTCCGTTCTCTTTCTTGGATGAGAGCAGCGCGTCCAGCAAAATCAGCGCCACGCCGACGCAGATGCCGGAATCGGCGATGTTGAACACCGGGAAGACATAGCTCCCGAACGTGAATTGCAGAAAATCGATGACTTGTCCGTACAGCGCCCGGTCGATCAGGTTGCCGACCGCGCCGCCGAGCACGAGGCCCAGGCCGGACAGCAGCAGCGCTTTCCCGGAATGGCGGTTCTTCGCCATGTACCAGACGATGCCGATGACAACCACGAGCGTGATTCCGATGAACAGCAGCCGTTGCTCCTGCAAAATGCTGAACGCCGCCCCTTTGTTGCGGATCGAAGTGATGACGAAGAAATCGCCGATCACGCTTCTCGTCTCGTACAGGTCGAGACTGTGTTCCACCCACTTCTTGGTTGCATAGTCCACCACAAGCACGAATACGGCCAGCCAATAATAGTAAAATTTCACGGCGTCTGCCCCCTTATCCCCCACATTGTAGCATATTTCCGCGATGCGGGGCCAGCGTATCCGCCGCCGCGGCTGCCAGCTAATCCATGAATGCCCGCCTCTAAAAAACGCCCCCGCTGCAAAAGCTAACGGCACGACATCAACGCCAATCCGTTCCGAGGAAAGAGGGGTTTCAACCGATGACGACGACGCATCTGACGAACGCGCAGCTGCGCGGCCTGCGCAGCCGGCTCAACGTGGAGAAGGCGGCAGCCGAACAGCGCCTGGCCAGCAGCGAGCATTACGGCCTGGGCGACTCGCTGCGCGACGAATCCGGCGATCTGTCCGCCTACGACAACCATCCCGCCGACGCCGCCACCGAAACGTACGAGCGCGGCAAGGACATCGCGCTGCACGAGCAGGAGGAGCTGCACCTGAACCGCATCGAAGCCGCGCTGTCCGCCATGGACGACGGCAGCTACGGCGCCTGCCGCGTCTGCGGCGAACCGATTCCGCTCGCGCGGCTGCAGGCGATCCCGGATACCCTCTACTGCGTGGCGCATTCCCCGCGCCAGGACGTCTCCGACCGCCGGCCGGTGGAAGAAAGCTTCCTGCAGCCGCCGTTCGGCCGGACGAGCCTCGACGACCACGAAGACGGGTACAACGGCTTCGACGGCGAGGATGCGTGGCAAATCGTCGAAAGCTGGGGCACGTCCAATACGCCGGCGATGGCGGAAGGCCGCGAGATCGCCTCGTACGACCAAATGGCCATCGAGGCGGACGAACTGGACGGGTACGTGGAGCCGTACGAAAGCTTCGTCGCCACGGACATCACCGGCAACCACCGCTTCATCGTCCGCAACGAGACGTACAACCACTACTTGGACAACGAGGAAGGCGAGCCTCTGCTGGACAGCGAATAACGGGCAAGCCACGCGACAACAGGGCCAAGCGACAAAAGGGCAGCGGCGCCGGGCGGTATATCCGGCGCAGCTGCCCTTTTTGACGCTGCCCGCCGCTTCTTCGGGCCGCGCTTCCGGCGCGAGTCTTCCTGCGCCTTCGTCTACTTCTAGTACGTCTTCCCTTCCAGCTGATGCTGCACGATGCGCACGATATCCGCGATATAATCGCCGATGATCGGAAGATTCAGCGCCCCAAGCACCTGCAGCAGGTAGAGGATCGTGGACGCGATTACCGTAAAGCCGATCGCGATGCCGACGCCGCGCGACAGCCCGCCGAGCGCGTTGCGCCAGAACAGCGAGAACGGCCGGTTCAGCAGCTGCACGTAATCGGCGATTTGGGTGCGCTCCATTTGAGCCGTCAACGTTTCAAGCCGCTTCTCCAAGGCATCGAGCGAATGGCGGACGCCGTTCAGATCTTCTCGGTTATCGGTCGTTGTCATGGCGAATCTGTCCTTTGCTTGGCATTCGGCAAACGAAACGACGCCCACGCACGGGCGGCCCAAGCGGCAAAAAGCCGTCGGCCGCCCGCGTGTGAGCGTTCGGTTACTTTGCTGCTATGCCGTTATCATGCCCCCGCGATCGCGATTCCAATCTCGCGGTCGCCGAGCGGCATCCGTTCCATCTCCGCCGCGGTACCGTACGCTACGTCGCTCAGCAGGACATTTTCGAACAAGACTTCCCGGAACGCGTCGAGCGCCGCGCGCAGCTCCGCGTCCACGTCGAGCGTCAGCTTGACCCGCTGCTCGATCGGCAGGTCGAGCTTCTTGCGCGTGTCCTGCACCGCGCGGATGACTTCGCGGACGAGGCCTTCCTGCTCGAGCTCCGGCGTAATGTCCGTGTTGATCGCGACCGTCAGCTGGTAGCCGGAAGCGGACGCGAAGCCGGACTTCGCCTGCTTCTCCACGAGCAGCTCGTCGAGCGTGATGACGAAGCTCTCGCCCTCGAGCGTCGTATACGACAATTCGCCCGCTTTGACGATGTCGCTCGTCTCGTCCGGCAGCAGTGATTTCAGGTATGCTTGAATCGGCCCGACGTGCTTGCCGTACTTTTTGCCCGCGACCTTCAAGTTCAGCTTGAACGTAAAGTCGACGAAGCCGCTGTCGCCGCTCGCGATCGTGATCGACTTGACGTTGATCTCGTCCTTGATGATGTCCTCGTACGGCGCAAGATCGAATTCGTTGTCCAGCGCCACGATCAGCTCGGACAGCGGCTGGCGCGTCTTGATGCCGGCTTCGTTGCGCACGTTGCGGGCGAGCTCGACGATTTGCCGCGCCGTCTCCATGTCGCGCTCGAGCTTCTCGTCGATCGCGTTCTCGTCGGCCTTCGGATAGTCGGCCAGATGCACGCTGCCGCCGTCGCCGAGGTTCGTGTACACGTCCTCCGCCAGCATCGGCGCAAACGGCGCGATCAGGCGCGCCAGCGTCGTCAACACCGTACGAAGCGTGCCATAGGCGTCCAGCTTGTCGTCCGTCAAGCCGCTCCCCCAGAATCGGTCGCGCGAACGGCGGATATACCAGTTGCTCATCTCGTCGACGAAGCCCTCGATCGCCTTGGCCGCGTTCAGGAAGTCGTACGACGCCAAGCTCTTATTGACGTTCGCAACGAGGCTGTTCAAGCGCGACACGATCCAGCGGTCGAGCTTCGCCGTCGATACGCGGGCCGGCTGGGCCGCCGGGTCGTAGCCGTCAATCGACGCGTACAGCGCGAAGAAGGCGTGCGTGTTCACGATGGTGTCGATCACCTTGGACTTGGCTTCGCCGACGATGCCGCGCGAGAACCGCTTGCTGTTCCACGGCGCGCTGTCCGCCAGAAGCGCCCAGCGGAACGCGTCCGTGCCGTATTCGTTGATGATTTCCCAAGGGTCGATGACGTTGCCCTTGGATTTGGACATCTTCTGGCCGTTCTCGTCCAAGATGTGGCCGGTCGAGATGACCGCCTTGTACGGCGCGCGTCCGTTATACAGCGTGGACACCGCCAGCAGGCTGAAGAACCAGCCGCGCGTCTGGTCGATGCCTTCGCAGATGATGTCGGCCGGATACTGCTCCGCGAACGTCTCCTGCTTCTCGAACGGCTGATGGTACTGCGCAAACGGCATGGAGCCGCTGTCGAACCAGACGTCTACGACTTCGGACGTGCGCGTCATGACGCCGCCTTCGCAGTGCGGGCAGTGCAGCTTCACGTCGTCCACGTACGGCTTGTGCAGCTCGATGTCCTCGGAGATCGGCGTGACCGACCGCGCGGCCAGATCCTTCCGGCTGCCCGGCGCGTGCTGTCCGCCGCACTTGTCGCAGATCCAGACGTTGAGCGGGGTACCCCAATACCGGTTGCGGCTGATGTTCCAGTCCACGAGGTCCTCGAGGAATTTGCCGAACCTGCCTTCGCGGATATGGGACGGATACCAGTCGACTTCGCTGTTGTTCTTGATCAGCTGGTCTTTGACCGCCGTCGTCTCGATGAACCAACTGTCCGTCGCGTAGTAGATGAGCGGCGTTTTGCAGCGCCAGCAGAACGGGTAGCTGTGCTCGTAGCGTTCCTTCGAGAACAGCAGGCCGCGCTCGCTCAACATTTTCACGATGTCCACGTCGCATTCTTTGACGAAGCGGCCGGCCAGATCGGTGACGGCTTCGACGTAGCGGCCGGCGTTGTCGACGACGTTCAGGAAGCTGACGCCGTTCTGGCGCGCCACCTTGTAGTCGTCGTCGCCGTGCGCCGGCGCGATGTGGACGATGCCGGTACCGCTCGAATCGCTGACGAAATCGCCGGGGATGATGAAATGCCCGTTGTCGACTGCAACGTAACGGAATGGCGGCTCGTAGTTCAGGTTCAGCAGCTCCGTTCCCTTCAGCGTCGACAGCACTTCATAGTCGGCCTTCATGACGCTCTCCACGAGCGCTTCCGCCACGATGTACGTCTCGCCGTCCTTGCGCACGCGCGCGTACGTCAGGTTCGGATTGACTGCGAGCGCCACGTTGGCCGGCAGCGTCCACGGCGTCGTCGTCCAGGCGAGCACGAATTCGTCGCGGCCGTCGAGCTTGAACTTCACCGTCGCGCTGAGGTCCTTGACATCCTCGTAGCCCTGCGCCACTTCGTGCGAGCTGAGCGTCGTCTGGCAGCACGGACAGTACGGGCTGACGCGGTGGCCGCGGTACAGCAGGCCTTTGCCGTGAATCGTGGACAGGATGTTCCAGACGCTCTCGATATAATCGTTGTTCAGCGTGATATACGGATCGTCCATGTTCGTCCAGTAGCCGATCGCTTCCGTCAGCTCGCGCCATTGGCGCTCGTATTCGAAGACGCTGTTTTTGCATTTGTTGATGAACGCTTCCACGCCGTAATTCTCGATCTCCTGCTTGCCGGAGATGCCGAGCTGTTTCTCGACGCCGAGTTCGACCGGCAGACCGTGCGTATCCCAGCCGGCTTTGCGGACGACCCGGTAGCCGTCCATCGTCTTGTAGCGGCAGATGAAGTCCTTGATGACCCGGCCGAGCACATGCCCGATATGCGGGGCGCCGTTCGCGGTCGGCGGTCCTTCGTAAAACACGAAATTCGGCTTGCCCGCCCGGTTGTCGATCGACTGCCGGAACGTCTGCTCCTCTCTCCACTTCCCGAGCACCCGCAGGTCGCGGCTTCTCGCTTTCTCTTTCACGTCGATGCGCTGCATGCTTCATTTCCCCTCTCAATGGTTTGGACTGCTGCTGGACAAATAAAAAAAGCCCCGCCCCCGAAAAGGGACGAGACTCGGCTCGCGATACCACCCTTGTTCCGAACGCCGCCTTATTCGCCCCGTCCGAAGACAAAACGAATGAAGCCGAAGAATCGGCACCTTAGTCACGGATGCAACTGCCATCCGCGTTCCGGGTAACGGCGGAAATCCGGCGGGACTTACTGCTTGCGGCCATGCGCAAGGTTCGGCGCCGCTTCTCGGAGAGGATCTTCGGCAATCGTCCGCACGCCGGCTTTCAGCAAGCGCCGGCTCTCTGGGGGAACGTTCGAATGCGTACTTGTTCTCGTCAACGAAATCGTCGTATAACTCGATTATTACCATATATACGCCATTCCGATACATTTGTCAAACGTCCGAAGCAAAAAATTCGTTCTAGCCGCGGCTGCTCTCGCTTGCGAGGGACGGCGGGCTGTCCAGCGTATCCCAGCCTTCTTGGGACAAGAGCTCGAGCTGCGCTTCCACCAGCGTCCGGAAACGGGCGCGGTAGATCGACGCCTGCTTCTTCAGCTCTTCCACTTCGAGCGCGACCTTGCGGGACTTGTTGAGCGAGTCGTTGATGATGCGATCCGCGTTCTTCTCCGCTTCCTTCACGATCAGCTGCGCTTCCTTCTTGGCGTTGTTGCGGACTTCGTCGGCGGCTTCCTGCGCCACGATGATCGTCTTGCTGAGCGTTTCTTCGATATTGGCGAAATGGTTCAATTTCTCTTGCAGCGCCAGCGCTTGATTCTGGATCTCTTTGTTTTCGCGAATCAGCGCTTCGTAGTCCTTGATGACCTGGTCGAGAAATTCGTTCACTTCGTCTTCGTCGTACCCGCGCAGACGTCTGCTAAATTCCTTATTATGTATGTCCAATGGCGTTAACGGCACCGGCGCACCTCCTGAATGTTTGCATGTTAAGGGCAAGATGCCCGATTGTACATTGTTCATTCGACAGGTGGAGCCAAATTCCTGCAAAGTCCTAGATAATTTTCCCGATTTTGACCCGGATCCGGCCTTTCTTGGTGACGCCTTCGACCTCTAGCACCTTGAAGCGTCCGAGCCCTTGCATCGAGACGACGTCGCCCGCCTTGAGCGGCGCGGACGGATCTTCCTCGACCTTCCAATTGACGCGGCATCGGCCGGCGCGGATCGGATCCACGATCTTACTCCGGCTGATGCGATGCACGTCGCTCGCGATGCCGTCCAGACGCAAAGAGGCCACCGACAGGTTCATCTCTTCCATGGCCGGTATGGCCGGACGCAGCCGCTCCAAGGGAAGAATGTCCGTTAGGACGTGAACGCGGTGGACTTGTCGCAAATGAATGTTGATATAGCCCGCAATCTCCTCGGCCACGAGGCAGTGGCAGCGGTCTTCATGAACATGCAGATCGCCGATCCTGTCCCGCTTGATGCCGAGGCCCAGCAGCGCGCCCAGATAATCGCCATGGTCCAGCTCCAAATGCCCCTGCGTGCCGCCGGTCACTTCGATCAGCGCGATATGGGCGGGCTCGTCGTCCAGCACCCGGTAGTCCGGCGCGAGGAGGGCTCGCTTCCGTTCGGCGCCTTCGTAGCCGCCGTCCATTCGCAGCTGCACGTCGGGATTGCGGTTGGCAAGCGACGCGAGAATGTCCGCCTGCCGCGGATCCAAGAAATCCGTGCGCTTCAGCTCGTGGCCGAACGCGGCGCGGTCGATCCATTCCGACGCGCGGTCCACGAACGGACGCTCGTCGGGATGGAAATGAACGTAAAGATCTGGCTTCATACAAACATATCCAGGATCGCGATCAGCCCGTAAGCCACGAAACGAAGCGCGAATAACGCGACGATCGGGGAAATGTCGATAACGCCGCCAATGGAGGGAATAAATCTGCGGAACGGCGACAAATACGGCTCGACCAGCTTGCCGAGCAGTTCGCCGATGAAGCTGTCGCGGACCCCCGGCAGCCAAGACAGCAGCACGTAGGCAATGATCATATACTGGTAAATCTGGGTAAGCGTCCAAATAATACTGGCCACGTCAGACAATTCAAGGTCACCTCATTTTATTGTAGTCTTGCTCTTCAGTCAGCATTTCCGAAATCGCACCTTGAATTTCGACCGTATCCGGCGTGCAAAGAAAAATATTAGGCCCCAGTTTGGAGATGCCGCCGTTCAGCGCGTAAATCGTGCCGCTCAGGAAATCGACGATGCGCACGGCCTGATCCGAGCGCACGCGCTGCAGATTGACGACGACCGAACGCCGCGAACGCAAATGGTCCGCGATATCCTGCGCCTCTTCGTAGGAGCGCGGTTCGTTCAATATGACGCGGACGTTCTTCTGCGAATGGATGCTGACGATATTATTGCCCTTCGAAGAAGCTTTACGTGCTTCGAAGGGAGAAGTTTCAACTTCTTGCTCGTCGTGCGATTCGACCCGCTCGCGCTGTACGACCTCTTCTTCCTCCTGAAGTCCGAGAAAACTCATGAACTTGTTCATCATGTCAATCGCCTTCCTTCGTATGTATTGGCTGCTCGCCGGCCGGACGGATCTCCGCGGCGTCAGCTCTTTCCTACCAATACGGTTCCGAGTCGGAGCCAGGTGGCCCCTTCCTCGACGGCAATTTCGAAATCTCCCGACATGCCCATCGACAGCCCGCGTACCGGATCCGCCAGCACGGAACTGCCGTTCAGTTCATCGCGCAATTCCCGGAGCCCCCGAAAGACGGGTCTCGCTTGTTCACCCTCCGCGTCCAGCGGCGCCATCGTCATCAGCCCGAGGGGCTTGATATGGCGGAGCGGCGCCAGCTCCTTCGCGAACGGCAGGAGCGCTTCCGGCGCCAGGCCGTGCTTGCTCTCCTCCCCCGATACGTTTACCTGCAGGAAGCAGGGAACGACGAGGCCTAGCTGCTCGGCCCGCCGTTCGATCGCTTGCGCGAGCGACAGCCGGTCGAGCGAATGGATGTATGTAAACTTCCCGATGACGTCCTTCACTTTGTTCGTTTGCAGCGACCCGATGAAATGCCAGACGGCTTGTCCGGCCGGTGCGTGCGCCCGGTCGGCGTCCCAGCCGCCGCCCGTGATGGCGTTCCACTTGGACGCCGCGTCCTGCCAGCGGTTCTCGCCCATGTGGACCAGCCCGTGCCGAAGAACCTCCTGCGTCCGTTCGACGTCCACGTATTTGGTCACCGCGATAACCTCGATGTCCGAACGGTCGCGGCCGCTTCTGGCGCAGGCCGCCTCCAGCCGCCGTTCGACCTCGTCAATGCGATCTGCTAATGTCACGCTTTCAATTCTCCTTCTGCCATGCCGATCCAACTGACCATTCTGCCCGTCGCGCCGCCCTCCACCCGATGGGAATAGAACAAATCCGTGGAGCAGCCGGTGCACCATTCTGAACATTCGATACGAGTCGGCAAAATTCCTGCTTTTATCATAATCTGTCGGTTCAATTCTTTCAAGTTTATCCGGGCCTTTCCGTTTTCGGTCGGCGCTACCAGTCCGTCGCTCCCCAGACCCAATCGCTCCATAAGGGGGATTACCCGGTCGAGCACGATTTCATTCACTTCGTAGCAGCACAGGCCGATCGACGGTCCGATCGCGGCTTCAACATCCGCGGGGACGCAGCCGAAATTCGCCGTCATCGCCTCGACCGTCCTGCGCGCGATCTCCAGCACCGTGCCCTTCCAGCCGGCATGCGCCAGCGCGACGACGCCCTTGACAGAGTCGAAAAAATAGAGCGGCACGCAATCCGCGTAAAACGATGTCAGCAGCACGCCGCGCGCGTCCGTGATCATGGCGTCGGCGTCGCCGACCGCCGTGCTCCGGCTCTCGCGCCCCTTGCCGCGGTCGTTCTTGCCGACGACGAGCACTCGGTCTCCGTGCACCTGCTCCGCGCAGGTCCACGCTTCGAACGGCCAGCCGATCGCCTCGGCCAGCCTGCTGCGGTTCGCGACGACGTCGGCGTCGGCGTCGCCGACGTGCAGGCCGCAGTTCAGCGACGTCCAGGGCTCCGCGCTGACTCCGCCCTCCCGGCCCGTGAATCCGGCCGTGACGCCGGTGTACCGCTCGCTCCAATGCGGCAATAAAAAAAGCGAAGGACCCTTCGCCTCGCGCTTCACAAATGGTTCCATCGTTTGGCTTCACCTCTGCCTTAGTGTACCATGCGGCCGCCCTCCGCGCGAGCGCCGGCGCGCCCGCCCGGATGCGCGATCCTCCGCTGCCCGCCTTCAGCGGACCCCGACGTCGTCTTCCTCCGTCCGGTAGACCTTCGCGTCGTCGATGCGCACGAGCACGACGTCCGTGCCGATCTTCACGATGTTGCGCCACGGGATGATGACGTCCGTGCCGTTGCCGAACATGCCGAAGAATCGAGAATAGCTCGGCACGACGATGGAATCGATCCGCCCCTGGCGCAGATCCAGCTCCAAGTCGCTGATCTGCCCGAGCTTGCGCCCGTCTACGATATTGATAACGTCCTTTGTTTGAAAATCGGATATTTTCATCTTCCGTTCACCACGCTTCCCGCAGGACTGATGCCAAACAGGCCTATGCTTTCAGTATATGTGCCCGCCCGGCAAAATGTCCTGCTTGGCAGGAAATATCGCGCCGCGGCGTCGTAATAGGATAGAGCGCCGCTGTCAAGCCTTCCAGCCCGGCTCCATAAAAAAAACGGCGCGGGGGCGCCGTTGTCGTGTGCGATTGGAAAAAGCTCAGGTTTTGACGTGCTTTTGCATTTGCTGGATGGCCGATTTCTCGAGCCGGGAGACTTGCGCTTGCGAAATGCCGATTTCGTCGGCGACTTCCATTTGGGTCTTGCCTTCGAAGAAGCGCATCGAGAGAATCATCTTCTCGCGTTCGTTCAGTTTGTGCATCGCTTCCCGGAGGGCGATTTCCTCGATCCAGGAGACGTCCTTGTTCTTATCGTCGCTGATTTGGTCCATGACGTAGATCGGATCTCCGCCGTCGTGATAGATCGGTTCGAACAGCGATACCGGGTCTTGGATGGCATCGAGCGCGAACACGACGTCTTCTTTGGGAACGTTCAGCGCCTCGGAAATTTCGAATATCGTCGGTTCCCGCGAATTTTTGTTCGTCAGGGTGTCCCGGACCTGCAGCGCCTTGTACGCGATGTCCCGCAAGCTGCGCGACACGCGGATGGGATTGTTATCCCGGAGGTAGCGGCGTATCTCGCCGATGATCATCGGAACCGCGTACGTCGAAAACTTCACGTTCTGGCTGAGATCGAAATTGTCGATTGCTTTCATGAGGCCGATGCAGCCGACTTGGAAGAGATCGTCGACGAATTCCCCGCGGTTGTTGAACCGTTGTATCACGCTGAGCACAAGCCTCAAATTGCCATTGACTAATTTCTCTCTGGCTGCCCATTCGTTTTGCGTTTGCAATGCCGTGAAAAGCTCGCGCATTTCGGCATTCGTGAGGACAGGCAGTTTAGCGGTATCCACTCCACAGATCTCGACTTTATTTCGGGTCAACGTGATTACCTCCCAAGGAGAAACATTAATGTTCAGTATCTCCCCGGACCCCCAATTTATTCCCCCGCGAAACAGAAGAAGAAGCCCGTCCCGACCAGCATAAACCGGATAAAAAAACAAGCCCCCGGCGGGCTGCCGGAGGCTTGCGCAAACCGCGCCGAACGAAGTCTGGGGCGCGTCAGGATTCGAGGCCGAAGCTGTACAGCGTCATCGGCTGGAGCAGCTCCCGCTGCCGCTCGGGCGTGCCGTCGACAGTCAGCTTGCCCCTGTACGTCACCTTCCCGTCGGCGAGGTTGACGACTAGAATCTCGCCGTCCGCGTTCACGCGGTTCAGCACGTAGAGCCGGCCGCCGTAGATGAAGCGCTGCATGGACGAATTCGCGGCTGCCAGGTCGAGTGGAACGTCGTACGTCTCGCCCCGTTCGTTGCTCGCCAAGTCGTCGCTGCGCAGCGTCAGCTTGCCGGCCGCCTTCTTGATCGTGATCAGCTTGCCGCCGGACAGCATGCGGGCCGTGTTCGCTTCGTCCCCGCCCTCCGCGGGAACCGGCGTCAGCTTGCCCGTCTTGTAATCGAGCACGAGGACCTGCGAAGCGAGCGTACGCTCCGTATACGTGCCGTCCTTGTCTTTCCCTGCTTGAACGTTACTTCCGGACAAGAGCGCGTAGCCGGAGGGTGAGGCGGCGCCCTCGCTCGTAGCGTGGATCGCATACTGCTCCCGCTTGCCGGCGCCTTGGTCGGCATCCGCGGCGACCGTCATGTCGCCGGCGATGCCTTCATTGTCCAGATCGACCGTGAGCAGATGAATTTCCGTCATCATGCCGAGTTGGCCGAACCCCCTGTCTTTCGACAGCTGAACCAGCAGCTTCGCCTGGCCGTCGAGCATTTGCACGTCGTAGACGTACAGGTACGAATATTGCTGCTTGCCCGGCATGATCGCGTCGAAATGCGTTTTCTTGCCGGTCTTCAGATCCAGCGCGGCGACCGCGATCGAATAGTCGCTCAAGCCCGAAGCGGGATTCGTCTCCTTGGGCCTCGCATCCGCGTAGATGATCGCCTCGTCGCCTGCGTAGAAACCGTTCGTGCTGAGTTTGCCCCGCATGAAGCCGCGGTGCTCCTTCTTCAGCCGGACCAGATCTGGGCTGTTATCGGTGAAATCATTGTCCAGCTGCGCCAGAAACGACCGCCGTTCATTGTAAACCGAACCGTTCGTGCCGATCTCGACCCGGTGATACTTCTCGTCGCCGATCCGGGTATCGGCCTTCAGGATCAGCTTCGCCGCTTCCTTCGGATCGCCCGCAACGGTCTCGATGCGGAAATCCGGCATGTCCCGCGTGGCGGCGCCGACGTAGTACGTCCCGATGCTCGCAGCGACGAACACCGGAAGCGCGATGGATAACCAATATCTTCTCATGGATACGCCCCCTATACCGAAACCTTCTTGGTGATGAGATGCAGTCCGAGCCACACCGTAACCGCGGCGACGATCGCGAGCAGAACGAGCTCGATGCCGTAAAACTCCACCGGATACAAGTACGTGTCGATCCTGCTGCCGAGCACGAGGTAGGGCAGCAACAGAAAGAGGCACGCGCCGGCGACGTACAGGACCGCCGCGGCCAAGCCTTTCAACCGGTAGCTGCGCTCCAGCAGCACTGCCGTGAAGCACACGAGCACGGCGACGGCGCCGATGCCGTATAGGAACAGAAAATCCGTGAACGTCCCCGGGATGAACAGCGTCAGCGAAGCTCCGCGCACGATGTCGAACACCCCGGAGGGCTCGAACAGCGCCGTACCTCCGACGGATACGAACAAGCGGTTCTCGAGCGGCAGCAGCGCGAGCTGCAGGCCGACGAGCGCGAGCACGAACAGCAAAATGGCCGTCAGCTTGGCGAAGTAGATGTTGCGGCGCGCGGTCGGCAGCATGAGGAGGCGATAGACGAAGACGTTTTTGCCGTACCATTCTTTATACCAGATCATGAAGACGTAGAGCGCGAGGATGCCGGCGCACAGCGCGATCGGCCCGTAGATCCACATGCCAGTCTGAGTGAGGGCGTCGAGGAACGAATATTTGCCGTTCGCCTGCACGAACGCGCCCAGCGTGCTGTTGCTCGTACGAATGTGATAATCCACTTCATTGCTGTAATGGTTCGCTTCGCGGATTATCCCCGCACACTGGACGATCGCCGTCAGCGCGGCCATCCCCGCCAGCAGTTTCCAAAACCGCATCATTTCCCAATGGACGAGCTTCAAATACCGATTCATCCGCTATACACCTCTCTCATCACGTCCATGACGGACTTTCCTTCCTCCTGCCGAACGGTTTCGGCATCGAACTCCCGGCGCACGACGCCGTCCTCGAGCAGGACGACCTTGTCGATCAGATGCTCGATGTCGTTGATCTCGTGCGTCGTGATGATGACGCCGCGGTCCTCGATCAAGTGGCTCGTGAACACGGCCGCGATCTGCTCCCGGCTGAACATGTCGATGCCGGAAAACGGCTCGTCCATCAGCACGTAATCGACGTCGAGCGCCAGGCCGAGCAGCAGGTTGAGCTTGGCGGCGTTGCCCTTCGACAGCTCGCCGACCCGGTCGCGGCCGTTCAGTCTGAAGAAGCCCTTAAGCTCCTCGGCGCGCTTCGCGTTCCAGCTGGCGTAATAATCCGCCATGAACCGCATGCAGCTGTCGACCGTCATGCCGGGCGGCATCATGATGGCATCAGGGATGAACGTGATCCGTTCGTACAGGCGGCTCGAGACCGGCTGCCCGTCGATCCGGATCATTCCATCGGATACCGGCGTCAAGCCCATGATCGCCTTCAGCACCGTCGATTTGCCGACGCCGTTAATGCCGATCAGGCAGGTGATCTGCCCCTTCTCCGCCGTGAAGGACACGTCCTTCAGCACGTGCTTGCGGCCGAACCGCTTGCGGATGCTCCTGACCTCAATCATGCGCGTTTCCCTCCCCGTCTTGCTTCGCGTAGCTGTCCTCGACCCGGAGCTTGACGATCGCAAGCAGCTCGTCGACCGGAACGCGAATGTTCTGGATGGAAGCGACGAACGCGTCGACCGCATCCGCGATGAGCTCGCCTCTTATCGACCGCAGCACCCGTTCGTCCGACGTGATGCGGCTCGGGGAATTTCCTTCCGTAACGATCAAGCCTTGTTCCTCCATTTCCTTGTACGCCTTCTGCGCCGTATTGGGGTTGATCCGCAGCGTGCCCGCCAGCTCCCTGCGCGAGGGAATGACCTGCCCGCTCGCCAGGCGGCCCGTCGCGATTTCTTCCTTGAAATACCGGACCACCTGCATGTAGACGGGGTCGCGGTTATTGAACTTCACTTCCAACGGTTGATCCCCCCTTGCCGCTCGTAACTTTCCTGATATTGGTGTGTGTACTATGTAGTTCATACACTCTATGTGTACTATACCCGTAATACACCAAACCGTCAATCCTCCCGCTGTAGATTTTATCCTCTTGTACGAAAAAACGCCCGCAGCTCCCGTCAATCCGGGACTGCGGGCGTTCGCCGATCGCCGATTAGACCATTTTGTTGAACTCCTTGCGGAGCCGCTTGATGATGCGTTTCTCCAGGCGGGAGATGTACGACTGGGAGATGCCGAGCAGATCGGCGACGTCCTTCTGCGTCTTCTCCTCCCCGTCCGCCAAGCCGAACCGCAGCTCCATGATGATCCGTTCCCGCTCGGTCAGCTTGTCGAGCGCCTTGTGCAGCAGCTTGCGGTCCACCTGCTCCTCGATGTTCCGATAGATCGTGTCGTTCTCAGTGCCGAGGACGTCCGAGAGCAGCAGCTCGTTGCCGTCCCAGTCGATGTTCAACGGCTCGTCGAACGATACTTCCGTACGCGTCTTGCTGTTGCGCCGAAGGTACATGAGAATTTCGTTCTCGATGCACCGCGAGGCGTAGGTCGCCAGCTTGATTTTCTTCTCCGGGTCGAATGTATTGACCGCTTTGATGAGGCCGATGGCCCCGATGGACACCAGGTCCTCGATATGGATGCCGGTATTCTCGAATTTCCGGGCGATGTAGACGACGAGCCGCAGGTTGCGTTCGATGAGCATGGCCCGGATGGCGGAATCCCCGGAGGGCAGCTTCTCGAGCAAATATTCTTCTTCTTCGCGGGTGAGCGGCGGCGGCAGCGCCTCACTTCCGCCGATATAATAAATTTCCTCACTCTTCAGGCCGAATAAAAACAAAACGCGATAATAATATAACTGCAGGATTAATTTCCATTTGACGAGCATGCTGCTCCATCCCTTCCCGAAGTACTGTGAATTGAATCGGTCGTGACGGTACGATCTTGAAGAAGTGACGGATGGATAATCGCCCTGTACGTTCCGTCGGCCACGAGCTTGCCGGCATCTAAGCCGATCAGAACTTTTTTGGACTGAAACACGTCCCCTTCCCGCTCCACGATGACCAGATCCGGCTTGATCGCCAGCATAAACTGCGCCCCGCGATTCACGCCCCGGTAAGGCACGAGCCGCAGCCGATCCTGCCACGCGAAAGGCTCATGCTCCGTCATGCCCGCGACGAGCTGATCTACCTTCGCTTCCCGGATATGCCGAAGCCAGGAGGCCGGAAGCGCATCCTGCCAAATCGAGGCTTCCATGACCATGACCGGCGTGCGGGTCAGCGGTTCGTAAAGCTGATTGCCCGTATCGATCAGGCCCACACAGCGATGCTCCAGGTCGTCGATTCTCACCCTCACCTCCGCGAGATGGGTTGTGACCAATGCGCGTTCCCGACGCTGCGTCAATACCGAACGGTAAATATAATAGCCGACCACCACGATGCACAGGACAAAGACCATCGTCGTGCTCAGCATGAAACTGGGTTTGCCATTCACGTACACGACGGTCTTCCACAGCCGGTTCGAGCTGTTCATGAACAAATAGTGGAAGCCGAGCACCGCGCCGGCAGCCGCGAAATTGACGCCGTAGAACGCGCCGATTAGACGGACGAAATGCTGAACGCTTCCAAAGCCGAAGGCGATCAGCAGCATCGCCACGGACAGCAGAAGCTTGACGACGATCGTAAACAGAAACGACAGCGGCGGAAACACGATCATGACGGCATACAAGGAACCGACGCCGGCGGCGAGCAGCACCCGCCACCAGTTGGCCCGGATGCTTCGCACCCAGGCCGTCAGCAGCAAATTGGAACCGTCGATCAACAGGTTCACCAGAAACAAGACGTCGATATAAACGGCATCCAGCGCGTTCACCTTCCTGCTGCAGATCCCCATGCCCGTTCCTCAAAACCTTTCGCGCGGCGCCACGGGGCGGGCGGCGTGCCCCGAAGATCGCTTCGAGGCGGCGTCCCGCCCGCTCCCCGCAGGTTCTCGCGAGGTTTTAGCGAGGAAGAGCGGCTTGTGTCTAGTATAGTTAAATGCTATTACAATGTCTGTCTAATCATGCCGTCAGGAGCGATCTTTTTTTGTCGACCCCCACCGCGCCGAACCGCCTCGCAAGCGGGCCGGACCTTGTCTCGTTCTAGCAAAAAAGCCGCTTTCCGTAGAACGGAAAGCGGCTTAAGAGCTGACGATTAACGATCGTTGTTGCGGCGGTTGCGCAAGAATGCGGGAATATCGAGCTGGTCGCTCGAAGTCGGCGTGCCGAACGGCTTCGGGCCGCTGCCCGCTGCCGGCTGGCGCGGCGCTTCGGCGGCCGCGGCGGTCTCGGCGTGCTGCTGGCCGGCGTTCGGACGGCGAAGCGGCGCGCTGGCGCGATGCTCGAAGCCGGTCGCAATAACTGTCACTTTGATTTCTTCCTTCAGGTTTTCGTCGATGCTCGCGCCGAAGATCATGTTCACGTCCGGGTCGGAGGCCGAAATGACGATCTCCGCCGCTTCGTTGACTTCGTACAGCGACAGGTTCGAGCCGCCCGTGATGTTCATGATGATGCCGCGCGCGCCGTCGATCGACGTTTCCAGCAATGGGCTTTGGATCGCCTTGCGCGCCGCTTCCGCCGCGCGGTTCTCGCCGGTCGCGTTGCCGATCCCCATCAGCGCTGAGCCGCGCTCCGTCATGATCGTCTTCACGTCCGCGAAGTCGAGGTTGATCAGGCCCGGTACGGCGATCAGGTCGGAGATGCCCTGTACCGCTTGCTTGAGGACGTTGTCCGCTTCGCGGAACGCTTCGAGCATCGGCGTTTTCTTGTCGACGATTTCGAGCAGCCGGTCGTTCGGAATCACGATCAGCGTATCGACCTTTTCCTTCAGCGCTTCGATGCCGAGCTCGGCTTGTCCGGAGCGCTTGCGGCCTTCGAAGGTGAACGGCCGCGTGACGACGCCTACGGTCAGCGCGCCGCATTCGCGCGCGATCTCCGCGATGACCGGAGCCGCGCCCGTGCCGGTGCCGCCGCCCATGCCCGCGGTCACGAACACCATGTCCGCGCCCTTGAGCGTGTTCATGACGGTCTCGCGGGATTCTTCCGCGGCTTTCTTCCCGACTTCGGGATTCGCGCCCGCGCCGAGGCCGCGCGTCAGCTTGTCGCCGATCTGCAGCTTCTGTTCGGCCTTCGCCATATGCAGCGCTTGGGCGTCCGTGTTCACCGTAATAAACTCGACGCCTCTCACGCCGTTCTCAATCATCCGGTTGACCGCGTTGCTGCCGCCGCCGCCGACGCCGATGACTTTGATTTGAGCCATTTGTTCCATCTCGAAATCAAATTCCAACATGCTGTTGTTCCCCCGATCAAATAAATTCGCTAAACATATTTTTCAAACGCTCGAAAATGCCGGGCTTCGAGGGAGTGTTGGCTGCGCTTGCCTTCTTGCTCGCGCTCTTCTTCGGCGCGGCTGCGGGGCGGCCCCTCATATACTTCGACACGTATTGGATCATGCCGACCCCGCTCGTGAACGCCGGATCGCGGACGCCGATGTAATCCGGCACGGCGATGCGGACGCTCGCTTCCAGCTCGTGCTGGGCGAGCGGCAGCGTGCCGGCCATGGTCACGCTGCCGCCGGTCAGCACGTAGCCGTTGACCTTCTCGCCGTAACCCATACGCCGGACTTCCTGCCGGATCAAGTGAAAGATCTCCTGCATCCGCGGTTCGATGATGTTGGCCAGGTCGACTTGGGAAAATTCCTTCTCCACGTTGCTGCCCATGCGCATGACCTTGAACTTCTGGTCCTCCGCGGCATCGTCCACCAGCGCGCAGCCGAACTTCTGCTTGATCTTCTCCGCTTGCTCCGTCTGGGTCCGCAAACCGTATGAAATATCGCTGGTCACATATTCGCCGCCGACCGGCAGCGTGGACGTCGCGACGATGCTTCCTTGTTCGAAAACGGCGATCGTGCTGGAACCCGCGCCGATATCCGCAAGCACGGTGCCCATCATTTTCTCGTCTTTGGTCAAGGACATTTGGCCGGACGCCAGCGACATCAGGATGATGCCGGCAATCCGCAAATTGGCTTTCTCCACGCACCGGACCAAGTTATGTATGGCCGTCTTCGCTCCGGTAACGACGGTCGCTTCCACTTCCAACCGGACGCCGATCATGCCTCGCGGGTCCGATATGCCTTCAAGCCCGTCCACCAAAAACTGCTTCGGCACCAGGTTGATGATTTCGCGATCGGGAGGCACGGCGACGACTTTGGCCGCTTGCAGGACGCGATCGATGTCGTCTTCGCCGATTTCGCGGTCTTCGTTCGAGATCGCGACGACGCCGTGATTCGTCTGCAGGCCGATATGGTTGCCCTGAATCCCTACATATACATCGGATATTTGAATATCGACCATTCGCTCAGCATGGTCCACCGCGCTGCGGATCGATGCGACGGTCTGGTCGATGTCGACGATAGCCCCTTTGCGAATACCTTCCGAGTCGGCAGATCCAACTCCAATAATATTAATGACGCCGTTATTAACTTCGCCAATAATAGCCCGAACCTTGGATGTACCGATGTCCAAACTCACGATGATGTCATTGCTCAAACTCTGGCACCTCCGTTTCAACGTTAATAAGGTACAATGATATGCCGTGCCTCTGCATGCATTTCTTCTTATTCAACGCAGTGCTCATTATCCCTCTTTTTTCTACAATTTTTTCACCGTTTTCATTATGCAGACGGTGCGTCGTTACGCAGATCCGGAGTCATCCCTTAAGAAAAAAAAAGCTAAAAGGGCAAATAAATCTACATAAATAAAATTCTATCATTCTTTGGAGCTATTGAGTAGTCTCTTTTTGCGTAGTGGCGGGATTTTCCGGCTCCTCGGGAACGAACGGCGCGTATTTGTCCGCGAGCAGCAGCGTGATGATTCCCGGCGGCTGGATTTCGATGACGGCGTTCATCGTCGCGATCTTATCCTGCAGCAGCGAGACCGCCGTTATGACCTCGAAGCGCGTCCGGGTATAAATTTTGATCCGGTCCGGGTAGGACGTCGACGGCGCGGGGATGATCTCGGAAAAATCCGAGAGCGACTGCTCCGGAATCGCCGCCAGCGCCTTGCACAGCGCCGTGAGTACGGGATCGCCGGCTTTCCAGCCCGAAAGGATCGGCTTGTCCACCACCAGGTCGGATCCGGACGGAACTGATGTCCCGTTCGCCAAGACCGCCGCCATTTCGCCTTTTTTCGACAACGAGTAGGCGACGGTTGCGTATTCTTGAACCCGTATCGTGATGCCGCCTGGGAACGATTTGGCGACGGCGACGTTCTTCACCGGCTTCAGAGCGCGGACTCTCGCCTCGATCTTGCCGGCCGGCGTGCCGAAGAACGAATCGCCCGCGGCGATGCCCGCCGCCTTGCGGATATCCGCCGCCTGCAGCACCTTCTGGCCTTCGACGGTCACGGTCGACACCTTGCTGATGGAGGAATTGAAGAACAGCACGCCCAGCAGCACGATAAAGAGCAGCACGAGCACCGCCAGTAGCTTCTTGCCGCCTCTGCGCCGCTTGACAGGTTCCCGCAGAACGGGCATCTTCTCTTGCATGGCTTGTCCCCTATTCGTATAAACGCAAACGGCATCCCGCCGCTTGGTGGCTGGAGCCGTTCACGCGTTTTCTATCTTGAGCCGCACGCGTCCTTAAGGGACGACCGTATTGTTGGGTACGGGGGAATAGCGGGTAATTCTGGCGCCTAGCCGGCCGAGCATCTGCTCGATGCGGTCGTAGCCGCGGTCGATATGGTGCACCTGCTCGACGACGGTCTTGCCTTGCGCCGCAAGCCCCGCGATGACGAGCGCCGCGCCTGCGCGCAGATCCGTCGCTTCCACCGTCGCGCCGTACAGCCTGGAAACACCGCGAATGAACGCGGAGCTCAGGTCGACGCGAATGTCTGCGCCCATGCGGGCGAGTTCGTCCACGTGCTTGAACCTGCCTTCGAAGATCGTTTCCTTCATGACGCTGACGCCGTCGGCGAGCGCGAGCAGGACCATGACCTGCGACTGCAGATCGGTCGGAAACGCCGGGTACGGCGAGGTGACGATGCGGTCGATCGCTTTAGGCCGCGAGGCGCTGCCTACTTTGATTATATCACCGTCAACCGCTATTTGAACACCAGTGCGGCGGAGCACATGGATGAGAGAGGTCAGATGCGAAGGGCAAGTATTGAGCAGCGTCACCTGTCCGCGCGTAGCGGCGGCCGCGACCATGACGGTACCCGTCACGATCCGGTCCGGAATGACCTGATAAGCGCACGGCGCGAGCTTCTCTACCCCTTCGACGGTAATCGTATCGGTGCCGGCGCCGATGATCTTGGCGCCCATCCGGTTCAGGAAGTGCTGCAAATCTTGAATCTCCGGCTCCCGTGCGGCGTTGCTGATCGTCGTCAGCCCTTCCGCCAGGACCGCGGCCATCATGATGTTTTCCGTGGCGCCGACGCTCGGGAAATCCAGGTGGATCTCCGCGCCCTTCAGCTTTTTCGCGTAGCAGACGATCCGGCTTCCGTCCTCTTCGATTTCCGCGCCGAGCGCCTGCAGGCCGCTTAAATGCAAATCGATTTTCCGTTCGCCGATCGCGCATCCGCCCGGCTGATAAATCGTGACTTCGCCGAACCTGGCCAACAGCGGCCCCATCAGGAAGATGGACGAACGCATCTGGCGCATGAGCGCTTCGGGGATATGGGACGAATGCAGGCCGGTCGTGTCGAGCCGCACGGTTTGATCGTCGTGCTCCGCCCGGCAGCCGAGCTCCCGCAATATGCCCAGCATGACGTCGATGTCCAGCAATCTGGGCACCTGATCGATCGTCACTTCTCCTTCGACCAGCAAGCTGGCAGCTAAAATCGGCAAAGCGGCATTTTTAGCGCCTTGGATAACAATGGTTCCTGAGAGAGGTTTCCCGCCTTCAATCACCAATTTGTCCAACTTATCACCTCCGAATTACCGCTCACCCACGACCAGTACTTCGGCTATCAGCTCGATTCCGTATTTATCGCGAATAGTGCTTCGTATGGTCGTCATCAGGGTGAGGACATCTTCAGCTGTCGCTTGCCCGGTGTTGACAATGAAATTGGCGTGCTGCGTGGAGACTTCCGCCCCGCCTTGCCGCAATCCTTTGAGTCCCGCCTCTTGGATGAGCCTGGCGGCATAATCGTTCGGCGGATTCCGGAATACGCTCCCTGCGCTCGGCAGTTGGAGCGGCTGGGTCAGGAGGCGCCGCTGTTTATTCTCGGCCATCGCTTGCGCGATCGCCTTGCGGTCCCCTTCCTCCAGCTGGAATACCGCGCCGGTCACGATGCCAGGCCGTTCGTGCAGACAGGAATGCCGATAGGAAAACGCCATGTCCTCTGCCCCGAAGCGAACCAATTCCCCTGTTTCCAGCACAATGTCAGCTGATTTGAATATACGTGACACATCAGACCCTAGGGCGCCTGCGTTCATATAGACGGCTCCGCCGACCGAACCCGGAATTCCCCCCGCGAATTCCAGTCCCGTCAATCCTTCCTTGCCGGCCAGCACCGACAGCTTCACGAAGGAACATGCGGCGCCCGCGTACGCGAGCGTTCCGTCGAATCGCGCATAATCGAATCCTTCGCCCGGTTGAATGACGACGCCCCGGATGCCTTTGTCGCTGACGAGCATGTTGGAACCGCGTCCGAGATTGGTCCACTTCAGGCCGTGCCGATGCAGCAACCGGACCGCCGCCACCAGCTGGTCCTGGGTGTGCGGAATGATCAGCACGTCCGCCGGGCCGCCGATTTTCCACGTGGTATACGCGGCCAGCGGCTCGTTATACATGACGCTACCCGCGTCGATCGTTTGCAAATCCGCCAAAAACTGCTCCATCTGTCGAACCTCCTTCTGCTGCAAGCGATTGAAACCTCCAAGCGTTCGCCCTTTCCTCCGGGCGGCCGTTGCCCTGCTCGCCGCCGCGCGCTTAGCGTGGCGTGAGCGGGGCGCATGCCCTCCGGATGACGGTCACGATTATGCAGTATACTATGCCTTTCCGCAGAGGAGTGTGACAATCGCCCATTTGACAGGCACCGGGCTATTTCCCGGTCAATCGCCGCAATTCGCGCACGATGGCCGGCGCCGAATCCGGCTTGCCGAGCGCCTTCGCCGCCTCGCCCATTTCTTCATGGACGAGCGGATCGTTCATAATGCGGCCGATCCGGTCGAACAGGACCGCGCCGTTCAATTCGCGTTCGAGAATCATCTCCGCCGCCCCCGCTTCCGCCAGGCTCCGCGCATTCGCTTCCTGGTGGTTGTTCGTCACGTTCGGGGACGGGATGAGGATGGACGGCACGCCGAGCGCCGTCACTTCCGCCAGGGAAGACGCGCCGGACCGTCCGACGACGAGCCGCGAAGCGGCGAGCACCTCCGGCATCCGGTGCAGGTACGGCAGCACCTGCAGCTTGTCCGGCAGCTTCGGCGCCGCGGCTTCGATGCGGCTCTTCGTGCCCTCGTAATAGCTTTCGCCGGTCACAAACACAAAGTGGACGTCTGGCAGCCGCCCGAGGAGCGGCACCATGTCCACCATCACGTCGTTTATCGCTTTGGCCCCGCGGCTCCCGCCGACCAGCAGCACGATCCGGCTGCCCGGCGGAATGCCCAAGTGGGCAAAGCCTTGTCGTTGATCGGCGCGCGCGACGTTCGTCGCGCACGGATTTCCGGTATACAGCGTGCGGCTGGCCCGCCGGAACTGGTCCTCCGCCTCCGGAAAACTGACCGCGACGGTATCCGCGTACCGGGACAGAAACCGGTTGGTCAACCCGGCGATCGCGTTCTGCTCGTGGATCAGCGTCGGGATGCCGAGCTTGGCCGCCGCGTAAAGCACGGGGCCGCAGACGTAGCCGCCCGTGCCGACGACGGCGTCGGGCTTGAACGAACGGAGCAGCTGCTTGGAGCGGGCGACGCCCTTCAGAAACCGCATGACCGTCCGCACGTTCTCATATGACAACTTTCGTTTGAAGCCCGTGATTTCGACGGGTTCGAACGCAATCCCCTGCGCGGGGACGATACGGCTCTCGAGTCCCTTCGGGGATCCGATATAGAGCAGGGACGAATCCGGCGCCTCTTCCATGACCTGCTTGCCGATTGCGAGCGCAGGATAGATGTGGCCGCCGGTTCCCCCGCCCGACAGTACGATACGCATGATGATGCCTCACCTCGAAAATCGGGAAATATTAAGCAAGATGCCCAGCGCCGTCAGGAGCAGGGTCAGCGACGAGCCGCCGTAGCTGACGAGCGGCAGCGTGATGCCCGTGACCGGAAGCATGCCGATGACGACGCCGATATTAATGAAGACTTGTACGGCGACGATGCCGATGATCCCGACCGCCAGCAGGCTGCCGAACGAATCCGGCGCCGCGATCGCGGTACGCATCCCGCGCCAGAGCAGGATGCCGAACAGCAGGATGATGGCCGAGCCGCCGATGAAGCCGAGCTCTTCCGACAGAATCGAGAAAATAAAATCCGTTTGCGGTTCCGGCAAGTAGTTGAACTTCTGGCGGCTCATGCCGAGCCCCAGGCCGACGAGCCCGCCGGGCCCGATCGCGTACAGCGACTGGATCGACTGATAGCCGGCGCCGAGCGGATCGGCCCACGGATCGAGAAACGCCGTGATCCGCTGCAGCCGGTACGGCGCCGCGGCGATCAGGCCGACGAGGCCGGCGACGCCGACGAGGGCCAGCGAGCCCAGATGCCGAAGACGCGCGCCGGCCGTATAGATGATCAGAAGCGAAGCGCCGATCATGACCGCCCCCGTGCCAAGATCCGGCTGCAGCATGATAAGCCCGAACGCCAAGCCGAGAATGCCGAGCGGCGGCAGCAGTCCTTTCGCGAACTGCGTCACGGCCTGCTGCTTCTCCGCCAGCAGCTTGGCGAGGAAGATGACCATCGCCAGCTTCATGAATTCCGACGGCTGAATGCCGAAGGAGCTGATGCCGAGCCAGCTTCGCGCGCCGCCGCGAACGACGCCGACGCCGGGAATGAGCACGATCAGCAGCATGCCGAAGCAGACGAACAGCCCGAGCTTCGCCCACTTCTTCCAAATCCAATAATCCGCGTTCATCGTGGCGATCATGGCCCCGATCCCGAGCGCGGCGAACAGCAGCTGCCGTTTGACGTAATAGAACTTATCCCCGTAATCGTGAAACGCCAATACGGCGCTCGCGCTGTACACCATGATGAGACCGATGGCGAGAATGAGCAGAATCGCGATAATCATCCACATATCCGGGGCAGACCTGGCTTTGGCCATAGCGCAAAACACCTCTTGCAAGCGGAAGTAGGGACAAGCCCCCTACTTACAAGTTATGCGCCGATTCTTTAAAAATGCGCCCTCGGATCTCGTAGGACGAAAACATGTCCCAGCTCGCGCAAGCCGGCGAAAGAAGCACGGTATCGCCCGGCTCCGCGAGCGCGGCCGCTTCGCGGACCGCAAGGCGGAGGGTGCTCTCGGCGTCCTCCTCAGGTTCGACGAGTTTGACCGCCGTTAAACCTGCCTGACGCGCCACGTCCGCGATCTTGCCGCGCGTCTCGCCGAGCGCGACGACGGCCTTCACCCGGTCGCGGAAATGCGGCAGCAGCTCCCTGTAATCCGAGCCGCGGTCCAGCCCGCCCGCGATCAGCACGATCCGCGGCGGGAACGAACGCAGCGCGATGATCGCCGCGATCGGATTCGTCGCTTTGGAATCGTTGTAGTACGCCACGCCCGCATGCTCGCGGACGAACTCGAGGCGGTGCTCCACGCCGCGGAAGCGCCGCAGCGGCTCCGCCAGCGCGCCCGCGGACGCGCCGACGGCCAGGCAAGCCCCGATCGCGGCCAAGGCGTTGGCGGCGTTATGCCGGCCCGGAATGCCGAGCTCGGCTACGCCGACGATGTCGCGCTCGCCGCCTTCCCGGTCGCGCCAGACGATGCGGCGTTCGGCGCCGCCGTCCGGCTCCGCCAAGTCCGACGGGTACGGCGGCGTCACGCAGAGGCCGTAGTCCAGCTCGCACGTCGTCGAGAACGGGATGACCCGCGCGCCGAGCATGCCGGACGCCATCAGTTCGCGGCAGACGGCATCGTCGGCGTTCAGCACCGCCGTGTCGTCCTTGGTCTGGTTGGCGAACAGCTTCGCTTTCGAGGCGACGTAGTCGTCCATGTCGCCGTGATAGTCGAGATGCGTCTCGGCAATGTTCAGCAGCAGCGCGATCCGCGGCCGGAATTGACGCGTGCCTTTCAATTGGAAGCTGCTGAGCTCCGCGACGAGCCAATTGTCCGCTTCTGCCGCCTGCGCCGCTTCGCAGAGCGGCGTGCCGATGTTGCCGGCGACGATCGGCTTGAGCCCGGCGGCTTCGAGCATGTCGCCGATCCACGTCGTCGTCGTCGTTTTGCCGTTGGAGCCGGTGATGCCGATGATCGGCGCAGGCGACAGCAGGTACGCGACTTCGACTTCCGTCACGACCTCGATGCCGAGCTCGAGCGCCCGCGCGACGGGCGGCGACGAATACGGAATGCCCGGGTTCTTCACCACGAGCGCCGTCTCCGGCGTGATCAGCCCCTCCGGATGGCCGCCGCATAGAACAGAAACACCCAAAGCGTCCAGCTCGTCCGCTTCGGGGCATGATTGGCGATCCTTTTTATCGTTGACGGTGACGGACGCGCCCAGCTTATGGAACAGCTTAGCAACGCTCAGCCCGCTCTTGGCCAGGCCGAGCACGATCACCTGTTGATCCTTGTACAAGGATGGGTGTTTCATGGTTTCAGCTCCCTTTTGAATCCCCCCGCGGGCGGGGAACCGAGGGCTTTGCCCTCTGGACTCCCTTGTTAAACTTCTTTTTTTCAAATCACAAATCTAAGCGAGCGAAGACCCAAACCAACCGCAGGTCAGCGCCTTCTTCTCACCGCATTCCTCAACGCCCCAGGTACAGCCCGATGGCCGCGAACACCGCGCCGACGAACCAGAACACTGAGACGACCTTCCATTCGCCCCAGCCGGACAGCTCGAAGTGATGGTGGATCGGGCTCATTTTGAATATCCGCTTGCCGCGCAGCTTGAACGACCCGACCTGCAGAATGACCGAAAGCATCTCCAGTACGAAGACGCCGCCGATGATGACCAGCAGGATTTCCGTCTTCGTCAGGATGGCGACTGCCGCCATGCCGCCGCCGATGCCGAGCGACCCGGAGTCGCCCATGAACACCTTCGCCGGATGCGCGTTGAACACGAGGAAGCCGAGCAGCGCGCCGATCATCGTCGCCGAGAAGATCGCCGATTCGTGCTCGCTCGCGTGCAGTGCCAGGATCGCGAACGCCGCGAACGCCACGGCGCCTGTCCCGCCGAGCAAGCCGTCCACGCCGTCCGTGAAGTTGACCGCGTTCGTCGTGGCGAACAGCATGATGACGACGAACGGATAATAGAACCAGCCGAAGTCGATGGCCGTCGCCGTGCCCGGAATGCCGATGACGGTGCTGTGATGCATCTGATGAAGAAGAACGCAGATGATGACCGAGAACAAGAGCTGGCCGAACAGCTTCTGGAACGCCGTCAAGCCGAGCGAGCGCTTGAACGCGATTTTGATATAATCGTCGAGAAACCCGACCAAGCCGAAGCCCAGGCACGCGATGAGCAGCACCCAAAACTCGTTCGTCTTGTCGGAAAATTTCAGAAACGAAAGCAGCACCGCGAGCAGGATGATGATGCCGCCCATCGTCGGTGTACCCTTCTTCTTCAAGTGGCTCTGCGGGCCTTCCTCCCGGATCTGCTGGCCGAACTTCAGCCTTCGCAGCAGCGGGATGAACAGCGGCGCGAACAAGACCGACAGCAGGAACGATGCGCCGATCGATAGTAAAATGACCTTAACGTCCATAATTCACCTCTATGCCTCGCGCTGCAGGGCATGGACGATCTCTTCCATGCGCATGCCGCGCGAGCCTTTCACCAATACGAGATCTTCCGGCGCGAGCCGCGCCAGCAGCCATTCCGCGAGCGCCGCCTTGTCATCGAATGCGCGGACTTGCTCCTCGCCGCCATCCGCAGGGAACTGCTTCGCGGCCGAGGCCGCCGTCTGCCGCGACAGCGGGCCGAACGTAAGCACGGCATCCGCCTTCGCCGGCGTCACGTACGCGCCGACTTCGCCGTGCATCTCGAGCTCCCGCGGGCCGAGCTCCAGCATGTCGCCGAGCACGAGCCATTTGCGCCGGTAGCCGGTCAGACCGGCGACGAGATCGATCGCCGCCCGGACCGAGGTCGGGCTGGCGTTGTACGCGTCGTTCAGCACCAAGGCGCCGTTCAGCGCCCGTCCCGGCTCGATGCGCATCGCGGTCAGCTTCAAGCCCTCGAAGCCTTGCCGGATGACGGCCGCCGGCACGCCGAGCCGCGTCGCCGCGGCGATGGCCGCAAGCGCGTTCGAGACGTTGTGCCGGCCCGCGGCCGGCAGCTCTACGCGCTGCAGCTCAGCTTCGCCCCGGACATCGAACCGCGACGACGTCGCGTCGACGTCGATGCCCTCGGCGACCCAGCGGCTGCCCGCTTCGAGGCCGAACGTCTGCACCTCGACGCCGTCCGGCAACCGCGCCGAGCGGATGCCTTCGGCCAGCAGCGGCTCGTCCCCGTTCATGATCAGCAGGCCGCCCGGCCGGAGGCCGGCGACGATCTCCAGCTTCGCCTTCGCGATGCCGGCCCGCGAGCCGAGCTGCTCCATGTGCGAATCGCCGATGTTCGTGATGATCGAGATGTCCGGCTTGGCCAGCCGGGTCAGAAAATCGATCTCGCCGAACTCGCTCATCCCCATCTCGAGCACGACGGCGCCGCAGCTCTCGTCCAGCTCCAGCACGGTCAGCGGCAAGCCGAGATGATTGTTCAGATTGCCGGCCGTTTTATGTACCCGGTACGCCCCGGACAGGACGGCCGCGACCATGTCCTTCGTCGTCGTCTTGCCGTTGCTGCCCGTGACGCCCACGACGCGCAGGTCGAGCTCGTCCCGGTAATTCGCGGCCAGCCGCTGCAGCGCCGCCACCGTGTCGTCGACGAGGATCAGCGGCGCTGCCGACAGCGCGTCCGGCACCGCCTTGCTCCGCTCCCACAGCGCCCCGCCCGCGCCGGCTTCCAGGGCGGCCCCGACGTAATCGTGGCCGTCCACGCGCTCGCCCCGAATCGGAACGAACAGCATGCCCGGCTGAATCGTGCGCGTATTAATGGAGACGCCGGCGATCGCGGCGTCTCCCCGGTTATCGTTCAACACCGTGCCGCCGCAGAGGGCGGCAATCGCGTTTAATGGTCGTTTTATCACTATGAAAGACTCCTTATCGCTTCTTTGGCCACCTCGCGGTCGTCAAAGTCGTATTTGACGCCTTGCACGTCCTGATACGTCTCATGGCCCTTCCCCGCAATTAATACTACATCGCCGCGGCGAGCCATTTCAACCGCTTTTTGAATCGCCGCGCGCCGGTCCGCCAGCAGCTCGTAGCGGTCCTGCGCCACGCCGTCCGCCAGCAGGCCGGCCTCGACGTCGGCCAGGATCTGCAGCGGATCCTCCGTCCGCGGATTGTCCGAGGTGACGAAGCTATAATCCGCATACCGCGCGGAGATGCGGCCCATCAGCGGACGCTTCGTCCGGTCGCGGTCGCCGCCGCAGCCGAACACGCAGAGCACCCGGCCCGCGGCGAATTCCTTGACCGCCTTGAGCACGTTCTCGAGTCCGTCCGGCGTATGCGCGTAATCGACGATGACCGCGAACGGCTGGCCTGCTTCGACGGCTTCGACGCGTCCGGGCACGCCGGGCACCGCTTCGAGGCTCGCCTTGACGTGCCGCAGCGGAATGCCCTCGATGAGCGCGGCGCTGATCGCCCCGAGCGCGTTGTAGACGTTGTACTTGCCGACCATGCGCAGCGTGATGTCGGCCGAGCCGGCGAACGTCTCCGCCCGAAACGCCGTCCCGCGCGCCGTCATGCGCACGTTCGATGCCCGCACGTCGGCGTCGCGCTCGATGCCGTACGTGACGACCTCGGCGGCCGTGGCGTCGGCATAGCCGGGCGAGGCGGGATCGTCCGCGTTCAGCACCGCGAAGAGCCGGTCCTCCGGCGACGCGGCGAACTCATTGCCGAGCCGGCTGAAGAGCAGCCCCTTCGCCGCCGCGTACCGTTCCATCGTCTGATGATAATCGAGGTGGTCCTGCGTCAGGTTCGTGAAGATGGCCGTGCGGTACCGGCAGCCTTTCACCCGGCCCTGCTCCAGCGCGTGCGAGGATACTTCCATCACGCAGTAGTCCGTGCCCGCTTCCGCCATCGCGTCCAGGGAGCGCTGCAGCTCGAGCGCCTCCGGCGTCGTGCCCGACATCGGCACCGCGCGGTCCGCGTAGCGCATCTCGACCGTGCCGATAACGCCGGGCGAGTGGCCCGCATCCTTCAATATCCGCTCGATGAGGTACGTCGTCGTCGTCTTGCCATTCGTGCCCGTCACGCCGATCAGCTTCAGCCGGCGGCTGGGCTGGCGGTAATAATAATCCGCGATGACGGCCATCGCGTGGCGGCCGTCCTTCACGATGATTTGCGGTACCGGAGACGGCAGCTCGAGCAGCCGTTCGGCCACGATTGCCGAGGCGCCGTTCGCCACGGCCTGCGCGGCATAATCGTGCCCGTCGACCCGATGGCCGCGCAGGCAGATGAACAGCGTGCCCGGACCGGCTTGGCGGGAGTCGATTTCGACGCCCGACAGCTCCGTTTCCCCTTCCCCGACAAGGACTGCCGTAAGCAGCAGTGAAGCCAACTCTTTCACCCGCATCGCTCTGGTCCCCTCCCATGAGCAGTTGGAAGACCGCGCGGGCCGTTTCCGGCGGCGCTTCGCGCGGCGCTATGCCTACGATCGCAACTTACTACTCATTATAGTCAGGGACTTTCGCTTTCATCATTGTCTTTGGCTAAATATATGCGGATGGTTGACCCTCTGTCGACGCGCGTGCCGGCTGCGGGCGACTGCCGGATGACGGTGTCGCCGCTGCCCGCGGACGCCAGGTTGAAATTCATGTTCAAATCTTCATAAATATCGGATACGGTCTTGCCGACGAGATTCGGCACGGTGACGATCGGCGTCTCGCCGTACTTGTACTCCTTGTTGAGCTGCTTCGTGCTCGGCTGCACGCCCATGTACGGCAGCGCGTCCGCCAAAATGTTGTGCACGATCGGCGCCGCCACGACGCCTCCGAATTGAATGCCCTGCGGGTTGTCGACCGCGACGTACACGACGATCTTCGGATCGTCCGCGGGCGCGAAGCCGACGAACGAGACGATGTGCTCGTTGGGCGAGTAGCGGCCATTGATGACCTTTTGCGCTGTCCCCGTCTTGCCGCCGACGCGGTAGCCGTCGATGAACGCGTTGCGGCCGGTGCCCTTCGCGACGACGCTTTCCAGCGCGTTGCGCACTTGGGCGCTCGTATTCTCGGAGATGACCTTGCGGACGGCTTCGGGCTCGACCGTGCTGACCGTTTCGCCGGTGTCGGGGTTGATCCAGTCCTTCGCGACGTGGGGCTTGTAGAGCGTCCCCCCGTTGACCGTGGCCGACACGGCGGCGATCTGCTGAATCGGGGTCACCGAGACGCCTTGGCCGAACGACGTCGTGGCGAGCTCGACCGGGCCGACCTGATTCAGCTTGAACAGGATGCCGTTCTCTTCGCCGCCGAGATCGATGCCCGTCTTCTTGCCGAAGCCGAAGTTTTTAATATACTCGAAAAGCTTTTCTTTGCCAAGCCGGTTGCCCAGCGCGACGAAGCCGGGGTTGCACGAATTTTGCACGACCTCGAGGAACGTCTGGCTGCCGTGGCCGCCCTTCTTCCAGCAGCGCAGCCGCGCGCCGCCGATTTCGACCGCTCCCGGGTCGAAGAAATGGTCCTGCGTCAGGTTGACCTTACCTTCCTCGAGCGCGGCGGCCAGCGTGATGATCTTGAACGTGGAGCCCGGCTCGTACGTCATCCAGATCGGCAGGTTGCGGTTGTAGATTTGCTGATCGACTTCCTTATACTTGGACGGATCGTAGGTCGGCCGGCTGGCCATGCCCAATATCTCGCCGTTGTTCGGATCCATCGCGATCGCGATGATGTCGTCGGGATTGAGCTTGACCATCGCCTGATCGAGCTCGCGCTCCATGATCGTCTGGATCTGCTTGTCGATCGTCAGCTCCAGGTTGAGCCCGTCCTTCGGCGCGGTATACGTGTCGGAGGAGCCCGGCATCAGGTCGCCCTTGGCATCGGAGAGGAACGAAACGTTGCCGTTGATGCCCTGCAGCAGCGCGTCGTACTTGGCTTCGATGCCCGTCAGCCCTTGATTGTCGATGCCGGTAAAGCCGAGCACATGGGACGCGAAGCTGCCGAACGGATAGTACCGCTTGTTATCCTCCGCGACGACGATGCCCGGGAGGTTCAAATCCTTGATCTGCTGCGCCTTGTCCGTCGTGATTTTGCGGCCGCCGGGCTTCAGGTATACGATCAGCTGCTTCTTCGTGATCGTCTGGAACACCGTGTCCTCGGCCATGTCCAGCACGCCCGACAGCTTGGCCGCCGTCTCGCGCGCGTCCTTCACTTGCGCCGGGATTGCCATGATGGTCGGCGAACTAATATTATACGCAAGCACGCTGCCGTTTCGGTCCATGATCTCGCCGCGCTTGGCCGCGAACGGAATCTCCCGCCGCCACGAATCTTCCGCCCGGGCAGCGAGCTCCTCGCCCTTCCACAGCTGCACGTACCCAAGCCGGACGGCCAAAAGCCCGAACGCGAGAACGCCAATGAGAAGCGCCGTGAACAGCCGGCGCCTGATCGTTACGCTGGAAACTTTCATCTGTCATCCCCCCGAAAGGCTCGTAAAACGGGAACGTTCGTCCAACCGTCTCCTATTCCAAGCCTATTCGGACGAGCGTGGGGTTAGAACAAGCTCCCGCGTCCACAAAAAACGCCGCGCCGTCCGACGGGGACGGCGCGGCTGCCGGTGGATGACCGCGCTGCTGTTTGTCCGGCCGGCACTTAGCCAAGCCGCCGATGCCGATGCCGGGCAGGATCTCGGGTGCCGGGCGTCAAGCCCTCGGCGCCGGGCTAACCGCCAGCGCCCGGCTTGCCGTCGCCGCCGGCTTGGCCGCCGCCATCCGTCCCGCCGTCGCCGTCCGTCCGGCCGCCGTCTTCGCCGGCGTTCGGTTCGGGCTGGCGCAGCATGTCCTCGTCCGGCGGCGTCAGGTTGAGCAAGAGCACCGGCTTGCCGTTTAGCTTCGCCTGCGACTGCGACTTGACGAAGCCTTCACCGTTCGCGACGCACTGGATGCCGAGGTTCGAGCACATCTGCATGGCGTCGCGCAGCGGCATGCCGCTCATGTTCGGCGTCGTCAGCTTGCTCTGCTCCTGCGTGAGCAGGAAGATCTTCTGGTCCGGCCCGACCGCCGCTCCGGCTTTCGGAATCTGCTTCAGGACTGAAGCGCCCGTGCCGACGACCGTGTAGCCGAGCTTCTTGGCCTCCAGCAGCTGCTTCGCCTGCGCGAGCGGCTTCTCCGTCACGTCCGGCACCGGCACCGTCTGCTCCTGAGCCGGATTGCTGGCGGCACTGCCCTGCTCGATAGTCGGCCGCACGCCGAGATGCTTCAAGCTCTGCTGCATGATCTGCTTGAAGATCGGCGCGACCGCCGAGCCCCCGGACGCGAGCCGGTCGTTCGGCTCGTCCATGACGATGTAGAGCACGACCTTCGGATTGCCGACCGGCGCGAAACCGATGAACGAAAGCACGTACTTGTCTTCCGCGTATTTGCCGTTGATAACCTTCTGGGCCGTACCGGTCTTGCCGGCGACCCGGTAGCCTTCGATGTAGGCGTTGCGGCCGGAGCCGATCTTCTGGTCGGATACGACCTGCTCCAGGAATTCGTCGACCTGGCTAGCTGTGTGCTCCGTCACGACCTGGCGGACGACCTTTGCCGGGAAGACGGTTTTCTTCTTCGTGACCGGATCGTCGATCTCTTTCACGAGATGCGGCTCGAGCAGCTTGCCGCCGTTCGCGACGGCCGCCACCGCGGCCACTTGCTGGATCGGCGTTACCTGCACCTTGCCTTGGCCGAAGGCGGCCGTCGCGTACTCCACCGGATACACCGGATTGACCGAGCCGGCGATTTCGCCGCCGAGCTCGATGCCTGTCTTCTTGCCGAAGCCGAAAGCGTTGATGTAGCTCATCAGCTTGTCCGGCTTCAAGCCTTCGTAGCCGAGCTTGACGAACTCGACGTTACTGGAGCGCTTCAAACCTTCCAGGAACGTGATCGTTCCCCAGTTTTGATGGATGTCGTGGATCGTGCCGCCCGGGACCTTAATGGAACCGGACTTGTACAGCGTATTCGGATTAAACAGCCCTTCCTGCACGGCGCCGGCGAGCGTGACGATCTTGAACGTCGAACCGGGCTCGTACAGCGACTTGATGGCATGATCGTAGAAATTCGCCTGCGGGAAGGTCCAATACGCGTTCGGATTGAAATTCGGCAGGTTCGCCATGCCGAGAATGTCCATCGTCTCCGGATCCGCGGCGATCGCCGTGATGCTCTTCGGCTGATACTTGTCGTAGGCTTCCTTGATCGCGTCCTCGATATAGTGCTGGATGTCGTCGTCGATCGTCAGCGTGACGTTCTTGCCGTCCACCGCCGGTTTCATGTCGACCGTGCCGTTGTCGATAATGACGCCGTTGCCGTCGCGCTCGTATTTGATCGAGCCTTCCGTGCCCCGCAGCTGATCGTCGAGCGCCGCCTCGAGCCCCATGACGGCGTTCCCTTCCTTGTCTTCGTAACCGATGACGTGGGATGCGAGCGACTGCTTCGGATAGAAGCGCTTCTTCTGGTCGATCAGATAGATGCCGACGTCCTTCTCCTTCGTCTGCTCGATCAGCTGGTCGCGAAAGCGGACGATGCGGTCGGCCACGTCCTTGTCGATCTTCCAGCCTTCCTTCCGAACCTCCCGCTGCTCGTAATAGTCGCCGTTCGGCTTCTTCGCTTCGACAATGTCGCGCAGCGAGCTCTTGGACTTGCCGAGCACCGTGTTCAGCTTGTTGACGATGACGTCCTCCAGCTTCAGCTGGTGGATGATCTTCGGGTTCACGGCCACCGTATACGCCGCCACGTCCATGGCGAGCACGTTGCCGTTGCGGTCCGTGATCGTGCCGCGCACCGGTACGAGCGTCTCCGACCGCGACCAGACCTCCTTCGCCTTCTCCGTCCAAAAATCCGCCTTCACGACCTGCACCCAATAGATGCGCCCCACGAGGAAAACAAAAAGGAGGGTTATTATCCCTCCGACCAGCAGCGTGCGTAGTTTGATCCGTTTCGTCATGGCCGTTCACCTAATTCGAAGCGACGGGCGCGCCGCCCTCGGTCTGCACCTGAATGCGATCGTCGCTCATCACGTAGCCGTGTTGGGCGGCTTTCTCCTTCAGCACCTTCGGGTCGTTCGCGATTTCGCGCTTCGAGATCAGGTCGTCGATCTGCAGCTGCATCTGCGCCTGCTGCTTCGTCAGCGTCGTAATCTTTTGTTCCATCTGATAGATTTGCGCGTAGCGGAAAATAATGACGCCGGCCACGACGACGCAGCAGAGAATCGTGAACAGGTACAGCAGCTTCTCCTGTACCGGAATCGATCTTCGTTTGACGACGACTTTCTTCGTCTCGCGGTACGAAGGCTTCTGCTCCGGCTTTCGCTTCGGCTGCAGGGCCAGGTTTCCATTCATATAAGCCATTGGCGTTCCTCTCTCTCCTCATGGTTCGTTCTATCGCGTTCGTACGGGGACCCTCTCTATAGGCCGATACGATGAGTGTCTTGTAGGAAAAGTAAGTTACAGTCTTTCGGCGATGCGCAGCTTCGCGGATCGCGCCCTCGGATTTTGCTCCAGCTCCGCCTCGCTCGGCACGATCGGCTTGCGGGTGATCAGTTTCAGCTTCCCGTCGCCGCCGCCGCAGACGCACATCGGAAAATCCGACGGGCATGTGCATTTCCCGACAAATTTCGCGAACGTTTGCTTGCAAATCCGATCTTCGAGCGAATGGAACGTGATGACAGATGCCCGTCCGCCTGGCTTGAGCACGTCGACCGTCTGCTCCAGCGCCGTTTCTTCCGCGCCGAGCTCGTCGTTCACCGCGATGCGCAGCGCCTGGAACGTGCGCTTCGCCGGGTGCGGGCCCGTGCGCCGCGCGGCCGCCGGGATGCCGGACTTGATGATCTCGACCAGCGCGCCGGTCGTCTCGATCGGGGCTTGTTCCCGCGCCGCGATGATTTTGCGGGCGATCGACCGGGCGAATTTCTCTTCGCCGTAATTCGTGATGATTCGGGAAATTTCCCGTTCGTCCCAGCCGTTCACGATATCGTGCGCCGTCAGCATGCCGTCCTGATCCATGCGCATGTCGAGCGGCGCGTCGTGATTGTAGCTGAAGCCGCGTTCGCCTTCGTCGAGCTGCGGGCTCGAGACGCCGAGGTCGAACAAAACGCCGTCCACGCCGTCGATGTCCAATTCGCGAAGCACGTTCGCCAAGTAGCGGAAATTGCTTTTGACCAGCGTTACCTGCGCCATGTAGGGCGCCAATCGGAGCTTCGCGTTGTCGTGCGCCCAATCGTCCTGATCCAGCGCGATCAAACGTCCGCCCGGCCCAAGCCGAGAAGCGATGAGCTCGCTGTGACCGGCTCCGCCCAAGGTGCAATCCACGTAAATGCCGTCCGGCTTGATCGCGAGACCGTCAACCGCTTCTTCCTTGAGCACCGTTATATGTTGAAACATGCTGTTATCCTCCCGGCTCTAAGGTCGCCGGCCCGCGGGCTTGCGTGCCCCGGGCTCCGGCTAAAAGTTAAAATCAAAATCCACCAGCTTCTCCGCGATCTCGTTGAACGTCTCCTCGGATTGCTTGAAGTAGCTTTCCCAGATCGGCTTGCTCCAAATTTCCACCCGGTTCGATACGCCAAGCACGATGCAATCCCGTTCCAGCTTGGCATAGTCGCACAGCGTATTGGGCAAGTTTACCCTTCCCTGTTTATCCAGCTCGCATTCGGTCGCGCCGGAGAAGAAGAACCGCGAGAACGCCCGCGCGTCCGACTTCATCATGGGCAGCGACTTCAGCTTCTGCTCGAGCTGGCTCCACTCGCTGAGCGGGTAGACGAACAAACAGTTGTCGAGCCCGCGGGTGACGACAAATTGGTCGCCGAGCTGTTCGCGAAATTTAACGGGGATAATGATGCGGCCTTTGTCGTCGATGCTGTGTTGAAATTCGCCCATGAACATGCGACCGCTCCACCTCTCCCCCTAATTCCGCCACTTGGCCCCACTTTCCACCACTTGAGTTCATGTATTCGCCACCCGGAAAGCAATTCCTGCTCAAGGCCCATGATTTCCGTAAATATTTTATGGGATTAATCTTGTTACGATTTTGATACCTTTTTCCCTTGACGTTCGTGTACACTGGAAATCGGATCCTTGCGCCGGCATACCGGCCGCAATTGGCAGCGTCCCTCCCTATCCGGCGGACGCCGCCTCTCACCGGAACGATTACCAAAGGAGGCACGCCAGCAATGAACGGCACTACCGCCTTGCACGATACGATCAGCCTGCTCCGCGGCGTCGAGCATTACTGCTTCCAGGTCGCCTATTACTTGCTCGGCAATGATCTGGATGCGGCCGAAGCAGGCAAAAACGCGCTGCTCGCGCTCGCCCGCGACCGCCGTTTCCTAGACGGCGGCGAGGACGAGCGGAAGCGCCTGGCCAAATCCGCCGCAGTCGCCTGCGCCATGAAGCGCGCCGGGGCAGCGGCGGCAGCAGCCCAAAAAAGCGGGTAGCCCCGGCCGTTATACGACCGGGGCTGCCCGCTTCTACTCCTAATTCCTCGAATCCGCTACGATGAACGATCTTCGCCGCCGTCCGGTCCCGAGCCTTCCGCGGCTTGCCGGACTTCCGGCACTTGCGAGGCTTCCGGGAGACGGCTCGCCGCTCCCGGATCCGCTCCTGCCCGCGCGGCCGCCCGGCCGGCGGCCTTTCGCCGGCCGCTCCGGTAGAACGCATAACACGGAACGGCGATGATCGCGATGACCGCCAATACCGGAAGCGCGCCGGCCGCGAACACGACGATGCCTTGCGCGGCGGCGAACAGCGCTTTCAAGCTGCTTTCGGCAGCGTCCGACACCCGCTCCCCGAACCCGCGCTCCGCCGGATTTGCCTTCACGTCCGCCTCCACCGTCTCGTACATCCGCAGATCGATCGTCGAAAAGGCGACGTTCGCGTCCAGATAGCGGATCCTTCCTTTAATTTGCTCGATCTCCGTCTGCACGTCCCCGAGCTGCTGCGAGATTTGCAGCAGGTCCGCCGTCTTCGTCGCCTTCGCCATGAAGTCGAGCAGCCGCGCTTCGACAACTTGCCTCGCCTTCAGCCTGGCCCCGAGGTCGACGTACTCCTGCGTCACGTCCGTGCCTTGCGCGCTGCTCTGATAGCTGAGATGCTCGATCTTCTCCAGGCCGGCGAGGAAGCCGTCGAAGCCGGTCGCCGGTACCTTGATCGTAAACGTGCCGCCCCGCTCCGCCGACGTCTTCTGGTCCGCGAACTTCAGCAGATAACCCCCGGACAGATGAATGAGGTCCCGAAGCTTCGTCTGCGCCGCGTCGTACGCCTCGACTTCCATCGTGATATTGCCGCGGTAAACGATTTTGCGGTCGATCGGCTCGCCCGCAGCACCGCTCTCGCCCGATCCGGCTGCCGCACCGCCCAGCTGCGTGCCGGCTTCCGAAGAGCCGGCCGCGTTCGATTGCGCCTCTGCTGCCACGCCTGCCGATGCCGCCGTATCCGCCGTCGCGGACGAGTTCGCTGACGACGTCAGCGCCTTGCCGTCGTCGCTGGCCGCGTCGGCATTCCCCGCGTCGGCGAGTGCCGCCGACTCCGTCGCGGCCGTGTTGCTTGCATTCCGATTCGCTGCCGAACAGCCGGCCAGCATGCCCGCAAGCAAGGCCGCAGCCATTAGGCCCGCCCACCATTTCGCGTCCGTTCTCCGTTTTCCCGCGTCGCGTTGCCGATTCCGTTTCCGTTTCATCCGCACGCCCCCCTGCTTTATATTTGTTCGCGAGCGATGATGGCTTTCCGTGCTCGACCGCAGGATCGAACAGGCTCCTTCATCGCTTCGCGCCTTCCCACTTCCCAAACGCGGAAAAGCTTCCAAATGTTGCAAATCAGTTCTGGGCGCAATCAGTCCGTAAACGCAAAAAAGGAGCCGCTTCTCAAGGAAGGGCTCCCGCCAAGTGATGCTTATGCTTCTACTGCGCAATTTAGGCGCGAAACGCGCGCTTCTTAATGTGCCTGCCAGCTGTCGAGGTACGTCTTCTGCTCGTCCGTCAGCTTGTCGATGCCCGTGCCGAGCGCTTCCAGCTTGTAGCGCGCGACCTGCTCGTCGAGCTCGTACGGCACGTTCACGACTTTGGCGCCGACCGCCTCGTAGCGGTCGTTGACATACTTGAGCGACATCGCCTGCAGCGCGAACGTCATGTCCATGATTTCCGCCGGATGGCCGTCGCCCGCGGCGAGGTTCACGAGCCGGCCTTCCGCCAGCAGGTAGATGTTCCGTCCGTCCTGCATGCGGAATTCCTCGATGTTGCGGCGCACGACGCGCTTGGAGACGGACATCGCCTCGAGTTCCGGCTTGTTCACTTCCACGTCGAAATGGCCGGCGTTGGACAAGATCGCGCCGTCCTTCATGACTTCGTAATGCTCCCCGCGAATGACGTCGCGGTTGCCGGTGACGGTGACGAAGAAGTCGCCGAGCTTCGCCGCTTCGCGCATCGGCAGGACGGTGAAGCCGTCCATGTACGCCTCGACGGCGCGAATGGCATCGATTTCCGTCACGACGACTTGGGCGCCGAGCCCTTTCGCGCGCATCGCCACGCCTTTGCCGCACCAGCCGTACCCGACGACGACGACCGTTTTGCCCGCGACGACGAGGTTCGTCGTCCGGTTGATGCCGTCCCAGACAGACTGGCCCGTGCCGTAACGGTTGTCAAACAAATATTTGCAGTACGCGTCGTTCACCGCGACCATCGGGAACTTGAGCGAGCCGTCCTTCTCCATCGCCTTCAGCCGGATGATGCCCGTCGTCGTCTCCTCGGCACCGCCGCGAAGATTCGCCATCAGGTCGGGGCGCTCCGCGTGCAGGATGGTGACGAGGTCGCCGCCGTCGTCGATGATCAGGTCTGGCTTCGTTTCCAGCGCTCTGATCAGGAGCGCCTTGTATTCCTCGGGCTCCGGGTTGTATTTGGCGTAGACGGTGATGCCGTCCTCAACCAACGCGGCGCAGACGTCGTCCTGCGTCGACAGCGGGTTGCTGCCCGTGATCGTCACGTCAGCCCCGCCGGCCTGCACAACCTTCGCCAAGTAAGCCGTCTTCGCCTCCAAGTGCAGCGAGATCGTCACCTTCAGCCCCTTGAACGGCTGCTCCCGCTCGAACTGCTCCCGAATCCGGTTCAGCACGGGCATATGCGCCGCGACCCAATCGATCTTCAACCGGCCATCCGGCGCCAGCGCCATATCGCGCACGATGCTCTCTTGCTTGGCCTTCCCAGTCATGATCCTCTTCCCTTCGCTCATAAAAAAATCAAATAATGGCCTCCGGACCGATCGTACGGCGCTTCCAGCAGCTTCTCCAGCCACGCCGCCCCGAAGCGGTTCCAGAAGTCCGCCATGTTCAGCACCCGTTCCTGAGGACCGCCTTCCGGCCACAGCGCAAGCGCGACCCCGTCCTGCTGACGCAAGGCGGCGTCGAAGCGGCGTGCGTGCGCTTCCTTCGTCCGCTTCTCCAAATAAGCGATCTGGTCCAAAATGCGGCGCAAATTGTTCGCGGAGAGCTCTTCGAGCCCCTTCTCCACCGAAGCGGACAACCGCATGACCGGCGCGTACAACGCTTCGAACCGCGCGCCCGCTTCGGCGAAGCAGTCCTCGATGCCGAGCTCGTCGCGCTCCTTCAGCCAAGCTTCGCGCCGGTCGGCGTAACGGTGCACGACGTCGTCGAAGGAGAGTCCGTACTTGGCCATCTGCTTCTCCGTCGCGGCGTCCACCAGCGTATACGACATCCGCGGCAGAATCAGCGGCATTTCCATGCCCATGGTGCGGAACGCTTCGCCCGTCAGCGTCCAATAGGCGATCTCGCCCGGACCGAGCACGGCGCCGAGCACGGGCAGCAGGTAATCCTGCATGAGCGGCCGCGTCAGCACGTTGTTGCTGAGCCGCTGCGGTTCTTCCGCGGCGATCCGCAGAAGCTCGGCGCGCGTCAGGCGGCACGTCTCTTTGCGGTTGCGGAAGCTTCCGTCCGTTTCCTTATACAGCAGCGTCCGTTCGTCCTCGAACACGAACAGGTTCGCGCAGCCGTCGGCGACGTCCGCCGACGGCGCGAAGCCCAGCTCGCGCAGCGCCGCTTCGGACCGCTTGTACGCCGCTTCGAGCTCGTCGTTGCGCTCGATCATCGCCGTAAACATCGGCGCTTCGAGCCCGCGGATGCCGGCATCGTCGGAATCCAGCAGGACGAGGCCCTGCTTCCCGAAGAGCCAGCTCATGACGGCGGCAAACCAGCCGGACAGATTGTCGTGATCCGCCGCGAAGCGGCTCAGCGCGTCCAGCAGCTCGCGCTTGAACTCGCTGTCCGGCAGGACGGCGCCGAGCCGCTGCATCGCCTCCGCCATCGCCGGCTTCGCCAATTTCGTACGGCTGACCGACGTACGGCCTCCCGATGGACGGTCGATCGCGACGCGAACGAGCTTGTCTTCGGCGGCGCGGACGTAGGCATGGTTGGCCTCGTCCCAATCGTGGTCCTCGCCCGCGATCCAGAACACGGGCACCACGTGCCTGCCCGTCAATCCGGATGCTTCCCTGGCCGCGTTGATCGCGGTCACGGCTTTATGCAGGACGAGCAACGGTCCCGTCCATAATCCGGCCTGCTGGCCGGTGACGACGACCGGAGCGCCCGAGCGGATCGCTTCGATGTTCGCCAGGACGGCGGGCGCGGCATTCATTCGTTTATTGTACGCCAGCAGCGCATCTGCCAGACGTTCGGGCTGAACGCGTTTGTCCCCATGCGCTTCCAGCCAGTTCATGCGACGGTGCCAATGCGATTCTTCCGCGGGGTGGCTGCCGAACAACGCCTCCACGCCGGGATGGCTTCGCTTCGCGTAAGCCTCGGCGAGCGGCTGTCCGAACGGCAGTTGGACCGGTTCTGTTCTCATCAACAGTCTCTACCTTCTTTTCTCCGGTATACAAGCTCTATAATGACGTGCGTTTTTCTCATTCATTGTACACATTGTTTCGGTAACCGTCAAAATAAAAGACCCTCCAATTCCGAAGGGTCCGATAAAACCGCGGCGCTCGCGCCTTAAGCGGTGAACAAACTGATGCCGATGCCGACGAACATGAGAATCACGTAGCAGACGCTCATGAGAAAAAAACCGAGCCGCCAGATGGCGCGCGCGACGCGCCGGAGATCGAGACTGCCCTTCGAACGGACCTGCAGGTTCCCGAGCAGCCCGCCGCCGAGCAGCAGGATGAGCAGAATGCCGTACAGCCCGAAGCCGCTGTCGAAAATATCGTTGAACAGCACCGCCACGCAGCCGATCAGCAGGGCCGTCGTCACGTCCATGGCGAGGCGGAACGCCTTCTTCCGGTCACCGCTGACGGCGGCATAGCCGAAATAAACGAGCAGGAACGGCACGACGGGAATGACCGCCAACAGGGCGTATACATGCTTGATGCTCTCCCAGATCCAGCCCAACCCGCTCTCCTCCTCCCGAACAATTACGTCACGCGCAGCGCCTTCACGAGGGCAAGGACCGCGTCGTTCATCCGCGACGAAAGACCGAGACGCTTCGCGTACCCGGAGATGCCGCCGTTGATCCAATCGATTTCCGTCATGCGCCCGGCGCGCACGTCCCGCAGCATCGAAGATTCGTTGTCCGAGGTCGCCGCGCATACGCTAAGCAGGCGCTCCCAATGGGCCTCCCCGGACCGCAGACCCGCGGCGCGGAGAATCGCTTCGCTTTCGTCGTGAAGCGCCCGCATCAGCCGCAAGCGGTACGGATCGCGCGGAAGCTCGCCGTTCTTGACTTGGTAAATGGCCGTCAGCGGATTGATGACCGCGTTCAGCAATAATTTTAGGAAAACTTGATCTTTGATCTCATTCGACAGATTCGCCTCGATTCCTGCATCTGCCAGCGCATCAAGCAACATTTTTTGCGCCTCCGCGCCGGCGGCGCGCCGCCCGTCCCACGGGCCGAACACGAGCCGTCCCGCCCCGGTATGCCGGACCGTCCGCGTGTCCGTCTTGAGCGCGCCTTCCGTCGTCACGGCCGCGTAGACCGGCGAGCCCGGCAGCGCTTCCGCCAGCCGCTCCATATGCCCGACGCCGTTCTGGAGCGCGAGCAGCGGCACGCCGCCTTGGAGCAGCCGTTCCAGATCCGCGAGCAGCGCCGCGTCGATCTGCGGCTGCTTCACGGCGAGCACCGCCCAATCCGCGCCGAACGCACCGCGGGCTCCGGAGTCGGCAAACCGGCTCACGGACGCAGCCGGGACGCCGATCCGCGTCTCCGCGCCCGTCGCTTCCTTATATAAGAGCCCCTGCGCGTTGAGGATGGCTGCCTGCCCGTCCGATCGGGTGAGCAGGGCGACGCCGTGCCCCGCCCGCGCCAGCCTCGCGCCGTACAGCAGCCCCAGCGCGCCTGCGCCTACGATGATGATATTCACGCGTCCACCTCGCTTGTTCGGTATCGTGCTACCGCCATCGTACCAGAAGCAAACGAAAAAATCCCGCCGCGCCTGCATCAGGTACGGAGAGATTTTAAGGGTGCCGCACTGGCGGCCTTATTCGATGCGTTCCAAGTTACCGTTCGCGTCCATTTTGAAACGCGGCTTTGATTCGTCTTCCTCGGTCAGTACGGTCAGCCGGCGGGCGCGATCCATGATCTGGATCAGCGTCTTGTAGTCGTCGTTCACCGCGCGGTAATCCGTCTGCGCGTTGTTCACTTCGAGCGACAGCTTCTCATTGACCTCGCGCAGCGCCAGGAGTTCCTCTTCCCGCTCCCGCAGATCGCGTTCGAGCGATTTGATCTGCCGGTTCAGCTCCTGGTACGTTGCTTTCCATTGACGCAGGAACCGGATGACGGTATCGATCGAAAGCGATTCTTCCGTCAGCGGGTCGTTCTTGTAGGCGCGTTCCTCGGCATCCATCACGTTCAGGGAAGACACGTGGGGGGTTGCGGCGTACGTCTGTTTTTTCATATAATTCCGCTTTTGGCGCTGCTGTTTCGCGATCTGAATGGCATCTTCATAGCGCTTGCGAACACAGCTGTTCCAGCGAAAACCGCATGCCGCCGAAGTGCGGCCGATCCGCTCCCCCACTTCTTCGAACGCGGCTAGCTGCGTGCTGCCTTCACGGATATGCCGCAGCGTGACCTCGGCCAGAATGAGATCGTCATCCGGGCTCCAGGCATCTTGTCTCACTGCTGTCATGCAACCAAAACCTCCCAACATTAGGCGCTTACTTTATCTCTATGCCCTTGGTAGAGTTCATAGAATCTATCGGATACTAAATTGTATATCCATTTTTTTTTAGGCTCATACATGTTTTCAGGCAAATTGAAGCAAACTTGTATTATGGCGCTTGGCAAGTTAAAAAGTTTGCCAATTCGTCACGATTGAAATAGTTTACAGTCGTTACCTGAAACGTTATAATGGGCAATAGAAATCGGGTCGAGACTGACGAGAGGGGGAGAATTTCATGGCACGCATGTTCCGGGTGCTCGGCTTTTGGACGCTTGTGATCGCGCTGATGGCGTTCGCGGGACATATGAACGAGATGGCGCTCTTGTTCTTTATCCAAACCGCTGTGTTTGTCCTGTTAGGCTATTTGAATTTTTCCGAAAGAACCTATATGCTGATGTTCTGGGGATACATGTTTATCTCGTTCGTCGGCTTCACGTATTGGACGGTATTTGTAATGGGGAACCCATTCTAAATATACGGTCGGACGTTTCACCTTATAAAATAAGCAAAAGGCTGTTCCGGGAGACAAGCTCTCCGGAACAGCCTTTTTTCGACGGGCAGCGTTATTTGCGCAGCACGAGCACCTTGAACGTCTCGCTCATCGCGTCGCTGAGCAGCAGCTGGCGAATGGCGCGATTATGCCGCGCCGCCTCGCCGAACGGGTTCGTCCCGTCATGCGGGACGATATCCGCCAGCACGCCTTCGTCGACGAGGAATCGCTGCTGCGTATCGTAATACAGCCGCTCCCAGCCCGCCGCGGCGGCCGCGGCCATGCACGCGGTGAAGTTCACGTGAGCGGTCATGTCCTGGCGGCCAGGCTCGAGCAGCGGCTCGTCCCGGGCGACGTGATCCTTATAACAGAGCAGCGTGCCGCGCATCCGGTGCGGCGCCGCCAGCTCCCTCGCTTCGTGACCGTAATCGATCAGCACGAGGCAGCCGCGGCGAATTCGCGCGGCCATGTCCGCGAGCCAGTCCTCCGCATCCAGGTTCACCTCGAAAATCTGGCCCTCACGCAGCGCGATGCCGTCCCGGTGCAGCACGGCTTCGAGCCGGTCGTCCGACAGCGCCATCTCCGCATAGACGAACGCCGCCCCTTCCCCTTCGCCGTCCGCGGCCTCCGCGACGCCCAGCTCCCGCAAGACCCCGCCGCGCAGGACGACCCGGTGTACCGGAAACGCGTCGAGCAGCTCGTTGGCGATCACGACGACGCTGCGGTCATCGGCGCTCGCGCGCAAGGCGGTTTCCGCTTCGTCCGGCGCCATATAATCGACGGCCGTCCGGCCGGCCGCGCCCGATCCTTCCAGGCGCTCCCGCGCCGCCGCCAGATGGACAGGATTGCCGTCCACGAGCCAATACGCCTCCGGCTTCCATTCCGGACGGCCGGTCTCCCATGCCGCCAGCATGTCCAGCGCCAACGCGCCGGTGCCGGCTCCCCATTCCGCGACCGTGACGGGCTGATCCTGCATCCCGGCAAGCTTGGCAACGTATCCCGCCAGCTTGCCGCCCATGATCGTGCCGACCGCGGAACTGGTATAGAAATCGCCTGAGCGGCCCACGCGGACGGCGCCTGTTCGATAATAGCCGTCCCGTTCGTCGTACAGGCACATCGCCATATAATCGCGAAACGTCATCGCCGGCCGAACCGCTGCCGCGCGCGCGTCCGTACCGCTCACTTGCCCGCTGCGGCCGCCGCTTTCGATCGCCTGCGCGATCGCCGTTTCGAGCCGCGTTCTCCTCATGCGCGCCGCCTCCTTCTTCAGGGCAAAATTGCCGATACCAGGATATAATAGACTCCTCTTGCGCATATAGTAGGGCATGTACAACCGCCAGAAAGGGGGTTGACCGTGCAGGGCACCAAACGCCGCCGGGCCGCGTCGCTTGCCGCTGCGGCGCTCGCGTTATGGCTGACGATCTCTCCCGCGTTCGCCGAACCCGCCGTCCCGGCCGACGATGAGACACGAAGCGTCCTCGAGAAAAGCCTTTCCGTCGTCGAGATCGACAAGGAAATCGCGCGCATCCGGACGGAGCAAGCCGTCGTCAAAGCCAAGCTCACCGCCTCTCAGGCGGCGCTCGACAAGCAGGAAGCCAGCATCGACGAGAAGCGCGAGGAAGCTGGCAAGGTGCTCCGCGCCTACTATACCGGGGAACGCAGCTCGCTGCTGACGGCGCTGCTTTCCTCCCGCAGCTTGTCCGGCATGCTGGCCATCTTGGACTTTTTCGATCTAATCTTCGCGTCGGACCGCAACACGCTGAGCGATTACCAGGAACACTATCAAGCGTTGAAAAAGACCGTCGCCTCGCTGAACGACCAATCGGCGCGGCTCACCGAAGTCGAATCCCGGCTGAACACGCAGCGGGCCCGGGTCGTCGCGCTGCAAAGCGACGTCGATTCCGCCTTGAACAGCCGGGATGACGCGGACAAGCTGCGGTCGCTGATCGACGAATATACGGCCTATTGGCAGAACGTCGGGCTGGTCGAGGTGAACCGCTACTTCAACGCGCTGTCGAAGGCGATGGGCCAAATCCCGTCTTGGGTCGAACAGGACAACACGATGCTCAACATCGACGGCTTCAACTATACGCTGACGATTCCGGACGGCAAGCTGAACGCCTTTCTGCGCGAGCAGAACCCTATCTTCGACAATTTCGCGTTCGCCTTCCACGAAGACAAGGTCGTCATTACGGGCAAGAAGGACGATCTCGCGGTTGAGCTGTCCGGCCATTATACGCTGGAGCCGGCAGGCTCGATCCTGTTCCATGTCGACGAGCTGATCTTTAACGGCTTGGCGCTGCCCGATACGACGCGGAAGCAGCTCGAGCGGCAGTTCGACCTCGGCTTCTATCCCTCCGAAATCGTATCGTTTCTGAAAGCGAAATCGGTCTCCGTCAAGGACGGCGATCTGATCATCAAACTCTCGATCAGCCTGTAACGAGGGCCCGCCCAAGGGGCATATAAAGGTACCCGTTATGACGACGCGGGCGGCGCTTCGGCGCCGCTTTTTGCCGCGCCTGCCGGCTGTCCCAGCTCCCCGTTCCACTCAGCGATCATCCGCTCGGCCGCTTCGGCCGTGAAGGGACGGGCGTTGCCGCCGAGCGAGGCGCACAGCGCGGCCCACCGCTCCCATCGCTCCCGCCACGGAGGATCGGGCGCCGCGGCCGCGGCCTGCAGCATCGGCACCAAAAAATGCGGCGGGCGAACCGCGACCTCATTGAACCCGAATTCGCCCGTCATGACCGAGACGCGCGCCGGCAGACGGCCGAACGCGCGGTAACGCGCGAGCTGCGCGGCGGACTCCGTCATCGCCCGAATCCATTCCCGGACATCGGCAGGCTTGTCCGTCTCCGCCGTCAGCACGAAGCTTCGCCCGTTGCTGCGCACGACGGGGCCGTTTGCGGAGCCGATCGACAGCAGCGCGCGCTCGGCGTCGCTTAGGCGAAAATAGACGGTCCACGGAATGACCGCGCTCAGCAGCTTGTTCTCCCGAATGGCCCGAATGAGCTCGCTCCCCTGCAGCAGCGGATCGTACCGCGTCAGCTCCTTCCCGTGCTCGGCCGCATAGCGGAGCTGCTCCTGCTGGGCGGCGGTAAACGGCGACAGCTCCGCCGCCGGTTTCGCGTCCGCTTGGAACAGCCCGAGCCATGCGGACACATCCCGGGCATCCGCGCTGTTCAGATTGAACGGACTGATGCCCGGCTTCGATGCCGCGAGCGCCGCCGCCAGCGCCTTGAAGGCGGCCAAGTCCTTGGGCGGACCGGCCGCTCCGCCGTCCTTCAGCAGCTGCTTGGACCAGATGTTCAGCAGCGGATTGCTGTCCACGGGAACGCCCCAGAGCGAGCCGTTCCACTTCACCATGTCCGTGAGCGCTTCCAGCTGGTCCGCGGCGAAATCGCCCGTGACGATCTCGTCGACCGGCAGCAGCTCGCCTCGCATCGCGAATTCGCGGACGCGGTCGTTGTCGAGCAGCATGATATCGAAGGGCTCGCCCGCTTCGGACGCTTTCTTGCGCGCCGCGTCGGGATCTTCGTCGCGGATGTTCGTGAGATTGACCGTTACGCGCGGATGGGTCTGCAAATACCGTTCGTTGCTCTTGATCCAATATTGAAATTCCGTCTCGTCCATGGAGACGGCGATCGATAGCGTGATCGGCTCCTGGTCGTCGCCGTTCGCGACCTGAGGCAGCTGGCTGGAAGGCGTCCCGCCGCCTGACGGCGCGATGGGCGAGCCCGGCTTGCCCGACGTCGACACGAGCAGCGCCGAGCATATCGTGAAGACGCTCAGCAGCAGTATGACCACTTTTCTGCGTGACACCTTGTCCCTCCTCGCCGCTTGAATACGCTACCTGTTCATTGTAGCAAGAAAGCGTTTTTTTGTCGCTAGCCGCTGCGGCGCCGGATGCGTTGCGCCGCGGCGCGCGATCGTGCATACTAGCTCATAGACGCCGATGAGAAGGAGAATGTTGCCGATGAACACCGTTTACGGTCTTGAGCTGCACCTGCCGGAGGACAAGCTCCCTGGCTATTACGCGCAAATCGTCAAAGGCATCGCCGATGCCGTCACCTTGGTGGACCGCCACAAGACGCTGCTTTTCGTCGACGGCCCGGACGCGCGCGACGCCGTCCTGCGGCTCGCCGACAAGTACAACGTCGAGACCGAGTGCGGGCTGTGGCTCCAGCTGGAAGCTGCGTGGCAGACGAACGACCGCGTCTTCGGCGATTACGGCGTGACGACCCGCGAGGGCAACCGGTTTCTCGACCTCGGGCTCGCCTCCGTCGTCGCCTTGGCCGCCGCGGCCGGGGAACCGTCGGAGCTCGCGGCCGCGCTGACGCAGGCGGACGAGCATGCCATTGCCTCGGCCGAACGCGAAGACGGCCGCCGGCTGCTCGCCGTCGACCGTCATCAAGAAGCTTTGCTCGCGGGCATCGCCCGCGCTTACCGCTGTTCGTTCGCGACCGTCGTCCCGGCGGCCGGCTAGAGCAGATCCGCCGCCAACTGGGCGAGCTTGGAGCGCTCGCCCTTCTCCAGCGTCATATGGCCGCTGACGCCCTCCTGCTTGAACCGCTCCACGATATGCGTGAGTCCGTTGCTGATGGAATCGAGGTACGGATGGTCGATTTGCTCCGGATCGCCCATCAGCACGATTTTGCTCCCTTCCCCGACGCGCGAGACGATCGTCTTGACCTCGTGCCGGGTCAAATTCTGCGCTTCGTCGACGATGATGAACTGCCCCGGGATGGAGCGTCCCCGAATATAGGTCAGCGCTTCGACTTGGATGCTGCCGAGCCCCATCAGAATCTTGTCGATGTCGCCCGACTTCTTCGTATCGAACAGGAACTCCAGATTATCGTAAATCGGCTGCATCCACGGACGCAGCTTCTCTTCTTTCTCGCCCGGTAAATAACCGATATCCTTGCCCATCGGCACGACTGGCCGCGCGATGAGCAATTTTTTATATTTGTGCTCGTCTTCCACCTTCAAGAGCCCCGCCGCGAGCGCCAGGAGCGTCTTGCCCGTGCCCGCCTTGCCCGTCAAGGTGACGAGCGGTACGTCGTCGTTCAGCAGCAGCTCGAGCGCCATCCGCTGCTGGGCGTTGCGGGCGGTGATGCCCCACACGGGATCGTTGCTTAAGTAGAGCGGCTCCAGCCTCGCGGCGTCCTGGCTGACCTTCAGCAGCGCCGACTTCGAGGTGCCCATCTCGTCGCGCAGGATCACGAATTCGTTCGGATGCAGCCTCGTGCTGAGCTGCAGGCTCTTGATCGACAGGAACCGGTACGTATAGAACTCGTCGATGACCGACGGATGCACTTTCAGCGTCAGATAGCCCGCGTAAACTTCGGAAGGCGCCACGACCTGGTCGGACAAGTAATCTTGCGCTTCGATGCCGAGCACGTCGGCCTTGATCCGCACCAGCACGTCTTTGCTGACGATGATGACGGGACGCTGCGTCCCTTTATCCTGCTCCTCCAGGTGATAGTTCAAGGCCACCGCCAAAATGCGGTTGTCGTTCGTCATCTCCCCGAACATCTCCTGCACCCGCACGAAGCTCCGATGATTCAGCTCCACCTTGAGCACGCCGCCGCTCGCCAGCCCGATCCCTTCATGCAGATGTCCGCCTTCCCTCATGTTGTCCAGCAGCCGGGATACATGCCGGGCGTTGCGGCCGAGCTCGTCGGCAAGCCGCTTCTTCGAATCAATCTCCTCCAACACCACCGCGGGGATAATGACCTCGTTGTCCTCGAAGGCAAAGATCGCTTGCGGGTCGTGAAGCAGTACATTGGTGTCGAGCACGAATATTTTTTTCATCGTGAGCCCTCCTGGCGTTGGGAATTTCGTTCAAAGGCGTACATAGCGAAACCCTCGTCTAGGCAAACTAGGCTTGAACACAGGATGCAGACTTTAGAAAGGTCAGGTGGCGAATATGAGGAAATGGCTGGTGCCCGCTATGCTCCTTTGTTTGCTGGCAGCAGGTTGCAATACCGTCGCCCGCAATGAGACATCACCCTCTCCGCAAAATGATGACCGCGTTCGCGCGCAGCAGAGCTCGCCGCAGAAGAAAACGATCAGCAAACCCAAACAAGTGGCCGAGCATTTGGAAAGCTTGGCGCGCAAAGTGCCCGGCGTGAAAGGCGCGCACTGCGTGGTGTTTCAAAATACGGCGGTTGTCGGCATCGACGTCGCCGGCAACGTAGACCGCTCCCGCGTCGGCACGATCAAGTACGCCGTAGCGGAAGCGCTCCGGAAAGACCCTTACGGCATCAACGCGGCCGTCACCGCCGACGTGGATCTCTCCCACCGGCTGAACGAGCTCGGCGCTGATATTCGCCGCGGCCGTCCCATCGCCGGCTTCGCCGAGGAGATGGCGGATATCGTCGGCCGCATCGTGCCGCAGCTTCCGCGGGACGTGCAGCCGATGCGGCCGGAACCGCAAACCCCAGCGAAGCAAAAGCACCTGTAGGCGCGGGCCGCGCTTCGCTCCTCGGAACCCGTACGAGTACAGAAAAAGCCTAGTGAACGCATCACTAGGCTTTTTTCATAGCTGCAAACACCTGTCCATCCAGTCTGTCGGCGGCTCTTTGATCATACGTTTTCTCATGCTCCGGTCTTACGGACAAGCGTGCGCCGTAAAACATCGCATCGCGGATCGCAGCGATATCGAGGTCGAAGCAGACAAGCTTAAAGGGTACGTCTTCCAAAGCCTCCGTGACGAGCCGTGCCGTGCCGTGGATCGTTTGAACGGTTCCCGGCGCGAACAGCGTCACGCTCGCTTCGGCTGTCGAAGTCATGTTCACCGTCAAGCGCGAGCGGCCGTCGAGCGCGAAGCGCAGCGTGGCGCGGTCGACCGCATAGATCCACGAGATCGCATTCGACGTCGGTGCCCCGGTGTCTGCGTCGATCGTGTGCAGAAGAACGAACGGTTGCTCATTCAATGCGCCGTAAAGATCGTCAGAGAGTACCGTGACGGGTTCGGTCATCCGCATGCCCTCCTTGCCTGCAGTGTCATGAGTGCTCCGATGCCCCCATTATAGCATAGCCGCCATTGCTCTTCCACCGTCATTCCGCCAGTTTTGCGTGCAGCGCGTCTTTCGCGGCCTGCAGTTTCGCGTCGTCCAGATAGACATACGGGCTCTTCCACGTGCCTTCCAGCGGAATGAACGTAATGTCGGTCGCGCCAATGCCATAATACGTCTTCAGCATGTTCTCGATCTCGTTCGCCGGAATGTCCATCCGCAGGTTGTTGCCAACCGCCTTGATCACGCCGGCGATCTTCGGCACGCTGGAGAACGATTGCAGCTTGTCGGCGATTTGCCCGAGCACCTGGCTTTCGCGACGGTTCCGGTCGAAGTCGCTCGACATGTTCTTCCCGTCGTTCGATTTGCGGTAGCGTACGAAATCGAGCGCGTCTTCGCCCATCAGCTTTTGACGGCCTTTGGCCAAGTCGATGTTCGTGCCGTCGGCGTTGTCGACGTAATGCATGTCCATGTCGACGTCGACCGTCACGCCGCCCAGCGCGTCGACCACGTCCGCGAAGCCTCGGAAGTTGATCGTGGCGGTGTAGTCGATCGGAATATCGAAAAACTTCCCGAACATGGTCCGCAGGTCCTTCTTGGCTTGCTTCTCGGCCTCGGCGTTATCCAGCCCCTCGCCCTTCTCCAGCGCGCGGAACCTGGCAAAATAAGCGTTGGCTTTATTGATTTTGTAGCCGCTCAGCGCGATGCGGGAATCCCGCGGAATCGAGACGACGACGGCCGATTTGGTCGTCGGGTTGAACGCGGCGACCATCATGACGTCCGTGTTCAAACTCCCCGTCTCCTTGCGCGTGTCCATGCCGAGGAGCATGAACGCGACCGGCTTGACTTTCACGGAATTTTCGGGCGCCACGACGACCGTCGGATCCGCATCGGTCGCGATATCCTTCAGCGCATTTTTGGAAACGTACACCAAGTAGCCCAGGTAGCCGGCGACACCGACCAGCACGAGGAGCAGCAGAACCATGATGCGGCGCGGCCAGTAGTTTTTCTTCTTCGGTCGAACGGCGTGCGTAGCCTTCCTTGACATGTTTTCCACCTTCGTTAGTTGTATTTCGGGTTCGCGTTGATGTCGGCGAGCAGCTGTTCGGCGGCTTCCCGCGGAATCAGCTTCGTCTTCTGGCGCCCGTCCTTGTCGTACTTCACGTGAATCATCGTGTCGTCCGTCTTATGTACGAGCAGGTTGGCGAGGCCGTGATCTTCCGTCAGCATCTCGAGGAAAAAATCGCGTGTGTCCGCCGCGGCCCGGTCGTCCGGCCGCGCTTCGGCGACGAGCTGAATCTGAAGCCAGTTGAACAAGGTATCGTCCAGGCGCACGGCATCAGACCCCTTCCGCGTCGGAGCGGCCGGCGCTTCCGCGTCTCGCCTTGAACTTGTCGTACAGCTGGCGGCCGCGCAGCAGCAGCATCATGAAGACCGCTACCGCCATGCACTGCACGATCGGCAGCACGTCGTACTGCAGCACGAATAGGACGAAGGCGCCGAAGGCCATCAGCAGGTGAACCAGAATTTCTTTCAGGATCGGCAGCCGCTTCTGGGCGCGAAACACGGTGTTGAAGATATAAATCGTAAAGGCCAGGATCAACAAATACGTAAGGATGGGATGCGCATGAAACCAGCTTTGCATAATGCTTGCCTCCTTCTTTACTATAAATAGCATAACGATGCCCGCGAAGCAAATGCAGGGCAACGGTTCTCCCGAAGGAAATCCGCTGCCCTGCCTTGGTCAAAGCTACTCAAGCGGGACGCGCATTTCGGCTTATACGCCCGCTTGAGCGGTTTTGCGATGCTTCTCCGCGCGCTCGCGCTCGCTCTTGTTCAAGATCTTTTTGCGAAGGCGAATCGACTTCGGCGTTACTTCGCAGTATTCGTCGTCGTTCAAATATTCCAGCGCCTGCTCCAGGGAGAAGAGAATCGGCGTCTTCAGCCGGACCGTGTCGTCCTTGCCGGCCGAGCGGATGTTCGTGAGCGCCTTCTCCTTGCAGATGTTGACGATGATGTCGTTGTCGCGGTTATGCTCGCCGACGATCATGCCTTCATAGACGTCCGTACCCGGCTCCAGGAACAGGATGCCGCGATCTTCCACGCCGTTCATGCCATAGAAGGTCGAGACGCCGTTCTCGCTCGAGATGAGCACGCCTTGATGGCGGCCGCCGACGGACGTGCCGGCAAGCGGGCCGTAGCTGTCGAACGCGTGGTTCATGATGCCGTAGCCGCGCGTCAGCGTCAGGAAGTTCGTGCGGTAGCCGATCAGGCCGCGCGCCGGGATGATGAACTCGATGCGGACTTGGCCCGTGCCGTTATTGACCATGTTGACCATTTCGGCTTTGCGCGTGCCAAGGCTCTCCATGACCGCGCCCATGCTCTCTTCCGGCACGTCGATCAGGAGGCGTTCGTACGGCTCCATCTTCACGCCGTCGACTTCCTTCACGATAACTTCCGGTTTGGACACCTGAAGCTCGAAGCCTTCGCGGCGCATGTTCTCGATCAGGATGCCGAGATGGAGTTCGCCGCGGCCGGACACGATGAACGCGTCGGGGCTGTCGGTTTCGTCGACGCGCAGCGCGACGTCGGTCTCAAGCTCCTTGTACAGACGCTCGCGGAGCTTCCGGGACGTCACCCATTTGCCTTCGCGGCCCGCGAACGGGCTGTTGTTGACGAGGAACGTCATCTGCAGCGTCGGCTCGTCGATCTTCAGGACCGGGAGCGCCTCCGGGTTGGTCGGATCGGCGATCGTTTCGCCGATGTTGATTTCGCGGATGCCCGCGATCGCGACGATGTCGCCCGCGCCGGCTTCCTCGACTTCGATCCGCTTCAGTCCCTGGAAGCCGAACAGCTTCTCGATGCGGGCCTGCTTCGTCACGCCCTCGCGGTTGATGACCGCCACGGACTGGCCTTGGCGGATCTTGCCGCGGTTGACGCGGCCGACGGCGATGCGGCCGAGGTATTCGTTATAATCAAGCAGCGTCACGAGGAATTGCAGCGGCTCTTCGACGCTTTCCTTCGGGGACGGGATATGCTCGACGATCGTGTCGTACAGCGCCTGCATGTTCTCGTCCTGCTTCTCGACGTTCAGACTAGCAGTGCCCATCAGCGCGGATGCGTAGACGACCGGGAAGTCCAGCTGCTCGTCGTTCGCGCCGAGCTCGATGAACAGGTCCAGCACTTCGTCGACGACCTGCTCCGGACTCGCGTTCGGGCGGTCGATCTTGTTCAGGACGACGATCGGCGTCAGTTGGCTTTCGAGCGCTTTGCGCAGCACGAATTTCGTCTGCGGCATGCAGCCTTCGAACGCGTCAACGACGAGCAGCACGCCGTCGACCATCTTCATGATCCGCTCCACTTCGCCGCCGAAGTCGGCGTGTCCGGGCGTATCCACGATATTAATGAGGTAATCCTTGTAGTTGACCGCGGTGTTCTTCGCCAAAATCGTAATGCCGCGTTCCCGTTCCAAGTCATTGGAATCCATGGCACGCTCTTGTACAGTCTCGTTGTCGCGGAACGTGCCGGATTGCTGAAGCAGCTTATCGACAAGCGTTGTTTTACCATGGTCGACGTGCGCGATGATGGCGATGTTTCTGATGTTCTCTCTGGCTAGCATAGTACGTTATCCACTCCACTTTTTTTATTTGTCTGTTGTCTCTCGACTTGTTTCATATATCCGTTCCGTTATGCCGAACGGCCTTGCCTTACCAGCGGGCTCTGCGTCCCACGACCAGCCAGGCGCCGGCCGCGATCAGGAACGCCGCGATGATGTACAACCCCCAACCCCATACGAGCATGATGACGAAAAAGGATACCGCCGCCAACGCCAGGATGATCGCCAGCGTAAGCGGGAATTTCGGACGGTACGCGTCGAAAAGATGGTATTCGTACAGACCCGCCGCGGCGCTGAGGATGATGAACGGCCACAAGTATTGCATTTTGCTCCAGCCGAGCGCCATGCAAAAGAAAAAAATAAAGGCGTTGATCGTCAGAATCGCCCCGGGAATCAACACGAACGGAGGCAGCAGTCGTCCGAAAAACAGCACGTGCAGCAAAATGCCGGGAATGAGCAGAAACAGAGGCCAAAAGTTTGTGCCGATAAACGCAAACAGCCCCAGTTTTCCGAGCAAGATCACAACGCCGGCGACCAAAAACAGCAGCCCGACGGTGTATTGGTTTTTCGACATGCCTAAGTTCCTTTCTCTCGACACATTTTTAACATTTACTAGTGTAATGGAACGGAAGGCAAAAAACCAGTGAAAGTACTGCAAATTACTGAAAATTATAGGATTCGGTCCTTTTTCGCGCGCAGCACCGCCACGATGATGACCAGCGGAATGAGCAGGATCGGGATCGCCTTCGTCAACACCGCCGCATTTTGCGCCAAAAAGCCGTGGACGGCCGGATCGTGGACGAGCATCTCGCCCGAGGCGTAGCCAAGCAGGCCGCCCCCGATGTACACCAGCGACGGGAATCGCCTCAGCATGCCGCTCAGCAGCTGGCTTCCCCAGATAATCATCGGAATGCTGAGCACGATCCCGAGCAAAATAAGGACAGGCTCTCCCTGCGCGACCGCGGCGATGGCCAGCACGTTGTCGAGGCTCATTATGAAATCCGCGACGACGATCGTCCGCACGGCGCCCGCGAGCGAGCCGACCTTGCGCATCGCGTGGTATTCCTCGGCATGGTCGGAAGCATCCATGATGAGCTTGACCGCGATCAGGAACAGCATTACGCTGCCCGCGGCTTGCAAATACGGAATTTGCAGCAGATAGATCGCGACCAGCGTCAGCGCGCAGCGGAGCCCGACCGCGGCGACGGCTCCCCACAGCACCGCCCGCTTCCGCTGCTTCGCCGGCAGCTGCTGGCTCGCTAACGCTATGACTACGGCGTTATCGCCGCTTAACAGCACGTTGATAAACATGATTTGGATAAACACGATCAAGCTGTCCACTTTCGTCCGCCTCCTTCGGAAGATGCAGCGGCCGCGCCGCTTCCGGCAAGTTCCTCAAACCGGGAAAAGCCCCGTCTATGAACGGTATGTCCCGGGCGGACAGGATATGTTTGCGATTTTTGAATCTTTTCGGCGATTCGTCCGTATGAACGATCAAGTTTACGTGGGATCAGAAAGGGTGTTGCGGAAATCATGGAATTCTTTTCGGTTGAATTTTTCACCGCGCTCGTCACGATCATCTTCATCGACTTGATCTTGGCCGGCGACAACGCGATCGTTATCGGCCTCGCGGCCCGAAAGCTGCCGAAAGATCAGCAGAAGAAAGCTGTTATCTGGGGAACCATCGGTGCGGTCGCCATCCGGGCCGTCGCGACGGTGCTCGTCGTTTATTTGCTGAAGGTGCCTTGGCTGATGGTCGTCGGCGGCGTGCTGCTGCTGTGGATCGCCTATAAGCTGCTCGTGGATGCGGAGACCCACGACGATATCCAGGCCGGCAACACGCTGTGGCAGTCGATCCGCACCATCGTCATCGCTGATGCCGCGATGGGCATCGACAACGTCATCGCCGTCGCCGGCGCCGGACACGGCAGCATTCTCCTCGTCGTCCTCGGCCTCGTGATCAGCATTCCGATCGTCGTATGGGGCAGCACGCTGTTCATCAAGCTCATTCAGCGCTTCCCGTGGATCGTCTATATCGGCTCCGCGGTCATCGCGTACACCGCGGCCAAGATGATTACGCACGAGAAGCGGCTGGAGGACGTCTTCAATCACAATCCGTTCTTCGAGTGGTCATTCATGATCCTCGTGGTCATCGCCGTCATCCTCATCGGGCTCCGTCAAAATCTCCGTCGTGCCAAAGCGGCGCGGCATGTGCAAAGCGGCGGAGACACGCACTAAATTCCAGCGATGCAAAGCAGCGCCCGGCGCATACGAAAGGTCGCCCTCCCGGTCAACAGCGGACTGTTGCCGGAGGGCGACCTTTTTCGCTTTCGGCGTATAGGCCAATTTCATAGTCGTGTAACCCATCGTTAAAACCAGTCGTCCTCGCCGGCGGACTGCGCCGCGGACCGGAATTCCGGCGTAATGGACAGCGTTTCGACGGAGGCGGCTGCCGTGGCGATCCGATCCTCCAAATCCGCGATGCTTGCCTCCGCCTTCTCAACCACCCCCAAATTCGGATTGGTGGACGGATTCCTCGGCACGAAGAGCGTGCAGCAATCCTCGTACGGCAAAATCGACGTGTCGTACGTGTCGATGCTTCGCGCGATCCGAATAATCTCGTTCTTGTCCATCGTCACGAGCGGGCGCAGCAACGGAAGCTCCGTCGCCCGGCCGATGACGTTCATGCTGCTCAGCGTCTGGCTCGCGACCTGGCCGAGGCTGTCCCCCGTCACCAACCCGAGCGCCTCCCGCCCTGCTGCCAGCCGATCGGCGATGCGCAGCATCGAACGGCGCATGAGCGTAATGATCAGCGACTGATGGCCGCCCTGCGCGATGGCCGTTTGAATATCGGTGAACGAGACGAGATGGAGCTTAATCGGCACCCCCGTATAATGAGATAGCTTGCGTACGAGTTCGATGACCTTCTCCGTGGCCTGCTCGCTGGTATACGGATAACTGTGAAAATGAACCGCCTCCAGCTCCAAGCCCTGCCGCATCGCCAAATAGCCGGCGACCGGGCTGTCGATCCCCCCGGAGAGCAGCAGCAGCGCCTTGCCGTTCGTGCCGTAAGGGAACCCGCCGGCGGCAGGCTCCACGCGGCTGAACACGTACGTCCCTTCGGGCTGGATCTCGACCTTCAGCTCCACCTCCGGATCCCGGACGTTCACCTTCAGGCCGGGGAGCTCGCGAAGAACGTAACCGCCTACCAGGTGATTCATTTCCTGCGAATCGTGCGGGAAGCTCTTGTCGACGCGGCGGACGGAGGCCTTGAACGTCTCCGGCAGCTTATCCAGTCCGCGCATAACGTCCAGCGCCGCGCTTCGGATTGCCTCGAGCTCGCTTGGTACCTTGCGCACGGGGCTGAAGGACACGATGCCGAAGACGTCCCGGAGACGGACCGCCATCTCTTCATAGGGCTCGCCGTTCAAGGCGACGTAGATGCGCCCGAACGTGCGCTCGATTCCGGCGCGCGGAAAATCAGAGAGCGCCCGCCGAACCTGTTCCCACACCCGCTTCTCGAACCGCTCGCGGTTTCTCCCTTTCACGGTAAATTCGCCGAAGCGAAGCAATATCATATCCGGATTCATCTGTCACTCCCCTTTGCGTTCCAACGGTTTTAGCTTGTGCACAACCTTCTCCAGCATCTCGCACAGCAAGGCCACCTCGGCCTCACCGTGCTCGTCGCCGAAGCTAATGCGGACCCCGCTCGAGGCCCGATCCCGGGACAGGCCCATTGCCAGCAGCACCCGGCTCGGTTCGTCGCTCTTCGAGGAGCAGGCCGACTTGGTGGACGCCAGTATACCGTGCTTCTCGAGCATATGCACGATCACTTCCGGCCGCATGCCGGGATACGAGAAATTCACGATGTTGGGGGCGGCTCCCCCGCCGGCGCCCAAGTCCGGACTTCCGTTCGGGACCAGCTCCGGGATGGCCGCGATGCCCGCCAAGAGCTTCGCCCGCAGCGCGTGCATGCGCGCGGCCCGCTCCGGCTGGCTCTCGACGGCGAGCCGGAAGGCTTTCGCCGCCGCGACGATCGCCGGTACGTTCTCCGTGCCGGGACGCAGTCCCCGCTCCTGGCCGCCTCCGCCGTATACGCGCCCGAGCTGCAGGTCCCGCTGGACATAGAGCAGCCCGACGCCGCGGGGACCGCCCAGCTTGTGCGCCGCGGCGGAGAAGAGATCGACCCGGCTGCCGGCGAGATCCACCGGCACCTTGCCGACGCTCTGCACGCCGTCCACATGGAAGGCAATATTGCCCCGGCGCTTCAAGCGGGTGCCGATGTCCGCGATCGGCTGGATCGAGCCGACTTCGTTATTGACGTGCATGACGCTGACGAGCGACGTGTCGTCCGTCAGCGCCGCTTCGACCGCCTCGGCGGACACGACGCCCGTCTCGTCGGCAGGCACGTACGTGGCTGTCCATCCCTCGTGCTCCAAGCTGCGGACTGTATCGTAGACGGACGGATGCTCGATAGCGGTCGTCACGATATGTTTGCCTTTCTTCGCGAGGCTTCGCGCCGCCCCGAGTATGGCTATGTTATTGCTTTCCGTGCCGCCGGAGGTGAACAGCCATTCTTCCGCGGCCGTACCCGGGAAGAGGCTTGCGACGACGGCGCGGGCGCGCTCAAGGATATGCTTCGCTTCCTGCCCGCCGCGGTGAAGCGAGGACGGGTTCGCGTAATGCTTGGCCATGACCTCGGCCATCGTCCGGATAACGTCCTCCAGCGGAGGCGTCGATGCGCAGTGATCGAAATAATGCATGCTGCCTCGTCCTTTCGCGTCGCTGATGTGCGTTTCCTAATAGTATCGCATAGCGGCGAAAAAGATCAACGACCGAAGGCCGGAGCGGCAGGATTTGCCGCTTCGGCCCGGGTGGAGGAGCTTGATGTCCGCGATCGAATTTCGTTTCGAGTCTCAATTGGAATCAACAAATTGGAATCAACCGCTAGTGATCAACCGATATCGCTTGATCGGGCGTTCAGCACCTTCGTGACGTAGTTCCGCGTTTCTTCGGGCAGCCGCTCCATCAGCGCTTGAAAGTCGGTGTTCGTCCGGATGCCCGCGCGGTCCACCCGGCCCGGCCCCGCGTTGTACGCCGCCAATGCCGCTTGTTCGTTGCCGTCGTATTTCTTCATCAAATACGCGAGGTATTTCGTACCGCCCTCGATGTTTTGAGCGGGATCGAACGCGTCCGTCACGCCGAGGCTCCGGGCGGTGCCGTCCGTCAGCTGCATCAGCCCTTTGGCCCCCGCGCCGGATTCTGCGCTCGGATTATAGGACGATTCCGTCCGGATCACGGCTTTGATCAGCGACGGGTCGATGCCGTACTTGGCCGCGGCCGTCTGGATCAGCGGCTCGTACTCGCCCGCTTCGCCTACGCCCGCCGCTGTCGTCTCGCCCGAACCGCCGAGCATCGGCAGCAGCGCGCTTAGACCGCCGAGCGCCGACAAACCGGACATCGGTGCAAGACCGTCCGTGCCCGCAGGGTCGCTGCCGGAACCGCCGGCCATATATTGCTGCAGCAGCGTGTCGAACAGTGATGAGCCGTCCGTGCCCGCCGCCGCGGACAGGACGTTTTCGTTGCCGTTCAGATCGAGGCTCGGCATGAATTGAAGCTGCAGGAGGGAACTCATGATACGGGGATCGATGCTCATTCTGGATTGACCTCCACGGGTTAAGGCTTGGTTTCGACAAGGTTTAACATCATTTTACATGGATGCACCCCTATTCACCAATGCGTCTTAAGACCTAGTAACGCGCCATGTTGCCTACACCCGCGCACAGCAACCGGGACGCCATCGCCCGCTATGTAAAAAACCGGCGAAGAGTCCTGCTCTTCGCCGGTTCCGTCAAGAAATTGCATAATAAAGAGGTACGAGGACCAAATACGCCAGCACGGCGATGAAACCGAGCGTAATGGACGTTACGCCGAGTCCGCGCGCGCCTTGCCAGTACGCGATGAAGCCGACGACGACCGCAGTCGCCCCCAGCACGATCGGCCAGACGATCCAGGACATGAACGCCAGGATCAGGGCCGCCCATCCGGTCGCCACGCCCGCGGATTTCGTTGTCCGCACGACGTCGTTCGTTTGCTTGGTGACGCTGCGGTCCGGGTAGTAGTCGGGCATGGAACGCTGCGGCACGGCGATTTCCGCCGCCGCTTCTTCGTGATAGGCTTTCATGTCGGGATGGTACAGCGGATTCGTTGCCGAATCGTCATGCGGGCTGTGCTCGAAACGATGCTCGGATTCGCGTTCCATTTCGCTTCACTCCTTCGGTTTAAAGGTATGGCAGCAGGTGGACGCACTGTTCATCGCTTGGTCTTGATGGTCGTGGCCAAATCCTTCTCCGGCGAATTCGGATCCGTATTCGACTCCGGCGTGGCGGTCGATATCGACTTGAATGTTGTCGGCGGCGCATTTGTTGCCTTCTTCCCAGAAGGAACAGTTCGCGACGCTGCAGCTAACGCCATTCGGCATAAAAATCACCCCCGGTATCAAGTTGCCCGCACCGGGGGTGAGTTATGTCTGCCTTATTTTTGACCTTGCATGCGCCGCTGCGTCATGTAATCACTTTCGTAATACGACAGGTCATCGCGCAGCTCTTCGAAAACTTTGGATACGGAGAGGACGATGTCGCGACCCGCGCGCACCGGCTTCTTCCGAAAGCGGATCGCGTCTTGCCCTGTGTACGCGTAACGGCCGTCTTCGGAGTAGCACTCGTTCTTCGGATAGAAGAAGGCGTTGACGCATTGATGGTAGACTTCGTAAAGCGCGCGTTCCGCGAAATCCGTATCGAAATTCGGCCTTCTCAGCGCCACGCCGAGCTTCTCGTACGCCACCTCGGAGAATACGAGCATGTGGCGGAGATCGGACAGCAGGCCTTTATAAAAAAGCGCCGATTCACTGTCTTGATCTTCGGCGAGAAGTTGGGGCAGGGCGTTTTCGTTCAGAAACGCTTCCAGCTGGCTGATGGCCATTTTCAATTTGTCCCGGGTCGATTCGCTAATCGCTTTTACGTTAGTCGAAGGCATGATTGGTAGATCCCCTTTCATCATCTGCAAACAATACTTAAATCATCAACATCGTACCACAAAATTGAAACAGATGGTACTGCCGTTTGGACCGGCCGGCCGTATATTTTGCTCCGGCGCACGCTACCCTAAAGACGAGTTGACGACAGGCCCGCGGCTTCCCGCATGCGGCGCCGATCAGGGAGGATATGACGATAATGACTCGACGTAAATGGATCGGCTGGTTCGCCGTGCTGGCCGCGCTGGCGTTCCTCATCCCGCTGACGCCGTGGTTCGGCGGCGGACCGGTGAAGGCGCCGTCGAACAAGGACAGGATCAGCAGCACGCTGTCGGCGCACAAGGAACGCCAGATGAAGCTTGCAACCGTCAAATCGGATATGGACGCGACCGCGCTGCTATGCACGACGGAATGCGCCCGCAACTTCCAGAAATTAATCAAGCACGAAGCGTCCATGCCGATGAACAAGCGGCACCTCCAGCATATGATGAAGATGCACAAGCAGATGGTCTACGTCTGGTGGCATCATCAAGGCGGCAGCATCGCGCTGGGCGGCAAACCGGCGTCCGCGCAGCTGGACGGACTGATCGACCAGGCTCAGAAGCGCGTCATGGCCGGCCAGGACTACGCGTCATCGCCGCTCCACGCGAACGGGCACCGGTACATGGTGATCGGCGAAGCCGACCGGAAGCACCGCGGCGACGGCATCGTCGGGGTACTGCTGCAGGATATCGTCATGAAGGTGAAAGGCCATCAGCAGCGGAACCTGCGCCTCGTCCCCTACCCGGCCGAGGGCAAATACAAGATCGAATCGGTGAAGCCGAATTCCACGACGGACATTACGGTCGACAGCGGCGAGGATAACGGCAACGCCAGCCACTACCATATCAACGAGGTCGTGGTCCGCTTCCGGCAGCAGCCGACCGGCGACGAGATGGCCCGCATCCAGCGCGACATCTCCGCCATTTCGGCGAAAAAGCTGGGCTACACGTACGTCTTCCGCTCCCGGGTCATGGAGGCCGACGATATGATGCGGTATTTCAAGCGCAATTGGCACGTCGCCTACGTCGAGCCCCATTATCTGTACATGACCAACGACGTTCCGTCCGCCGGCGCAAATGCCGACTCCGGCGCGTCGATCGTGCCGAACGACGCATTGTACGCCCGGTATCAATGGAATTTGCCGAGCATCGAGACGGAGAAAGGCTGGACCGTCTCCAGAGGCGACAACCAAGTGCGGATCGGCGTGCTGGACACGGGGGTGCAGGCCGATCATCCCGACCTGGCCGGCAAAATCGAGGCAGGCACCAATCTCGTCGACGAGACCGCCCCGCCGGATGACGACGTCGGCCACGGGACCCACGTATCCGGCATTATCGCCGCCTCCGTGAATAACGGCGAAGGCGTCGCCGGCCTGACCTGGTACAACAAGATCGTGCCGGTCAAGGTGCTCGACGCAAGCGGCGCCGGCTCGACGTATACCGTCGCCGAGGGCGTCATCTGGGCCGCCGACCACGGCATCAAGGTCATCAACATGAGCCTTGGCAACTATGCGGAAGCGCAATTCCTTCACGATGCGATCAAATACGCGTATGACCGGGACGTCGTGCTCGTCGCCGCCAGCGGCAACGACAACACCGAACGGCCGGGCTATCCGGCGGCGTATCCGGAAGTGCTCGCGGTCGCGTCCACCAACGCCGACGGCACACGCTCGCCGTTCTCCAATTATGGCGACTACATCGACGTCGCGGCGCCGGGTATGACGATCGCAAGCACGTACCCTGGCAGCCAATACGCGGCCCTGTCCGGCACGTCGATGGCCAGCCCGCACGTCGCGGCGCTCGCGGGGCTGATCCGCTCCATCAATCCGGATCTCTCCAACGTCGAGGTCATGGACATCATTCGTAGGTCCGCCAAAGACCTAGGCAATAGGGGCAAAGACAAATACTTCGGCTACGGCCAAATCGACATCGACCGCGCGCTGCTTGCCGCGCGCCAGTCCACCACCGCATCGCTGCAGCACTTCCCGCAGCAGGTCGAGCGCCGGCTCGCCCAAATCGCCCGCAAATACAGCTGACCCGCCGCCCCGAGAAGCGCCGGCGGACCGGCAAACACGAAATAACCCGCAAGGCACGAAGCCTTGCGGGTTATTTGAGCAATATGGAAAGCTTGCCGTAAGCCGGGTTCTGTGCTTCGCGTGGTCGAACGGGAACTACCCTCCCACTTATGAAGCGACAATCATCTATCTAGGCCGGCCATTGCTGACAGGCTCAAGCGACCAACCCGAACGCTCCCCGGGCAAGGGTTGCAGCGCGAAGCTGCCGCGTTCTCTCGGTCTTGCTCCAGATGGGGTTTACCAGCACCGTTGTCGCCAACGGTCCTCGTGGTCTCTTACACCACGGTTCCACCCTTGCCTGTGCCGCGTCGTTATCGCAGCCATCGGCGGTCCATTTCTGTGGCACTATCCTTCGGCTCGCGCCGACTGGACGTTATCCAGCATCTTCGCCCTACGGAGCCCGGACTTTCCTCTCGCGGCAACAAGGCCGCCAGCGATTGTCTGTCAAACTTTCCGCGTAATCAATAGTATACTAAGAACGCGGCCAAACCTCAAGGCGGAATCGCGGATTGGCCCCATTTACTTGTGCAGGGCAACTGCGGCAGCGCTGTTAGCGGCTTCCCGCGGCGGTGCCTACAGGAACCGGAACGGCTCCGTATCGACCTGTGATGGCATCGTTTCCGTCGTGTAACCACGCCGCTGCAGCTCCTGCCGGAGCCAATCGGCCAGCCGCGGCTTCATCAGCTTCTCGATATTGTGGCCGGGATCGATAATCGCGAGCCCGGCTGCCAGCGCGTCATGCGCGGTATGGTAATCGATGTCGCCGGTGACGAGCACGTCGGCGCCCGCGAAGGACGCGTGGCGGATATACCGCGAACCTGAGCCGCCCAGCACCGCTACCTTGCGGATCGGCCGTTCCGGATCGCCGACGAGGCGAAGCATCGGCACGTCGAAGGCGGCCTTCGCTATTGCCGCGAGCTCGCCCAGCTTCACCGGCTCCGGCAGCTTGCCGACGCGTCCGAGCCCGAATACGCGGCCTTTCAGCTCGACGGCGTAGAGATCGTACGCAACCTCCTCGTACGGATGTGCCTTCAGCATCGCCTGCACGACTTTGCGGTGGCTGCTGTGCGGCACGATCGTCTCGATCCGGACCTCTTTGACCCGCTCCAGCCGTCCGGCTTCGCCGATGAACGGCTGCGCGGCCTCGCCCGGCTTGAACGTGCCGACGCCGTCGATGTTGAAGCTGCAGTGGCTGTAGCCGCCGATCTGGCCGGCGCCGGCGTTCCAGATTGCCTGCAGCACCTGCTCATGATGCGTCTCCGGCACGAATACGACGAGCTTGTACAGCTTGTCCGTATGGACGTCCTCCAGCGCCGAGCGACCCTCCGCGGGCACGCCGAGCATGTCGGCCATCCAATCGTTGATGCCGCCGTCCGCGACGTCAAGATTCGTATGCGCGATGTAAACCGCGATATCGTGCTTGATCAGCTTCTCGTACAGCTTGCCCGCGGGCGTCGAGGTGTCGAGCTTCGCCAGCGGCCGGTAGATGATCGCATGATGCGCGACGATGAGCTCGGCGCCGGCCGCGATCGCCTCGTCGACGACCTCCGGCGTGACGTCGAGCGCCACGAGCACCTTCTTCACTTCCTTCTGCAGCGTTCCGAGCTGAAGGCCGATCTTATCGTTCTCCATGGCGATATGCTTCGGCGCCAGCTGCTCTATAAGCTGGACGACGGTTTGACCGTTTGCAAACAAGACAGCACCTCCTCAATCGCTTCCATTTCTTCGCGCAGCTGCGCTTCCTTACCGCGTGATTCTGCAAGCTCGGACTGTTCGAGCTGCGCGCGGATCCGCCTCAGCTTGTCGTGTTCCTGCCGCCACTTCACCGGCAGCAGCTCCGCCTGCCCGCGCAGCAGGTACGGCCCCATGCGGAACAGCCAGTGTTGCTTCCGCTCCGCGTCCATGCCGGCCGGCAGGAAATCCGGATCGTACACCTGCTCGTTCGTAACGTCCTTCGGGCTGTCCGCTTCGCGAAGCGCGTGCAGTACCTCGTACAGCTTTCCGTCCTCCTCCAACAGCCATTCGCCCTGCAGCACGTAGCCGTGTCCGAAGAGCCACCGGCGAACGAGCTCCTCGCCGACGTTCGGCTGCAGCACCAGCTCGCGGACGCCTTCCAGCTTGCCGGCGAGTCGGCCCGTCTCCAAAATATCCGCCATCAGGCTGCCGCCCATCCCCGCGATGGTGACGGTATCGGCTTCGCCCGGCTCGAGGACGGCCAGTCCGTTCCCTTTGCGCGCTGCGACGGCCTTCGACAAGCCGGCTTCGGCGATCTGGCGCTTCGCCGCCTGCAGCGGTCCGTCGTTCAGCTCGCCGGCAATCGCCGACGGGCACTTCCCGGCCTGCACCAGATAGACCGGCAGCAGCGCATGGTCGGAGCCGATATCGGCGGCGCGCGAACCCGCGGTCACGCGGTCCGCGATCGTTTGTAATCGTTTCGACAGCTTGATCATGTTAAGCCACCCACGCAATCCATTGTTTTCGAAGCGAGAAGAGCAGCGCCCCTCCCGCGATAATTTTGACGATCAGCTGCAGTTGAATGCCGCCCGCCGCCTCCGCGAACAGCGCTGCGTACAGCTCCGGCATGAACCAGGCGAACGCGCCGGTCACGAACAGAATTGAAGCCGCCGGCTTCGTCCACCGCTGCACGAACCAGCTGAACCAGCCGAACGCGAACGACAGCGGCACCCAGTACAGCTGAATCTCGTACCAAGCCGGGGCCTCCGTCTTGTTGGCCAGCAGCCAGGCGTACACGAGGAACGACGCCAGCCAGCCGCACAGGTGAAGCAGCGGGATGCGGGCGCCGATGCCGAACGCGACCCAGACGAGCGCGCAGACCGACAGGAGCCCGGCTTTCAAGCCCCAAGCTTCCCAATCATGCAGCTGCAGCATGTACAGCCCCGCGCCGAGCATGAGCAGCATTCCCCCGCCGATTAATCCCAAGCCGGCGGATTCGCTCCTTTTCCGGTACTTTTGACCTAGATAGAGAAGGGTACAAACGCCCGTCAATATGACCGCCATTTGCAATGCCGGATGAAAACCGTTAAAATAAAGAACAATAAAACAAATCAAGGAAAATATTCCAAAAGTAAGCAGCCATTGTTTCGCCGATGCTTCCTTGACGACGATCGCCGCTCTTCCGGCGAACGAGGCCGGCTTCCGGGATTCTCCTTCTTCCAGATACAGATTAAGCAGAAAGTCGCAATACTGCTCAGGCAGCAGTTTGGTGCGCCGCCAATGCTCGATCTCTTTGACAATCGTTTTACGTCGTTCCTGATCCATGGCAGTCGTGTCGTCCCTCGCTTAACGTCAAGTTGGCTTTCATCGAAGCGGCGACGGTATTCCATTTCGTCCCTTTCTTCAAAAAAGACCTTGCTGCACGAAGCAGTAAGGTCCCGGAATTTATTCGAGAAAATCCTTCAAGCGTTTGCTGCGGGACGGATGCCGCAGCTTGCGCAGCGCCTTCGCTTCGATCTGGCGAATCCGTTCGCGCGTGACGCCGAACACTTTGCCCACTTCCTCCAGCGTGCGGGTACGGCCGTCATCCAGGCCGAAACGAAGCCTCAGCACGTTCTCTTCGCGCTCGGTGAGCGTATCGAGCACGTCCTCCAGCTGTTCCTTCAGCAGCTCGTACGCGGCGGCGTCCGCTGGCGCGAGCGCCTCCTGATCTTCGATGAAATCCCCTAAGTGCGAGTCGTCTTCTTCCCCGATCGGCGTTTCGAGCGACACCGGCTCTTGCGCGATTTTCATGATTTCCCGGACTTTTTCCGTGCTCAGATCCATTTCCGCGGCGATTTCCTCCGGACTCGGTTCGCGGCCCAGCTCCTGAAGCAGCTGACGGGATACCCGGACGAGCTTATTGATCGTCTCCACCATATGCACCGGAATTCGGATCGTCCGCGCTTGGTCGGCGATCGCGCGGGTGATCGCTTGTCTGATCCACCACGTGGCGTACGTGCTGAATTTATAGCCCTTCGTATGGTCGAACTTCTCGACGGCTTTGATCAAGCCCATGTTGCCTTCCTGAATCAGATCCAAGAACAACATGCCGCGGCCGACGTAGCGCTTGGCGATGCTGACGACGAGCCGAAGATTCGCCTCAGCCAGTCTGCGCTTCGCTTCTTCGTCGCCGTGTTCGATGCGCTTGGCGAGTTCGACTTCGTCATCCGCCGACAGCAGCGGGACGCGGCCGATTTCCTTCAAGTACATCCGTACGGGATCGTTTATCTTAATGCCGGGCGGGAGCGCCAAGTCATCGTCGAAGTTAAATTCGTCCTGATCCCGCTCCTGATCATCCCTGCCGCCGAGCGGAAGATCTTCGTCGTTCTCGTTCACCACTTCGATGCCGATATCGTCAAGCTGTTCAAAAAACTCATCGATTTGTTCCGGATCCTGATCGAACGGCGAAAGCTTCTCCATAATTTCTTTGTAGGTTAAGGAGGATCTCTTCTTACCGTGTTCAATCAGCTGTTCCTTGACGAGTTCCAGCTTCTGTTCCGTATCCAGTTCAGTATGTTGATCATTCGCCATATTCCGACTCCCTCCTCCCTAGAAACGATCATCCTACCGACCTTTAAGCTGTCTCTCTAGGGCTATAATCTCACTTGCAATTTGTGCCGCTTTCAGCATATCGCCGGACCGCTCCGCCCGAACCATGGCTTCTTTTTTCTCTTCGACTTCCCGCAGTTTCGGCACCTTGACGATTTCGTTGACATAATCGTCGAGCAGCTGCTCGTCGAAAGGCATGTCGTCGTCCGTCATCAAGATCGAAGCGGCCGTCCGTTCCAGACGGTCATCCTGAAGCGATGCAATAAACCGGCTAACATCCGGATCATGGCCTTGCGCATAATAAGCATATAAATAAGCAGCAAGCGCTGCGTGATCCTCCACATGAAACGATTCCCCGAGCTTCCGGTGCACCGCGCTCGCGATATCCGCGCTTTGCAGCATTTGCGCAAGCAGCTTGCGCTCGGCTACTTGGTACGCGGGCAGCACGGGCGGGGCCGAGGACTTCCGGCGGTTTTCACGGTTTTCATTCCTACCATTATTCCACGAATTGTCGTTATTATCCCTTTGCGGTTTCATTTTTTGAAGCTGCTGCCGTTCGTTAAAACAGTCTTGCTTCAGCGAATCCAAGGACATATCGAACTCCCGGGACAGCTCCTTCAGGTAAAATTCCCGCTCTGTCGGCGAATCCAGCACGGCGATGATGCGTACGGCTTCAAGCAAGTAATTTTTCTGTCCCTCTTCTTCTAGGAGTATATGGTTTTTCTTTGCATATAATAATTTAAATTTTGTGGCGGACACCGGATGTTCGATGATTTCGCGCATGAAGGCATGCGCGCCATTCGCCTCGATGAATTCGTCCGGGTCCAGGCCCTTCGGCAGCATCGCCACTCGTACTTTCAGACCGGCCTTCTCCAGAATCGGAATCGACTTCAGCGCTGCGGCTTGTCCCGCGTTGTCTCCGTCATAGCAGATTACCGCTTCGTCCGCGTTGCGCTGCAGCACCGCCGCATGCTCCTCCGTCAAAGACGTCCCCATCGAAGCCACGACGTTCTGCACGCCGGCGCTCCATGCTTTCACGACGTCCATGTACCCTTCAAACAAAACGACGCGCCTGTTCTTGCGCATCGCCGCCCTGGCATGATGAAAATTGTACAAGTTCCGGCTCTTATTGAAGAGCATCGTCTCCGGGGAATTCAAATACTTCGGTTGACCCTCGCCGAGCATCCGTCCTGCGAGCGCGATCGCCTTGCCGTCGCGGTTCCAGATCGGAAAGATGATCCGGTCCCGAAAACGGTCGATGTACCCGCTCTTGTCCTGCTTGCCGATGAGCAGGCCGCCCTTCTCCAGCAAAGCCGGGTCGAATTCCCGCTTCTCCAGAAAGCGCGCGAGCGTGTCCCATTCTGGCGGCGCGTAACCGATCAAAAAATGGTCGATCTGTTTGTCGGTTACGCCGCGCGAACGCAAGTATTGCAGAGCCGGCTGTCCGTGCGTCGTGTTCATGAGCACATAATGATACAATTTTACCGCCAGTTCATGTGCCTGAACCAGCTTGTCGCGTTCTCCGTTCCCTTCGTCGCTGCGCTGGCCTTCCGGCGCGCCGCCCCACGTGATCGGGATTCCGGCTTCGTCCGCCATGAAGCGTACGGCCTCGGGAAACGAATATTCTTCGATTTCCTCGATGAACTTAATGGCGTTGCCGCCCTTGCCGCAGCCGTAGCAGTAGAATATCCCTTTCTCGGGGGTGACCGTGAACGACGGCGTCTTCTCCGAATGGAACGGGCAAAGCCCCTTCATGTATTTCCCGTGCTTCGAGAGGTGAACGTATTTCGCTACCGTTTCGACGATATCGTGATGCCTGAGCACCGCTTCGATAACGGAATCCGGTATTTTCCCGTAAGCCATACTCTTTCACCTTCATCCTGAATAACAAGTAATACTATTCGCTACGGTTCACCATTCTCCTGCCGAGATTCCAAAACTTTTGTCAGCTTTTGCTGAAAGCGGAACCGGTCCTCGTCCGACATCGCCTTGGGCCCTTTCGTTCTTCCGCCTCCCCGGCGCCGTTTCGCAAGCGCGTGCCTGCGTTCCATCAAATAATCGATGTTGCCGGCGTGATACTCCTCCCCCCTCGGGGAAAGGGCGACCGCGCCCCGGGCGAGCGCGATCGTGGCCAGTCCGAAATCCTGCGTGACGACGATGTCGCCGCGCCGCACGCGGTTCGCGATATACAGATCGACCGATTGGTCGCTGCGATCGACCTGCATGATCTCGACCCCGGCCTCTTGCTGAAGCCGGTGGTCATGCGAAGCGACCATCAGCACCGGCACGCCGTGCGCCCGGGCCGCTTCGACAATTTCCCGCTTAACCGGACACGCATCGGCATCGACTACGATCGTTGGCTCCGCCGTCACCATAGCACCACCGCATCTTCTCATGTAACTTCCGTACTATTATATACGGCAAATAACCAAAAAATCCTGCTTCCCCGCGGTCAAACGGATTCGATGTGCTCGAGGATCAGGCTGGCCGTCTCTTCGACCGCCTTGTGGGAGACGTCGATGACGAGGCAGCCGATTTTCTCCATGACCGACGCGGCATACTGCAGCTCGAACTCGATCCGGTCCTCCTTCGCGTACGAAGCGCTATCCGGCAGTCCGAGCGCCTTAAGCCGTTCCTTGCGGATGCCGTTCAAGTAATGCACGTCGATGGTAAGGCCGACGACCTTCTCCTTCGGGATTTGGAACAGCTCCGGGGGAGGCCCGACTTCCGGAATGAGCGGCACGTTCGCGACCTTGAACTGCTTGTGCGCCAAATACATCGACAGCGGCGTCTTGGACGTCCGTGACACCCCGACGAGCACGATGTCCGCTTTCAGGATGCCCGTCGTGTCGCGCATGTCGTCGTACTTGACGGCGAACTCGACGGCATCAACCTTGCGGAAGTAGTTTTCGTCCAGCACGTGGTTCAGTCCCGGCTCTTGGCGCGCCTTGCGGTCCGTCTTCTGCTCCAGGCTTTGGATCAGCGAGCCCAGCAGGTCGATGGCCGTCACCGCGTGCTTCTCCGCCAGCTCGAGCATCGCTTCCCGCAAGCCGGGAAGCACGAGGGTGTACAGCATGATCGCGCCGTGCTGCTTCGCCTGCGCGACGTAGCGCTCGAGCGAGCCTTCGTCGTGCACGAACGGCACGCGGCGGATTTCCGTATGAATGGGATGAAATTGGGCTACCGCAGCCCTGACGACAAGCTCGCCGGTATCGCCGGCGGAATCGGAAACGACATAAATGATCACTTCAGGCTGCGTATCGGCTGGCATTTCGATCCCCTCTCCAAAGATAGTCGGGTTACTAATACGCGAATCCGCGCCTAAAGTTGCGGTGTGCTTGCCGGCTTCTCCTAAGACGTGTCCGCTAACGCGAAGCGGCTCGTTGAAGCCTGCACGGAACGCTTCATTCTAACCGCGAGGCGGTTCGCTTACCATACCAGCTTGGAGAAATCCGCCACCTGCGTGACGCTGCCCGCGATCGAAGCCAGCGTCGCCAGACGATTCGCCCGCACCGCCTCGTCCTCGGCCATAACCATGACGCGGTCGAAGTACGCGTTGATCGGATCCTTCAAGGCGGAGAGCTTCACGATCGCGGCGGCCGCATCGCCTTGCGCGACGAGCGACGCGATGCCTTCGCGTACCGAAGTCCAAGCGCCGTACAGCTCGCCTTCCACCGCTTCCGCAAACAGGGACGGCTTCACTTCGCCGGACGATGCCTTCGCCGCCAGGTTGCAGACGCGGTTCAGCGCGTCCACGACGAATTTGAACTCCTCGCGGCGCTCGCCGGCCGCGGCGGCGGTCAACGCGGACGCGCGGTCGACCGTCTGCCGAAGGTCGTTGTAGCCGACGGCCATAACGGCGTCGATGACGTCGTAGCGGACGCTCTGCTCCGTCAGCACGTTCTTCACGCGCAGCGCGAAGAATTCGTAAAGATCCTTGCGCACGTCTGCGGCGGCGCGCTTCATGCCGCGGGCGGCATGGACCTCGAGCGACAGGTCGAACAGCGTGCCGAGCGGCAGCTTCAAGCCGTGCGCCAAGACGATTTGCACGATGCCCGCCGCCTGGCGGCGAAGCGCGTACGGATCTTGGGAACCCGTCGGAATGATCCCGATGGAGAAGCAGCCGACGATTGTGTCGATTTTATCGGCGAGGCTGACGATGGCGCCCGCGACGGAAGCCGGCGCCCGGTCTCCGGCGAAGCGCGGCTGGTAGTGCTCGTTGATCGCCCGCGCCACGGCTTCGCGTTCGCCGGCTTTGCGCGCGTAGTCTTCTCCCATGATGCCCTGAAGCTCGGGGAACTCATAGACCATTTGCGTTACGAGATCGAACTTGCAGATCTCCGCCGTGCGCGCGGCGTCCGCCGCGTCCTGCGCGTCCAAGCCGAGTACGGCCGTCAGCTTGCCCGTCGTATCCACGATCCGGCGGACCTTGTCGGCGACCGTACCGAGCTCCTCGTGATAGACGATCGTCTCCAGCTTCGCCAGCGCGTCGCCGATGGCGAGCTTCTGATCCTCGGCGTAGAAGAACTTCGCGTCGGACAGCCGCGCGCGCAGCACCTTCTCGTTCCCTTTGGCTACGTTCTCGATGGACGTCCGGTCGCCGTTGCGCACCGTCACGAAGTACGGCAGCAACTTCCCGTTGTTGTCCAGCACCGGGAAATACCGCTGATGCTCGCGCATCGACGTGATCAATACTTCCTGCGGAATGTTCAGGAACGATTCATCGAACGTGCCGAACAGCGCGTTCGGGTATTCGACGAGGAAGACGACTTCCTCCAGCAGGTCTTCCTTAACGGCGATGTGCCAGCCCTTCTCGGCGGACAGCGCGTTGATCTGCTCCACGATCAGCGCCTCGCGCTCGGCCGCGTCGACGATAACGTGCTGTTCCTTCAGACGCGCGGCGTAATCGGCCGGCACCGGAATGTCGGTAGCCGCGCCGAGGAAACGATGGCCGCGCGTCGTCCGGCCGCTGCGCACTGCCGTGATTTCGAGCGGCACGATTTCGTCGCCGAACAAGGCGACGAGCCATTTGATCGGGCGCACGAAGCGCAGGTCGTTGCTGCCCCAGCGCATGTTTTTCGGGAAGGACATCGATGTGATGAGCGACGTCAGCCCTTCCGGCAGCACGTCGGCCGTCGCCGTACCGATGCTGCTCTTGTTCGCGTACACGTATTCGACCCCGCCGAGCTCCTTGAAGAAGAAGTCGCTCGGATCGACGCCTTGGCTGCGGGCGAAGCCGAGCGCGGCCTTGCTCCATTCGCCGTTCTCGCCTCCCGCGATTTTGCGGGACGGCCCTTTCACTTCTTCGTGGACGTCGGCTTGCTTCTCCTCGACGGCGCGAACGAGCACTGCGATGCGGCGCGGCGTGCCGTACGCCTCGATTTCGCCGTGCGCGATGCGGCTCGTTTCCAGCCATTTCGCGGTCTTCTCTTTCAATTGGTTCATGGCGCCGCGCACAAAGCGGGCCGGCACCTCTTCCAGTCCGATTTCCAGCAGCAGATCCTTAGCCATTGGCGTTCGCTCCTTTCTTAAGCATCGGGAAGCCGAGACGCTCCCGCTCTTCCAAATACGCCGCCGCGCACGCGCGCGCCAGGTTGCGCACACGCATGATGTAGCCCGTCCGCTCCGTGACGCTGATCGCGCCGCGCGCGTCCAGCAGGTTGAACGTGTGGGAACATTTCAGCACATAATCGTACGCTGGGAAGACGAGCTTGTGCTCCAACGTTTTCTTCGCTTCTTCCTCGTACATGTTGAACAGCGAGAACAGCATCGCCGTATCCGACGTTTCGAACGTATATTTCGAATGCTCGTATTCCGGCTGCAGGAAGACGTCGCCGTAGGACACGCCGTCCACCCATTCCAGATCGAACACGTTTTCCTTCTCCTGAATATAGGACGCGAGGCGCTCCATGCCGTACGTGATTTCCACGGCAACGGGATTCGCGTCGATGCCGCCGACTTGCTGGAAGTACGTGAACTGCGTAATTTCCATGCCGTCGAGCCACACTTCCCAGCCGAGGCCCCACGCGCCAAGCGTCGGCGATTCCCAGTTGTCTTCCACGAACCGGATATCGTGATGCAGCGGATCGACGCCGAGCCGCTTCAGGCTTTCCAGGTACAGCTCCTGGATGTTGTCCGGCGACGGCTTCAGAATCACCTGGAACTGATGGTGCTGGTATAGCCGGTTCGGATTTTCCCCGTAACGGCCGTCCGCTGGGCGGCGGGAAGGCTCGACGTACGCGACGTTCCACGGCTCGGGGCCGATGGAACGCAGAAACGTCATCGGATTCATCGTGCCGGCGCCTTTCTCCGTGTCGTACGGCTGGACAAGAATGCAATTTTGTTCCGCCCAGAATTGCTGCAGCGTCAAAATCATGGTCTGAAAATTCATGCGCTTCTTCTCTCCTTCATTCATAGTGAACGTCAAAAAAAGCTTCCGTCTCTACGTCTGGCTCCAGACATAGGGACGAAAGCTTGTGCTTCCGCGGTTCCACCCTACTTGGCTCACTGCCGGCGCGTCATGGAGACGGCGGCGATAAGCCCGCTTTTCAATACGGTAAACTCCGGAGCGCCCTTCGCCGCGCAGGTCCGTCCGGGCTTCCACCATCCCCGGCTCGCTTCAATCGGACGACATGCCGACTACTTTCTCCATCATCGTCTATACACATAAATAATAACCTATCTTATCAATTCCAGGACGCCGTGTCAATCGCAGCCATTTCAAATTGAATACTTGTCCATTTGGTCCAGGAACGCGCGCGACTTCAGCGGAATGCCGATATGCGTATCCATCAGGAGCCGCATCGCCGTCTTCAGCTGCTGCTTCGTCTCATCCTTGAGCTGAACATTACCGAGGCGTCGAAGATCCATGCCCTGGTAGACGCGCAGCAGCTTGAGCGCGCTTTCGCCGAGCGGCATCGCCTGCGGATCCTTATAAGCGCAGCGGCTGCACAGGATGCCGCCACTTCTCGCGGTCAGCGCCATAGGTCCCGCTTCGTTGCCGCATGACGCGCACGCGGCGAAGTCCGGTCCGTACCCGGCCGCCTGCAAAATCTTCATCTCGAACAGCTGCGTCGTCACGAGCGGATCCTTGCCTTCGGCGAGCGAGCCGAGGCACGCCTTCAGCTGCTCGAACATGAACGCGCCGGCGTCCTCCTCCTGCAGCGCGCGGTCTACCAGTTCCGCGGCATAGGACGCATAGGCCGCCATATCCAGCTGCTCACGCAAAACATGGTGAGATTCGATGATCTCACCATGCGTCAACGTTCCCAAGCCGCTGCTGCGAAAAAAAAGATACTCCCCATGCGTGAACAGCTGCGACAGGGAGCCGTGGCGGCTTTTCAGTTTCTTCGCGCCGCGGACGACGACCCCGGCTTTGCCGTGCGTATTCGTCAGCAGCGTGACGATCTTGTTGCCTTCCCCATAATCGGTGCTTCGAATGACGATCCCTTCGACCCGGTACTGCATGAGCCTCTCCCCCAACTCGCTCCGTGTACGGGCTAGGTGACGCCTTCACGTTCGGCCGCAGGCTCCCCTTCCTCTTCTTCGGAAACGGATTCGGCCGGCGCGTGGCGCTCCATCTCCCGGTACAGCAAGAAAGCTTCCACATCCCCGGTCAGCGTAAAATACTTCCACGAAAAATTTCGCATTCGTATTCATCCTTTCCGCTCAGAAATGTTGCTCACGGATTAGGATGCGATGATCGGGTAGCCCTTATCCCAGCCAAATTATTGCTTGTCCGGCGGCGGCCGGCGTCAATCGTTGCGGAAGCCGAGGTCCTTCAGAACCCGGTCCTGGTTGCGCCAATCCTTCTTCACCTTGACCCACAGCTCCAGAAACACGCGGGAGCCGAGCAGCGTCTCGATATCGCGCCGCGCTTCTTTGCCGACCTGCTTCAGCAGCGCGCCCTGCTTGCCGATCACGATGCCCTTCTGCGAGTCGCGCTCGACGAAGATCACCGCGCCGATATAGACGACGCCGTTGTCCTGCACGCGCATGTCTTCGATGGTGACGGCGATGGAGTGCGGCACTTCTTCCCGGGTGAGGTGCAGAATCTTCTCGCGGATGAGCTCGGCGCAGACGAATTGCTCCGGATGGTCCGTCACCTGATCCGCCGGGTAATACTGCGGGCCTTCCGGCAAATAATCGCCGAGCACCTTCAGCAGCGTGTTGACGTTGTTGCCTTGCAGCGCGGAGATCGGAATGACTTCGGCGAAATCGTACAGCTCTTTATATTGCACGATGAGCGGCAGCAGCGCGTCCGGCTCGATCTTGTCGATTTTGTTCATGACGAGGAACACCGGCGTCTTGACTTTCTTCATCGCTTCGATGATGAAGCGGTCGCCTCCGCCCAATCCCTCGGAGACGTCGATCAGGAAGAGCGCCGCGTCCACTTCGCCGAGTGTGCCGATGGCCGACTTCACCATGAAATCCCCCAGCTTCGAGGTAGGCTTATGGATGCCCGGCGTATCGAGGAACACGATCTGCGAATGGTCCGTCGTGTACACGCCGTGGATCTTGTTGCGCGTCGTCTGCGGCTTGTCCGACATGATCGCGATTTTCTGACCGATGACTTCGTTGATCAGCGTCGACTTGCCGACGTTCGGACGTCCGACGATCGCGACGAAGCCGGAGCGATATTTATCTTTGGATCCTTTGGACCCGGTCGTAGTTGCATTCATAGGTGGTCTAATGTCCCCTTCCAGGCATTACGCTAGCTGTCTTATACATCTTCCAGCTGCTTCGACGAGAATGCGCCGGGCAGCAGTTCGTCCACGGTCAGTATGTTCCAGTCGCCCTTCGTATTGCCCATGATAACGGGCATGTCGGGCGCGCAAAGCTCCACGAGCACCTGGCGGCAGACGCCGCACGGCGTAATCGGCAGATCGGTGTCCCCGACGACGGCGATGGCCTGAAAGCTCTTCGCCGCACGGCCGTCCGCGATCGCCCGGAAGAGCGCGGTCCGTTCGGCGCAGTTCGTCGGGCTGTACGCCGCGTTCTCGACGTTGCAGCCGAGGTGGACGCCGCCCTCCGCGTCGAGCAGCGCCGCACCGACTTGAAACCTCGAATACGGCACGTACGCGTTGCGCTTCGCTTCGATCGCTTGCTCCATCAGCTGCCGATACTGCTCCGGCAGCGGTTGTTTGGTGATATCGGACATGGCGGTCCTTCCTTTCTCTTGTTAAGGCACGATATGCGGGCCGAACACAATCAGGCCGACGATGAGCGCCATGACCGCGGTCACGAGCACCGCGCCCGCGGCCGCGTCCTTGGCGGCCTTCGCGAGCGGATGCGGATCCGGGCTGACCAGGTCGACGACGCGCTCGACGGCCGTGTTCAGCAGCTCCGCCGCCAGCACCGCGCCCTGCGCGATGACGATCGCCAGCCATTCCGGCCGCGATAGCCCCGCCAGCCAGCCGGCGGCATTGACCAAGGCGACCGCGGCGAGATGGAGGCGCATGTTCGCTTCCGTCCGGACGGCAGCGCGGACACCGGCCCACGCGTAGGCGACGCTGCGGAGGAACCGCCGCATCTTAGCGGGTCAGGCCTGCCTGCTGCAGCACCGCTTCCTGCTTTCCGGTCATGACGGCTTCGCTCTCCTCGTCCTGATGGTCGTAGCCGATCAGATGCAGAAATCCGTGCACGAACAGAAAACCCAGCTCCCGCTCCAGCGAATGGTCGTACTCTTCGCTCTGCAGCTTGGCGCGTTCCGCGGAAATGATGATGTCGCCGAGCATGCCGTCGTACGGAATCGGATCGCTCTCGTCGTCCACTTCGTAAATAATGTCCAATTCTTCGTCCGTTTCTTCCTGCATCGCGAAGGACAGAACGTCCGTCGGACGGTCGATGTTGCGGTATTCCTTGTTCAATTGGTGGATTTGCTCGTCGTCGACGAACGAAAGGGCCACTTCCCCTTCCGTTATGCCTTCCGCTTCTCCCGCGAGCTGCAGCAGCCGCTCTAGCACGCCGACGAACGCTTCGGAGATGACCACCTTGTCTTGATCGTTGCTCCAGTCCAACTGCAAATTCATGCCAGCCGCTCCTTTGGTTTCGCGTCTTCCGGATATTCGATGCGCGAATGAAAAATGCCCACGATGGTTTCTTTCAACGTCTGCGCGATTTTCTCAAGTTCTTTCAGCGTCAGGTCGCATTCGTTGAATTGATCGTCGTCGAGACGCCCTTTGATAATCTTGTGAATCATCGATTCCACCTGCTCCATGGTCGGGCTGCGCATGCTGCGTACCGCCGCCTCGACGCTGTCGGCGATGCCCACGATGGCGGCTTCCTTCGACTGCGCTTTCGGACCAGGGTAGCGGAAATCCTCCTCGGTGAAATCGGGCTCGACGCCAGCCTCTTCCGCCAATTTGAGCGCCTTATGGTAGAAAAACTTCAAGAACGTCGTGCCGTGATGCTGCTCCGCGATGTCGCGGATCGGCTTCGGCAGCTTGTGGTTCTTCAGCATCTCCACCCCGTCGCGCGCATGCGCGATGATAATGGATTTGCTAAGCTTCGGATCGATGGAATCGTGCGGATTCTCATAGTTTGTCTGATTCTCGATAAAATAACTGGGCCGCTTCGTTTTCCCGATATCGTGATAAAACGAGCCGACGCGGCACAAGAGGCCGTTCGCGCCGATCGCTTCCGCCGCCGCTTCGGACAGATTGCCCACCATGACGCTGTGATGATACGTGCCCGGCGTTTCGGTCAGCAGCTTGCGCAGCAGCGGGTGGTTCGGGTTTGACAGCTCGACCAGCTTCAGCGCCGACAGAATGCCGAACGTCACCTCAAAGAACGGCATGAGGCCAACCACGAGAATCGCCGTCAGCAGCCCGCTCGCGAACGCAAAGGCCACGGTCATGATAAGATCGGTCTTGGCCGGCAGCTCGCCGAGCAGAATGATCGCGAGCGCCGAAGCCGACCCGAACAGGCTGGCCATGATGCCGGCCTTGAGAATCGTCGACCGCTGGCTCGCCCGGTGGATGGCGAAGATCGCCGCGAACGAGACGACCGCCGTCGTAAAGCCGTAATCGAAATCGAAAATCCGGCCGGAGTCGTTATTGAAAATGATGCTGCCCATGATTGCGAACACGAACGAGCTCACGACCGCCAGCTGCACGTCGAGCAGCAGCACGATCAGCATCGCGCCCATCGCCGTCGGTGCCAAATACCCAACATACGGCATCGCCGCCGTCTGGGTCAGCTCCACGATATGCATTGCCAGAATGTTTAGCAGATAGATCAGCAGCAGCATGCACAGCTGCGCGTTCGTGTATCCCGTCCGCGTGCCGCCGCTCAAATTCGACGCCTTCTCCAGATAACCGTAGATGACGATCAGAAACAGCGCCGAGAACAGCAGCAGGCCGAGCTGCGGCCAATAGTTTTTCTTCGTCTGCAGCAAGCCGAACGAGGCGAGCCGGTCGTACATCTCCTTGTTGATTACGTCGCCTTTATGAACGAGGACGTCGCCCTGCTTGATGACGACCGGCGGCGTGTTCTCCTTGGCCGCCACGCGGGCGTCGTTCGTCGCCTGCTTGTCGAGGAATTTGTTCGGCATGATCGCGTAGCGCGCCAGCTCCTGCACGATCTCCCTTGACTTGCGCTCGCTGAGCGAGCTGGCGTTGACGAGCTCCGCGACCTTCGTGCGGGCCGTCTCCGCCTCCCGCAGCGAATCGCCCATCAGTTTATGGACGATCGAGACCGCCACGACCTGCATCTCGTTCAGCTGCGTCGGCGTCAGCTGCGGCATTTTGTAAAACGTCTCTTCCGGGATGCGGTACGCCTGCTCCTTGACGACGTTCGCCATTTCTTCCAGCAGCGAGTCGTTATAGGTGCCGTTCCCTTTGTTCGTCCGGACGAACTGGTCGACGTAGTCGATGTACATCTGCGGAATCTCGCTGCGGTAGATCGCCACTTTGTTCTCGAGCGAGACTTGATCGTCCTGATTCAGCTGTTCCATCCGGGCGAACACTTGCTCCAACAGCGTTTCGTTGCGGAGCGCGACGATGGAATAGATCGGTTCCACCTGTTCGGCCGCCAGCTCCTGCGCCTGCAGCGTCGCTTTCTCGTCCTTGATTTCCATCGGTGCTTCGATATCGCGGTCGCTCGCCTTGTTCAGCTCGATGTGATATGTCTTCGGAAGCAGATGCGGCGCCAGACTGAAATAAAAAAGCAGCACGAAGAGCAGCAGCAGCACCCAGCGAACGGCACCGCTGTTCTTCCATTTGCTCCAATCGAACGACTTCGCTTCCTCTTGAACGGTCTGCTGATTATCCATCGTTGCTATCCTCCTAGAGCGTGCATCCCTCAAAATCCCCCGAACCTCGCGGGACCTCCAGGGACTGCGTCCCTTGGACCCTATCTCAACCCTGCGTGCAGTATGATGCGAATTCCAAGCGCGTCTCGGAGCCCGGCCTCCCGCTTAACACGGGAAAACGCAGGCCTTGCCGGCCCTTCAAACCCGATAAGGCTTGCCGTCCGGCGGCTTGAAGAGATTTTATACCTTCCGGCTGTCCGAACACAAGCCCATTAAACGAATTTCATCTTTCCCGGCCTCCGCTTCGCGCGCGGGGGCCGAGCGGGCGAGCCCGCCGGAAAAAAGAACGAGCAAAGCGCGTGCGAACGCTTTGCCGTTCAAGCCGTATGCTTATTCGTCCCGATTCTCCGCGTCCAAATTGTAAGCGGTAATGATTTTTTGCACCAGCGAGTGCCGGACCACGTCCTGTTCGCCGAAGACGATGAAGCCGATTTCCGGGATGTCCCGCAGGATCCGCTGCGCCTCGATGAGGCCGGAGCGCTTGCCCCGCGGCAGGTCGATCTGGGTGACGTCGCCGGTGACGACCATCTTGGAGCCGAAGCCGAGCCGCGTCAGGAACATCTTCATCTGCTCCGGCGTCGTGTTCTGCGCCTCATCCAGGATGATAAATGAGTCCTCGAGCGTTCGTCCGCGCATGTACGCGAGCGGCGCGACTTCGATCAGGCCGCGCTCGAACGCTTTCGTCGTCTGATCGGGACCCAGCACGTCGTGCAGCGCGTCGTAGAGCGGCCGCAGATACGGATCGACCTTCTCCTGCAGATCGCCCGGCAGGAAGCCGAGATTCTCGCCCGCTTCCACGGCGGGGCGGGTCAGGACGATCCGTTTGACCGAGCCTTCCTTGAGCGCCGCGACGGCCAGCACGACGGCCAGGTACGTTTTGCCCGTCCCGGCTGGTCCGATGCCGAAGACAATATCCATTTTTTTGATCGTTTTGACGTAAGTCCGCTGGCCGATCGTCTTGACGCGAATCGGCTTGCCGCGGAACGTCGTCGTGATTTCCGCCTTAAACAGGTCGAGCAGCTGGTCGGCCTGCAGCGTGCGGGACAAGTCGAGTGCGTACGCGATATCCCGCTCCGACGGCGAGTACCCGCCTCGGACGAGCTGCTGGAGCACCGTGTACAATTGCTCAAGCGATTCGACCTCGTCGGCCGGGCCGGAGATCGCGATCTCCGCCTCGCGCGACATGATGTCGGAGGACGACTGCTGCTGCACGAGCCGCAAATATTTATCCTGCGGGCCGAACAGCGCCAGCCCTTCCGCCGCGTTCGCGAGCGGAATTTTGACTACCTTGAATTCATTCGGCAAACATTCTCAGTCCCCTTGCATTTGAACTAAAGGTCTCTCTTTCACGATCGACTGGTCCACTTCGAAAAACACTTTCAAATAAACTTTACCATTGTCCGTCTTTTCATGCAAAATGTTTTCCGCGAGAATCTGCGCGCCAGGCCCGACTTTGGCCAGCAAATCGGCCTTCGCCTGCTCGATGCCCTCCGCTCTGGCCTGCTCGGCGCTCACCGTCTGCTGCTGCATCTTGACCTCCAGAATCGTCTCCTTCATTCGCCCGAACGGCAGCTTCAGCGTCCGCCACGCCGCCCGGTCCTCCTCCGTCACGCGCTCGTACATGGCGTACGGGATTTTGCCGAAGCCGCTGACCTGAAGGCCCCGGCCGCCCGCGACGCCGTACCAGATCACTTTCTTGTTGCCCGTGTATACTTTCGTCGTCCGCGTCAGCGGCGATACGATGTCGTATTCGTGCCAGACGAGCCCCTTCACCTCGCCCTTGGCCACGACCGCCTTGCCGTTCGCCGCGTCGCCGAGCAGGCCCGAGATCAGAATATCGCCCTGCTTGACCTTCATATTCGGCCGGACCATCGGGTTTCCGGTCTCCGCCATCACTTTCGTGACGACCGCGTCCGTGGAGGCGACGAGATGGCGGGGATTGAGCAGGGGCTTGGGTTCCGGCGTGGCCGATTCCACGATCCGGATCGTCACGTGCGTGCCTCTCTTCTCCACGCCGATCCAGGCCGCTCCCGGCAGCTTCTGCGCCAGATGGCGCGATAGGACGGACGAGTCCTCCAGCCGGAACGACCATTGGAATGGATACAACCCCTCCGCCTTGGCCGCTTGCAGGATTTGCTCGTCCGACAGCTTGTCGTTGCCCTGCACGTCGATCGACCAGACGAGCGAGGAGAGCAAGTACATCCCGACAAAGAACAGGACGAGCCCCGCCGCAAAAAAAACGCGCTTCCGCATCCGCTGCAGCCAGAACGGCATGCCGAGCCGCTCTTGGACATGCACCCGGCAGCCTGTCCGCTTCAGCAGCGGCCGCAGCCGGAAATAATCGCCCAGGACGACGAAGCAGCCCAGCTCGCCTTCCTTCGTGCGGCGAATGGACCACAGCCGCAGCCCATCCGCGAGCGCTTCGTTCACGAGCCGCTCCAGCTCCCGGCCGCGTATGGTGACCGCGACGAAGCCCCGCAGCCATTGCATCCATGTCGCATCCATCCGTATGCCCCCTTATTCTCGGACCTCGATATTTTTTATGATGCCTTCCACGAATACTTCTTCCGTCCAAATGGTGCGAATGACCAGGTCGCTCCCGGTCACTTCGAGTTCGCCTTTGCTCAGGGCCAGTCGCAGCTTGTCGCTGGAGAAATGCAGGACGCCGCGATGGTTCTCAATATACAGCTGCCGGTCGCCGATCATCGTGAGACGGGGCAAATCCAAAACGACGTCCTGCGGCAGGTCCAGCAAATCGGCAGCCATTTTTCGAAGTTTGCGATTGATGCGGCGCATCCTGGCAGAGGCCCCCTTCCCGTACTGTACCAAACTATGCGGGAAGGACTGGAAATATGAGAACGCCGGGGCCGCTCCCGCGGCAGACGCGCAAATTAAAAAAGCACCCGTTCCGAAAGGAACGGATGCTTGCGGCAATGCCGCTTACTTCTGCTTGAGCGGCCGCTTCGATCTGGGCGGTCCAAGCACCTCGGACATGACGAACGCCTGACGGAGGTCTTGGCCGCGCGGCGCGCGGAACGCCGCACTGCCCGTCTGCGGACGAGCGGATGCCGGAACCGGCGCGCTTTCGGACGGCTTCGGGAACGCCCCGGAGGCGCGCTCCGCTTCGAGCGCGCGCGCCAGCAGCGTGCCGCCGGTAAGCTCGGCGCTGACCGACTCCTCGCTAACGCTTGCGCCGGACGGATTCATCCGCGACGTATACACCGACCCGCCCAGCGGACCGGCCGTTTCCGGCGGCGGTGCAGCCGCGCTCGCTGGCTCACCGCCTTCCTGCCGCGGCATCGCCTGCTGCTGCGCGCTTCGGGCTTCCGGCCGCTGCGGCGGGCGGCCGGCAAGCGGCCGGGGCAGCGGACGTCCGGCGGAGCCTCCGCCGAAGGGCGGCATCCGGTTGCTGCCGGAACCTTGCTTGCCGCGCGCCTTGTTCAGCAGCGACAGCACGATGCCCGCGATGATGATGACGACGTAAATATTCGAGAACAGCAGCTTCAGCAGCTCTTCCATGCGGTCACCTCCCCGTTCGGATCAACCGGCAAGCGGCCGCCGGCCATTACCGCTCATCCTTCTCGGTCCCGTCTTTGCCGATCGAATTCCGCATGCTCGTATCGGCTTCGATATTTTTGAAGTTCATGTAATCCAGCACGCCGATTTTGCCGGACTTGAGCGCCTCGGACATGGCGAGCGGCACTTGGGACTCTGCTTCCACGACGAGCGCGCGCATCTCGACGACGCGGGCTTTCATTTCCTGCTCCTGCGCGACGGCCATGGCGCGGCGCTCTTCCGCCTTCGCCTGAGCGATCCGTTTGTCGGCTTCCGCCTGCTCCGTCTGCAGATGGGCGCCGATGTTTTTGCCGACGTCGACGTCCGCGATGTCGATGGACAGAATCTCGAACGCCGTGCCCGCGTCGAGCCCTTTGCCAAGCACCGTGCGGGAAATGAGATCCGGATTTTCAAGGACGTCCTTGTGCGACTCGGAGGAGCCGACCGTTGTGACAATGCCTTCGCCGACGCGGGCGATGATCGTTTCTTCGCCGGCGCCGCCGACGAGCCGGTCGATGTTCGCGCGCACGGTGACGCGGGCCTTAACCTTTACTTCGATGCCGTTCTTCGCGACCGCGGCGACGATCGGCGTCTCGATGACGCGCGGGTTGACGCTCATCTGCACGGCCTGCAGCACGTCGCGTCCCGCCAGGTCGATAGCGGCGGCGCGCTCGAATTCCAGCTCGATGTTGGCGCGCTGCGCCGCGATCAGCGAATTGACGACCCGGTCGACGTTGCCGCCGGCCAGGAAGTGGCTTTCCAGCTGATTGATCGTGAGGCCGAGCCCGGCCTTGGTCGCCTTGATCAGCGGATTGACGATGCGGCTCGGGACGACGCGGCGCAGCCGCATGGCGACAAGCGTAATAATGCCGACGCGAACGCCGGACGCGAGCGCGGAAATCCACAGCATGATCGGGAAGAAGCTTAAAAATACGGAAATAGCGATTACGGCAAGCACGACGATGATGATGATCGTTACGGTCGGATCAAGCGTCACTGAAATCCCTCCAAATTATTCATTCTCGCCTTTCGGCCTTACAACGACGCGGGTGCCCTCGACTTTGACGACGACCACTTCCGAATGCGGCGCGACGAACTCGCCGGACGTTACCACGTCGACGCGCTCGTCGCCGAAGCGCGCCGTGCCGGCCGGCCGCAGTGGCGTCAACGCGACGCCGCTGCGGCCGAGATAGTCCGCTTTGTTCGCTGAGGAAGAATACCCCTTGTCGGTCGTGAGCTGGTCCCGCAGGATGAATTTGTTCCACACGCCCTGATGCGCGAAGCGCCTCGCGACCAAGTAAACGATGACGGCCGCGGCGACGAGCGCGACGACGAGCGAGAGCAGCGCGGACTTGGGACTCGGCGAAGCAAGCAGGACGCCCGCGACGAGCGCGGAGGACCCGAGAATGCCGAGGATGCCGAAGCTCGGCAGGAAGAACTCCGAGACGAGCAGCAAGAGACCCGCGATGAACAGCGCGACGTCCTCGAAGCCGGCGAACCCCGTCACGTAATGGCCGAAGAAGTAAAGCACGAACGCCAGCGCGCCGATAACCCCGGGCACCCCGAAGCCGGGCACCAGGAATTCGACGGCGATGCCGGCGATGCCGATGATCAGCAGAATCGTCATGACGGCGGGATGCGTCAGGAAATCGCCGATCTTCTCCAGCACGCTCGCTTCATAATGGACCACGTTCGGCTGATCCAGCTTCAAGCCGTCGATCGCCGCTTGCTCCGTCTCCGCCGTATACTCGGCATAGCCGGCCTTGACCGCTTCCTGGGCGGTCAGCGCCAGCACCTCGCCCTTCTCCTTCGTGCGCCCTAGCTCCTTCAGCTCGACCGTCAGTGACGGATTGACCATGGCCGCGGCGATGTCGGGGTTGCGCCCGTTCAATTCCGCCGCGGACTTCATCGTCTCCGTCCAAAACGACACCGTCTTCGGATTGTCGACGAGCGTTCCGGTTTCGTCCACGACGGCCGCCGCGCCGATGGTGCTGCCCGGCTGCATGACGATCTGCTTCGCGTTCAGCGCGATGTACGTGCCGGCCGATACGGCCTTGCCCTGCACGTAGGCGGCCGTAGGCACCTTGCTTTCGCGGACCAGCTCCCCGATGTCAAGCGCGCTGTCGACCCGCCCGCCGAGCGTGTCGAGCACGAGCAGCACCCGGCTCGCTTTCGCCTCCTCGGCTTCCTTATAAGCCCGTTTCAAATGCTGGTACAGCCCGGTTTCCACCGACCGGTCTGCTTTGACAACGTAAACCGTCGAGCCGACGGAATCGCCGGCGGCCGCGGCTTTCGGCACTGCGGCCGCCGTTCCCGCGAGCACGAATCCGAGCAGCACGGCGACGGACAGCAGCCACCTGGAGTTCCAACGCTGGACTTTCCGCACACTAGCCCCTCCTTTGTACGCCTATCGCACGACGCAACCTACTCCTCTAGTACGGATGCGGCCCCGACATGTTTCAACCCTTACGCATGCGCGGCTTCTTTCAGCCGGACCGCAGTCCAGTCCGTCCGGTAGAACCGGACCATGACCGACAAGCCGAATACCATCAGGAACGTGTACAGCGCCAGCCAGGCGCCCATGCTCCCCCAATGGAAGACGAAGATGAACAGGTAGGCGAGCGGCACGAACAGAAACCAGCTGACGATGAACGAAACCCGCAGCAAAAACGTCGTGTCGCCGATGCCGCGCAGCCCGCCCGCGTAGAAGTTCAGCAGGCCGTCGAAGATTTGCAGGTACGCGGACGCCTTGATCAAGTAAGCGGCGAGCTGGTACACCTCGGCGTCGTTCGTATACAGATGCGTAATATGCTCGGCGAAAATAAATTCCCCCGTTCCGAGCAGCACGAGGAACGTGCCGCCCAATATCGCCGTGTCCGTGCCGACGCGCCGGCCGAGCAGCGGCGTCCCTTTGCCCACGAACTGCCCGACGAGGATCGTCGCGGTCGAGCCGAACGCGAAGGCCGGCATGAAGCCAAAGGACATAATGCTGAGCGCCACTTCGTTGGCCGCCAGCGCCTGGTCGCCGAGCCGCGCGACGAACGCCGTGAAGATATACATCGAGAGGCTGAGCGAAAATTCCTGCATGCCGAGCTTGCCGCTCTCCTGCGCGATCAGCTTCATTTCGACCCACTTGAACGTCAAGGTCAAGTAACGCCGGGTCTGAAACTTCTTGTTCAGCACGAAGAAGAAGATGAACGCGCAAATAAGCGTCTGAGCGCTTTCGCCGATTAGTATGGCGTACCCCGCGCCCTTTAACCCGAGCTCCGGCAGGCCGAGCTTGCCGTACGTCAGCAGGTACGTGAGGACGAGGATCGGCACGTTCGCCATCAACGAGACGATCATGGACATTTTGGTCGCCCCGATGCCGCGCAAAAAGCCGTGAAACGCGAAATTGACGATGCCAAAGGACATGGCGTAAAACCGCAGCTCCAGATAGAAGGTGCCCGTGTGCACGAGCTCCGACGAGCCGCCGGTCCACCGCAGCACGTCGTCGGCGCCGACCAGGCCGACCAGCGCGATCAGCAGTGCGAACGTCAGACACATGTACATCGCGATGTAGGTCCGCTGAATGCCCCGCTTCATGTCGCCCGCCCCGTAATTTTGCGCGACGAGATAATTGACGGTGTGCCCGATGCCGGAGAACAAGGCGAACGCATTGTACATAATGATGTTGGATACGCCGACGATCGCGATGATGAGCGAGCCGAGCTGCCCGACGATGATCAGATTGATGGTGCCGACGACGGTAGCGCTTGCAAAGGAAACCAAGGATGGAATGGCGAGCAGTAAAATGTCTTTCCAATTTCGCAGCATGGACGCGGAGCCTCGTTTCGGTAGGTTAGCCCTAATTGTCGCCCACCCGAAGTCGCCGTGTCAATAGGGGCCGGGCCGGCGGCAGCACGAAAAAACACTCCCCCGAAGGAGGAGTGTTTGGCTGTCAGCCTATGTTATTGCAGAAATTGCTGCACAAATGTGTTTACTAGTTTACCATCAGCACGCCCTTTGACTTTCGGCATAAGAGCGCTCATGACTTTCCCCATCTCGGCTTTCGAAGAAGCACCGGTTTCCTGGATGGTCTGCTGAACAATCAACTTGATCTCTTCTTCGGTCAGCTGCTGAGGCAGGTATTCACTAATAATTTCAATTTCTGCTGCGACGCCTTTCGCAAGCTCGTCGCGGCCGGCTTTTTCAAATTCTTGGAGGGAATCTTTACGTTGTTTGATCTCACGACTTAAGATATCAAGCACTTCGGCGTCTTCAAGCGGACGTTTCAGCTCGATCTCCTGATTCTTGATGGATGCGCGGAGCATCCGAATCGTCGTGAGCTTGAATTTGTCCTGGCTCTTCATCGCCTGCTTCATATCGTCGTTCAATCGTTCGCTAAGGTTCATCGTGGAAGGATCCTCCTAAAACTTTCTCTTGCGCGCAGCCTCGGACTTCAACTTACGCTTGACACTAGGCTTCTCATAATGCTTGCGTTTCTTCACCTCGGCCAATACGCCATCCTTTGCGATGGTACGTTTGAAGCGGCGGAGTGCAGCATCGATCGTCTCGTTTTTGCGAACTTTTGTTTCAGACACCAGTTTTCCCTCCCTCCGAATCAGACCGTCCAAGAAAGTTAACACGGTTCATCAAATTTAATTATAGTTGATAACGAAAGGCAGTGTCAACTTGAACGGACAAGCTATTTTTTTACCTAATTGAGGCCCTTCAGCTTCGTCCCGCCGAGCAGGTGAAGATGCAGATGATACACGACTTGTCCGCCGTCGCCGTTCACGTTGTTGACGAGACGGTAGCCGGATTCCGCGATGCCGAGCTCCCCCGCGATCTGCCGGGCGGCCGCGAACAGCTCCGCCATCAGCGCGTCGTCCTCGGACGTCACGTCGTTCATCGTCGGGATATGCTTCTTCGGGATGATGAGGATATGTACGGGCGCCGCGGGCTGAATGTCGCGGAAAGCCACGACGCGGTCGCTTTCGAACACTTTGTTGGACGGAATGCTGCCCTCAATGATGCCGCAAAAAATGCAATCCATGCTTAAAGCTCCTTTCCCGCCGATATCGGTGCTACCTGCTATCCATCATATCGAAAAAAAGTAAGCAAGTCCAATGCGAGGAACCAGCGTCCGGTCGTTGAACGCTGGTTCGTGCGGACGGGGCGGCAGCGAAGGCCGCCAAGGCTTAATAATACGGCAGCAGCGACAGGCCGACGAGCGCCGCGAGCGGGAATACCTGCCGGTAGAAACGGCGTCGGGGGAAGAACGGATACGGGTACAGCGGCGGGAAAAACGGTCCTGGGAAAAACGCGCGGTCCATGCCGCCGCAATGGGGCACCGCCAGGCAGACGACTTCGTCGTCGATATGCTCGATGAAGCCGTCGCAGCACCAGCCGTCGTGCGTATGCGCGAGCACGTAGCGGTGCATGTGCTCGTGGCACCAATGCTTCATTTCATGCTTATGGACGTGATGCGTGCTCGGCTTTGGCGTCCCGATCGGCGCCGTCGGCGTCTTCGACGGCGGGGCCGGGATCGTTCCGGTCGACTTTTTGCCGGTCGCGCCTTTGGATGCCTTCCCCAGCTGGAAGGCGGCGATTCCCTTCGACGACGGTTTGCTCGCCGGGGCAATCGTCGCGCCTTTCGAGGACGGCTTGCCGACCGGGGACGTTGTCACTTTCTTCTCCATCTCTTCACATGACCTCCTTCAATCTATTACCATGATATTCGCCCGTGGGCAAATGGCGCCTATGGGCGGGCAAAATGGGCGTTTATCCCGAGTGCGGATCGATGCCGATTCGATGGGAATATCAGCCGAAAACGAGATAGATCGGCCATCTTGCCGCGCGTATAATGGAAAAAGCAAGAGCGCGCGGCGACGCAGCGCTCCAAGGAGACAGGCCGAGCCGGGGGGCTTCGGGGGGCTTCGGGCCGCTTAGGCCGGCTTGGCCGTCGATTCGTTGGGAGGAGGCAAGCAGCATGAGAGTGGCGATTATCGGAGGCGGACTCGCCGGATTGACGGCGGCCGCGTACCTATCAGTCCAGCCGGACGTCGAAGGCGTGTTGTTCGAGAGGAGCCCGCAGCTGGGCGGACGCGCGTTTACCTACGAGAAGGCCGGGTTCACGCTCAATTACGGCGCGCACGCCGTCTACGGCCTCGACCGTCACACCCTCACCGTGATGGAGCGGGAGCTGCATCTGCGCTTCGGGAGCAAGCAGGTCGACAAGCGGAAGGTCATGTACGAGAAAGGCGAGCGGCTGACGCCGGCGCCGCTCGATTTCATCAACCTGGTCAAGACGGATATTTTGAGCGCGATGCAGAAGGTTCGGTTCGTCGGGGAGATCACGGCGATCATCGCGAACATCCACCAGTTGAAGCATTACGCGACGCTCGGGGATTACCTGCGGGAATCCGGCGCGGGCGAGGACGTCAAGGAATTATGGGAGCATCTGGTGTGCAGCAACTTCTTCATCACGCCTGAGGACGCGCGCCGCGTGCCTGGTCCCGTCATCGCCGACTATTACCATAACCTGTTCCTGTCCCAGCGTCCGGTCAATTACGTGCTCGGCAGCTGGGCTGTCATCACCGATCAGCTGCGGGACAAGATCAGCCTGTCCACGCGCTGGACGATCGCCCTGCAGGAAGGCGTCGACGGCATCCGGTACGAGCACGGCCGATACGTCTTGACGACGAAATCGCGCGAGGAAGCATTCGACCGCGTCGTCTTCGCGATGCCGGTCCAGCAGGTCGTCAAGCTGCTGCGCGGCACGCCGTGGGAACCGTTCCTCGAGCCGTACGAGCGCAATACCGCCACGGAAGCGATGGTCTACGACGTCGGTCTGCATCAGGTCATCGCCCGGCCGTTCAGCTATATCAGCGACATGAACCATAAGCTGTTCATCTCGGACGTGTCCGCGACGGATCATACCCTCGTGCCGGAGGGCGGGCAGCTGCTGCAGGGCATCGCCTACCTCAGCGACGAGCGAAGCGGCGGCGAAGCTGACCGGAAAGCTTACCTCGAGGAGCGGACGGCACAGATGGAAGCGCTGTTCGACCGCCACTATCCGGGCTGGCGGGACGCCGTTGCCGTCAAGCGCGTCTCGAAGAAGGCGATGGTGCAGAGCGTCAAAAACGTCGCGGGCAACAAGCTGTTGCCGATACGGATCGAAAGCATGCCGTTTTATTTTTGCGGGGACGGCTGCGAGGGCAAAGGCGAGCTGGCGGAACGCGCCTTCTCGAGCGGCCGTCTGGCCGCCGGACGGCTCATCGGCGAGTTGGAAAAGCTGCAAGCCAGGGTTTGACGGATCGGTAGTCCGGAGTGGGCTCGGAAGGACGATCGAATTGCATCGAGCAGCGATCGAGTTGATCGAGTTGCATCGAGCAGTGATCGAGTTGCATCTAGAAGGGATCGAGTCGCATCTCGAAGCGATCTAGATGCTGCGAGAAGCATACATGCAAAAGACCGGCCGCGTTCCTAGGCAAAAGGAACCGTGGCCGGTCTTATTATTCATCTCGATTCATTCAACCCTTGTACGCGAGGTCCGCGGGTTTGTTCATTTCCGTCAGCACGCTGCCGGCGACGGACAGCCAGCTGGCGTCGACCAGAATGGCAAGCGACTGCTCCTTGTTGATCGTCTCGTGCTGGAAGGCCGACAGCTCCTGCCGGCAGGCGTTGAATACATGAAGCAATTCATTCAAGTATGCCTGCTCCCCTGAAGTGAGCGGCCCCTCGTGATTGCCGATCGCTTGCAGCGACGCGAGCGATTGATCCAGGAACTCATCCGCGCCGCGCCGCGCCGCAAACTTCCTGCCGTTCGCGTCTTCGGCCGCCCGGATGAAGTCCGCCGCGGACGAAGCTTGCCGGTAGGCGGCCAGCAGCTTGCTCTTCGCCAGCATGCGGCCCGCGATGTCTCCCTTCGCGAGCAGGTCGCCTGTATCGGCGGCGGCTTCGTCGAAGAACGCTTTCGCGCCGTTGCCGGAGCGAATGACCGCCGCGCCGCGGTCTTCCTTGGACGTCTGGTCGTTCTGAATGAGTTTGGAATATAAGAACACGTTGCCGATTAAGCTGACGGTCAGCAATAACAGCACGATCGGCGTGAAAATCGGCCGTTTGGCCTGCTGCTCTTCCACAAGACTGCCCCCTACGCACGCAAGTTCCGCCAGTTAGACCTATAATGGCTCCCCTGGCATTCTCTCCCTACGTTAGCGGTTTCCCGCACAGAAAGCAACCGGACGCGCCCAACGTTAACAGTTCCGTCACATCGTCTCCAGCTCGACCGTGCTCCCCCGGCCGAACGGCTCCGGCGGGGTGACGATCAGCCGCCGCGGCAGCCTTGCCCGCAGCTCCGGCACGTGGCTGATAACGCCGACCGCGAGCGTCTCGTGGTGCAGCTTCTCGAGCGCGGTGATGACCGTGTCCAGCAGCTCGGGATCCAGCGTGCCGAAGCCCTCGTCCAGGAAGAAAAACTGAAGCGGATACTTGCCCCGCAGCTGGATTTGGCCCGACAGCGCGAGCGCAAGCGCAAGCGACGCGAGGAACGTCTCCCCGCCGGAGAGCGTCGATACCGGACGCCGGATGCCGCCCGCGGCATCGTCGCGGATGACGAAGCCGCCGCCGGAATCGACCTCAAGCGCGTAACGGCGCTTGGTCAGGAAGCCCAGCCGCTCCGAAGCGGCCCGGCACACCTGCACCAGCTGCTCCTCGGCGACGTATTCCACGAACGCATTGCCGCGGAAGACGGTCTGCAGCGATTTCAGCCGATTCGTCAGCCGCTCCATGTCCGAGCGCTTCTCCTCCAGCGCGAGCCATCGTTCCTGCTTGCCGCGCAGCGACTCCAGATCCCGTTCCGCCTTCGCGGCCTCCTGCAGGCCAAGCTCGCTTGCCGCGCGCCGCGAAGCGAGCTCCGCGGCGGATGTCTCCCATTCCTCTTCCGTCAGTGTGCGGCCGCCGAGCTGCTCGCGCAGCAGGGACGCCTGTGCCGCTAGCTGCCGCTCTTCTTCCCGGTGCTTCGCCACGAGGTCCGCGATCGCAGCCTGCCGATCCAGCATCGGCCTGAGGGCGTTGACCTCCTCCTCGCTCTCGAACGGCGACCGCTCCAAGGCGGCCGTCCGCTCGGCGTCGGCTTCGCGCCGGCGCTCCTCCGCGGCGCGTTCGGCTTCCATGGCCCCGGTCCGCTGCTCAGCCGCCTGCTGCAGCTCCCGCTGCGCGTCTTCGTGACGCCGCGAGCGCTCGGCGGTCCGGGTCCGCAGCTCGGCGAGCTCCCGCTCCGCCTCGCGAAGCAACGAAGCGGCCGGCTGTCCGCCCGTGATGGCAGCCAAATGCTGCCGCTTCTCGTCCAGCTGCTCACGCCGGGCATGAAGCGACGCTTCCAGCCCGACGGCTTCCAGCTCGGCTTCGTTGGCGAGCTTCTCGCTCTCATCCTTCGTCCGCGTCGTCTCCTCAATGTACGTGACGCTGCGGTCCAGACGGCCGCGCAGCTCGTCCGCGGCGGCTTCCCGCCGGTCGAGCGCGTTCAGCGCCGCTTCCGCCGTATCCGGGTTCAGCTCCGGCCCGAGCTCGGCCGTCCACTCCGCGAGCTCGCGCTCCAGCGCTTGCCGGCACTGCGCTTCATGCGCCCGCGCGCGGTCGGCCAGCGCTTCCTGCGTCGCGCAGGCCGCCGCGCTCTGCTCGAGCCGGCGCTCCGTCTCCGCGCAGCGGGCGCGCGCGGCGGCCGCGGCCTTCTCGCCGGCCGCGAGCCGCTGGCCGGCGGCGGCCGTCAGTTCGCGGACCGCGTCCAGCGCCCGCGCGCAGCGGTCCAGCGCTTCCGCCGGCGCCATTTCAAGCCCGGCCGGCGCGAGCGCGGCGAGCGATTCCGCCTGCGCCGCGACCGCCGCTTCCGCCGCGGCCGCCACCTCCCGGCGGAGCCTCTCCGCGGCACCGAGCGCGGCCGCGGCTCCGGCGTCCTGCCCGGAGGCGGCATCCTGTCCGGAAGCCGCATCAGCCGCTTGGCCGGAACCGTGTGCGGCGCCGAATTCCCGCTCGGCACCGGACGTCGCCGCTCCCGCGTTCGCTTCCTCGAAGCGGCTAGCTTCGAGTGTCTCCAGCAGCCGCTCCGCGGCGGCTTCCGCCCGCGCCTGCAGCGGCGAGAGCTCGAGCTGCAGCCGCTGGCAGCGGACGTTCAGCTCCTCCCAGCCGCGAAGCAGCGCGTCCGCGCGTTCCTCCGCCGCGAACGGCGCGCGGTGCCGCGCATGATGCTCGCGCGACCCGCAGACGGGACATGCATCGCCGTCCCGCAAATCCGCAGCCAGCTGCGCGGCGAGCTCCAGGCGCGCCTGCTCGCGCTGCGCCTCCCGCGCGCGTTCCGCCCATATCGGAATCGCGGCCGCGGCTTCCCGCAGCTTGCCGGCCGCGTGCGCCAGCACGCCGCCGGCCGGCAGCAGCTCGGCCGCCTGCGCGGCCAGCGCCTCGCGCGCCGCCCGATGCTCGGCCCGGGCCGCCTCCCGGGCTGCCTGCGCCTGCGCCAGACGCCCGGCGGCCGCGTCCAGCTCCGCCCGCGACGCTTCCGCCTGCGCGGCCAGCTGGCCGTGCTGCTGCAGCCGCTTCGTCAGGCGCGCGCGCCTCTCGCGGTCCGCGGCGGTCAGCTCCGCTGCCTTCAGCTCGGCGCGCAGCTCCGCCTGCTTGGCCGCCGCGCGGCCAAGCATTTCCTGCGCCTTCGCGGCCTGCTCGCCGTAGGCGCGCCGGCGCTCCGCGGCATCGCGGGCACGCGCCTCGCCGGCCGCGACGCCCGCCGCCAGCTCGGCGGCTTCGCCCTCGAGCCGCTGCGCGCCGGCGAGCTGGTCGAGCCGCAGCGCCAGACGCGGCTCGCCGGCCGCAGCCTTGGCGGC